>CAZGWG010000048.1:0-21692 GCA_964529165.1 uncultured Sphingobacterium sp.
GACACCAACTAATGCAAGGTCACCAATCATATCCAAAAGCTTATGACGTGCCGGTTCATTTTGATATCGCAATTCAATATTATTTAGAATTCCTTCCCTTGCAACATCAATATCATCACGGTTAAATAGTTTGGCTAGGTTTCTTAATTCTTCCTTGCTTACCTGCTTATCTACAACTACAATTGCATTATTCAAATCACCACCCTTAATCAGATCATGTTTCAATAACATTTCAAGCTCATGCAGAAAGCAAAACGTGCGACAGGATGCAATTTCCTTCTTAAATTCAGAAAGGGTTGTTATTGCTGCGTGCTGACTCCCCAAAACCGGTGAGTTATAATCAATCATACAGGTAAACCGATAATCGTCTAATGGCATGGCAACCATTTCAACTTTACGGTCAGGTTCAGAATAATGAATATTATGTGGGATACTGTAATACTCCCGATCGGCATCCTGATTAACAAACCCTGCACCCTCTAATGCATCAACAAATTGTATGGAACTTCCATCCATAATTGGAATCTCAGGGCCATCAAGCTCCATCAAAATATTATCTACCTCTATACCTACAAGGCTAGCCAAAACATGCTCAACGGTATTTACACTTGCACCGTTCTGAGTTAAAGTAGTACCTCTTGAGGTATCGGTCACATTATCAACATCAGCATCAATGACCGGTGTTCCAGGAAGGTCAATTCGTTTAAATTTATAACCATGGTTTTCAGGAGCGGGCTTAAATGTCATCCTTGCTACTTTGCCGGTATGTAAGCCGACTCCCGTCACAGAAACTTCTGATTTAATTGTTCTTTGTTTTACATTCATCGTATTGATATTCATAAGGCCGAATACTGATCACTTTAAACGGTCTTTTATAATATTTTCAAGTTCTTCAATCCGCTTTTCCATTTCAGGTAAACGCTTTATAATTACCTGAGATTTCAGTGAATCCCGATATGTCAACATCGGTAATCCATTCCAGCTCATATTCTCCTCCTTTATGGAGTTATTTACACCTGATTTTGCACCAATATTACTCCCATTTGCAATACTGATATGCCCAACTATTCCTACTTGTCCGCCAATAACACAGTTTTCACCTATTTTGGTGCTGCCTGAAACACCAGTTTGTGCCGCAATAACCGTATTTGCACCAATTTCAACATTATGTGCAATCTGAATCAGATTATCCAACTTAACACCTTTCCGGATAATTGTTGATCCCATTGTTGCCCGGTCAATAGTTGTATTTGATCCTATTTCTACGTTCTCCTCAATAATAACGTTACCTATCTGACTTACTTTACGGTAAATACCCTCACCCCCGTTTGCAAAGCCAAATCCGTCACTTCCGATAATTGCCCCTGAGTGAATAATTGAATTATCACCAATGACACAATTAAAGTACACTTTTACGCCTGCATACAAAGTTACATTCTTACCAACAATTACATTATCTGCCAGATATACATTTGGATATATCTTGCTGCCATCTCCAATCTTAACATTAGGACCAATATAAGCAAGCGCAGCAATGTAAACATCTTTACCTATCTGAGCAGTCGGATGAATGTAACTAGGCTCTTCAATACCTGTCTTATTAGACTTTAAAAGTTCATCATATTTTTCAAGTAAAACAGAAAATGCACTGTAGGCATTTTTCACCCTGATTAGGGTTGCCTTTATAGGTTGGGAAGGTACAAATTCATCATTCACAATAATGATCGATGCACCTGATCCATAAACATATTGCTCATACTTAGTATTAGCAAGAAAAGACAAGGATCCCTGCTTTGCTTCTTCTATTTTGGCAAGTTGATTCACTGTCACCTCAGGATTACCTTCTACAGTTCCTTCGAGTAAAATTCCAATCTGATGTGCAGTTAGTTGCATCGGACAAATTTATAGCTTATATGTTAACGAACAAATTTTGAACTTATTCGCTTAATTATTAATTGACATCCTTTATTTCCTTAACATAACAGAGTATATACTTCTGTACTGTTTTTGCCAGAGCCTCCAGATTTGAATTGTCTGATGCTTTGGTAATATCTTGTATAGACCCATTTTTCATCAAAATGTTAATACTCCCGTCTCCAACATGGTAGGCATTATTCTTTATTGTATCTGTAAATACGAAATAAGACGTATCATCATCAGAAATTTCAAATTCATCTGTTACTCTCTCGGCAAGTTCATTGATCCGGTCAACAGGTGGGGGTTCATTGCTAATTTCAACCTTATAGAGGTTCCTGCTTATGAGGTGCTTACAAAGTGTTGAAAGGATAAAATCCTCATCATCAGCCCAAACTTTTATTGATGTAAATATATCATTATCATCCAGTTTGGTAAATCTTTCCAAATTTCCGGGATCATTCTTAAATTCTTCCCGGCTCACCGATTTCTTCAAAAAGTAGGAAAAACAGGGACTTGCAAATAAATTTCTTCCTTCAGTAGATAATTCCTTTGCCCTTTCCAGAATCTTTACAAGCATTTGTTCCGCAGCGATAACCGTCTTATGAAGGTACACCTGCCAGTACATAAGTCTGCGGGCTATCAAAAATTTTTCAATCGAATAAATCCCTTTCTCCTCAACAACTAACTGATCGTCAATAACATCAAGCATTTTTATGATTCTGTCAAAACTGATCACCCCTTCTGAAACTCCGGTAAAAAAACTATCCCGGTTCAAGTAATCCAGCCGATCAATATCCAGTTGTCCTGAAACAAGCTGATGTAGAAAAGTTTTAGGATACCGATTATTGAATATTTCAAGAGCCATTGTAAGTTTACCGTCAAACTCCCTGTTTAGATTATTCATCAGAAGGGCGGTGATGTGCTCATGTGATACTCCATCAACAATAGTATGTTCCAGGGCATGAGAAAAGGGACCATGGCCGATATCATGAAGCAAAATAGCTATCATTACACCTTCTTCTTCTTCATAAGAAATAGCCTGACCTTTACTTTTTATCGTTTCAACGGCCAGACTCATCAAATGCATTGCCCCAAGGGCATGGTGAAAACGTGTATGTAAAGCTCCGGGATACACCAGGTGGGTCATTCCCAGTTGTTTGATATAACGCAAACGTTGAACATAAGGGTGTTGAATTAAATCATACACCAGTTCTGACGGAATGGTGATGAAACCATAAACCGGATCATTAATTATTTTCTTCTTATTCAAGATTAAGAATCTTACGGCACAAAAATTGTTATTTTTAATGACAATTGAACGTATAATTAAGTTCGATGCTTTATTAATTATTAATTTTACATTGAAATGCAGGAAACAACCATATTATGGGCCGACGATGAAATCGACCTGTTAAAACCGCACATACTTTTTCTTAATGAAAAAGGCTACAGGATTAAAACTGTAACCAATGGTAATGACGCATTGGATTGTTTCAAAAACGAAATTTTCGATCTTGTTTTCCTTGATGAAAACATGCCCGGACTGACCGGACTGGAAACTCTTGCCAGAATCAAATCTATTGATCCGGATATTCCTATCGTACTTATCACTAAAAATGAAGAAGAGTATATGATGGAAGATGCTATTGGATTTAAAATAGATGATTATCTGATTAAGCCTGTAAATCCGAAACAGATCTTACTCACAATAAAAAAACTGATTGATAATAAGCGCCTGGTAAGTGAGAAAACTTCTATGGCCTATCGTCAGGATTTCAGAACCCTTGGAATGACCCTGAATGAAAACCTGAGTTTTTCAGAATGGGTTGAAGTCTATAAAAAATTAGTTTATTGGGAACTTTCTCTTGAGAAACTTGAAGACGAAGGTATGCACGAAATTTTAACTGTGCAAAAATCGGAAGCCAATGTACAATTTTCAAAATTTATTGAAAAAAACTATCTGAAATGGCTTAAAGATCCTGAAGATGGACCTATCACTTCAAACCAGCTTTTTGTAAAAAAGGTATTTCCTTCGTTGGAGCCTAAAAAGCCAACATTCTTCATCTTGATTGATAATCTGCGGTATGATCAGTGGAAAATGATCAATTCGCTTTTGATGGATTATTATCGCATCGAAGAAGAAGATAGTTATTATAGTATTTTACCCACCGCGACGCAATATGCAAGAAATGCAATTTTTTCCGGATTAATGCCGCTTGAAATGGAGCGCCGCTTCCCAAAAATGTGGCAAAATGACGAAGATGAAGGCGGTAAAAATCTATTTGAAGAAAAATTTCTTGCTGATCAGATTCAGCGTGTCATGCGTAAGGACTGCAAATACTCATATAACAAGATACTTACATTTGAACAGGGTAAAAATATTAGTGAAAACCTGAACAATTTAATGGGTAACGACCTTAACGTTATTGTTTACAATTTCGTCGATATGCTTTCTCATGCGCGTACAGATATGGCGATGATAAGGGAACTTGCAAATGACGAAGCCGCATACCGGTCTCTGACCCTTTCCTGGTTCGAGCACTCCCCATTACTGGATGCTTTGAAAAAGCTTTCTCAGAAAAAGATAAAATTGATTATTACAACTGATCACGGTACAATCAGGGTGAAACATCCAAGTAAAGTCATTGGCGATCGGAATACCAATTCAAACTTGCGATATAAACAAGGTAAGAACCTGGATTTTATTGCAAAAGATGTATTCCATATAAAAAACCCCCATGAAGCCATGCTTCCAAAACTGCATATGAGTTCAAGCTTTATATTTGCTAAAGAGGATAGCTTCTTTGTTTACCCCAACAATTATAATCATTTCGTTAATTATTTTAATGAGACTTTCCAGCATGGAGGTATTTCAATGGAGGAAATGATAGTTCCTTATGTAACCTATAGTCCGAAATAATCTAGTTTTCAAATTTTATTGCTTTATAATTCGATCTAATGAATATCCGGGTCAATCACGAAGGGGAACTGCATGAGGCAGCATCAGAACTGCTAAAGTTTGCAGGAAAAGAAAAAATATTTCTTTTTGAGGGCGAAATGGGAGCAGGAAAGACAACCCTGATTAAATCTCTCTGTCTTGCTCTTGGTATGAAAGAAACAGCAAGCAGTCCTACCTATTCAATTGTTAATGAATATTTATATCCCCAGGGTAAAATTTATCATTTTGATTTTTTCCGAATTAAATCCCAGGATGAGGCCTTTGATATAGGATTTGAAGAATATCTGTCATCTGGGCAATACTGTTTTATTGAATGGCCTCAGAACATATCCAACCTTTGGCCATCTAATTACCTTGAAATAAAAATATCTGAAGGAGAAAGTGGATTTCGTAATATTGAGGCTACCAAGGTATAATCTGAATTGTTCTGAACGATGGCCTTCCTGTTTTAAAAATTTTGTACCTTCATTTCCCTTATTAAAACCCGCATGATGAGTGAATTATCTGACATTGCAAAACAAGCCATGATGCAACCGCAGGAGGCGATGTTAGAGCTTAAAAACAAAAAGAACAATCTATATATCGGAATCCCGAAGGAGACCTCTTTTCAGGAAAACAGAATTGCCTTAACACCTTTATCCGTTGGTTTATTGGTTCAACATGGTCACGAAGTTGTGATTGAAGCAGGTGCCGGGCTTGCCGCTAACTTTAAGGATAATCATTATAGTGAACAAGGCGCCCAGATTGTCTATGATAAAAAGGAAATTTATAAAGCCGATCTGATCATTAAAATAGCCCCTCCAACTGATGACGAGGTTGAAATGATGAAGATGGGACAGGTTCTTTTTTCTGCCCTACAGATGTCGACAATGAAAGCCGATTTTCTAAAGTCCCTGATGAAAAAGAATATTACCGCTCTTTCCTTTGAGTACCTCCGTGATGAAGGCAATGTTCTGAGCGTAGTCAGGGCAATGAGTGAAATTGTCGGAGCAACTTCTGTCCTTATTGCGGCCGAATATCTGAGTAATGTATTTGAAGGTAAAGGCCTGATGCTGGGTGGAATAACCGGTGTACCTCCAACCGAAATTGTCATTTTGGGTGCTGGAACAGTTGGCGAATATGCGGCCCGAACTGCAATTGCACTTGGTGCTGAGGTCAAAGTTTTTGACAGTTCGATTTACAGGTTAAGAAGGCTGCAAAACAATATCGGAAGCAGGGTTTTTACTTCAGTTATTCAGCCTGTGGTATTACAAAAAGCTATTTGTAATTGTGATGTTGCTATTGGTGCTATACGTGCCAATCATGGGAGAAGCCCATGCATTGTTTCAGAAGAAACCGTCAGCAGAATGAAACCAAATTCCGTGATAATTGATGTCAGTATTGATCAGGGAGGCTGTTTTGAGACTTCAAGCGTAACCAATCATACAGTTCCTACCTTCAGAAAATATGATGTAATTCATTATTGTGTCCCAAACATCGCATCAAGAGTATCCCGAACAGCAACCTATGCTTTAACCAATATTTTCACTCCGATTATACTTGATATCGGAGAAATGGGAGGAATAATGAATCTTATATGGGAAAGACCGGGAATACGTAATGCAATATACCTTTATCAGGGAAAGCTTACCAATAAAGATCTGTCTGACCGCTTTAATATACCTATGAAAGATCTGGATCTGCTGATTGTTTCGAACCGCTGATGAAGAAACTTCTTTTTTTAATACTCCTTTCTGCACTTACCGGAGCTTATGCTCAGTCTGGTAATCCTTATGGTTTAGAAGTAATCAATGAATATGCAGTCTACAAAAAATCAGTTGAACTCGACAAAAACAAACAATTAATCGA
Organism: uncultured Sphingobacterium sp.; assembly: GCA_964529165.1. Classification (GTDB taxonomy): domain Bacteria; phylum Bacteroidota; class Bacteroidia; order Sphingobacteriales; family Sphingobacteriaceae; genus Daejeonella. The sequence goes on from CAZGWG010000048.1 coordinate 6,725, forward strand.
AATTCAAAAGCTCATACCGGATATCAAACTCGACATCCGGTATGCCGGAAAAAATAATTTTGCTAAACAAGCTGTTTATAAGCAGGCAAGAGCATTTGCGAGGCTGCCAGTTACCGCAGCCCTTAAAAATGTTCAAAACGATCTTAAAAAATACGGATACGGACTAAAAATATTTGACGGATATCGCCCATATAGTGTAACTGTTAAATTCTTTGAAATTGCCAGTGATAAAAATTTCGTTGCAAACCCAAAAGATGGTTCAAGACATAACCGTGGTTGCGCAATAGATTTGACAATAATCGATCTTAGAACCGGAAAAGAACTGATGATGCCTACTCCATACGACAGTTTTGCTGCTGAAGCTGCCTCAGATTTTAAAGATCTCCCACCGACAGTTATTCAAAATCGTGAACTATTGCGCAAGACTATGGAAAAACAAGGTTTCAGAGTTCTTGATAATGAGTGGTGGCATTTTGATTTCATAGGATGGAAAAACTATGAGTTGATGGATATTCCTTTTGAGGATCTTTAAACCCTTTAAATGGCATTATTAATAGCTAAATCATACTTTGAAGCATTGAGGCGAGCTAAACTCTGCTTATTTCATTAGCTAAAATTTCAAGCTCCTTTCTTTCATGAATACTGGTAATCACAAGCCTGTGAATCGATTTACCCATTGGATCAGGATAGGGAAAGGATGATATATTAATACCATTTTTTAACAGATTTTTCGCAAGCACTTCATCTAGCAGTAGAAAAACAGGGTAATCATTAATAAACAACAAATTCTCTTTTGATTCAATTAAATCTGTAAAGAGGCTTAAATTTCTGCGCATATTAATAAGCTCATGCGCATAAATCTCTCTGGCATGCACAAAGGCATAAAGCATTCCGGGAGATGGGGGTGAACTTCCAATATAAACTGGTGAATTCCTCAAATTTTTGATACCTGCTGAATTCCCAAGAATAAGCCCCGCATCAAATCCCATAGCTTTCGCCATGGATGCAATAACAAATGTTTCCATATTAGGTAATCGGGGTAGTTTATTATAAATACCCTCTCCCCGATCTCCGGTAATCCCTACCCCATGCGAGTCATCTATAAGCAGTACAATCTCTTTGCTGGAATCAATTTCTTTCAACCAATCAAAACTATAGATCTCCGGAATCAGGTTATTCAGTGAATTGCTAATGATCATTACTGGTTTATCAGATCTATTGATACTATTAACTGCATTCTCCACCCATTTCCCAAACTTTATGCTGGGGGCTTCGGGTATTCCGATCCAGAGTGCCGGATGTGTATCCGGGGCATAAATCAATAAATGAGTTTTAAAATATCGCTGAACAAGTAGTTGAGCAGCAAGGTATCCGCTCGACAAAAGAATCGAATCTTCAGCCCCAAATCGTCTTGCCGCTTCATTTTCAGCAATTGAAAAAATATCCGGGCTGACGTTATTATTTCTGGATGCACCGTAGTTTACACCATAAATCTCAATACCATTATGTACAAGTTTTTTGAACGTTTCATTATGAGCTATACCCAAATAGGCTGTACCTCCAAAAAACAGGCTTAAGCCCCTTTCCTTCTTCATTATATTTATAGTGGCTACTTACTTGATATTGCTGAGATGATGCATCTTTCCATAATGCAATATTTTAAGCTCTCTTTCTCCCTCAGGACTTATATTTAGCTTAAACAAAAAATCATAATCCTCGTCTGCTAGTACATCAATAGGCCGATTTGCACCAAAAGCCTCTAGTAATTCAAGCACAGTATTAGAATGACCTACAATTAGAACCTTTTTCTTGGAAAACTTTGTTTTCACAAGGTCTGCAATACCAGCAAAATCATGCCCTTCGTAGGTCTGAATCTGAATGCTGTTATTTATTGCAGAATAGTATGCGGTCTGATGTGTTCTTTTGTATTTGGTAGCAAAAGCTGCATCAAGTTTGACTTTTTTTAACTTGCCGGCCAAGGCAATAGCTCTTTCTCTACCTTCGGGACTGAGTTCTGGATCCTGGTCCTTAGGATCAGAAGTATCTTTTTCGGAATGCCTAACGATAAAAATAGTGGTATCTCCTGGTAAACTGGTTTTGCAACTCAACGTTACACAAGAAATAAATACGATAAACAAGATTTTTATTTTGTTCATAATTATTCCTCTTTTTATTCAGATACAGATACCCTGTAAACTTTCGTTAATTTATAAATCTATTAAAACTGCTCAATATTCTTGATAAATACGTGATAACAACTTTTCCATCTCATTACGTATTTCTGCCGTTGGTCTGGTAAAATTATTATTCATAAAAGAAAAAATAAGTTTCGTTCCAGAGGCCGTTATAAGATAGCCGCTCAGATTATGATTATTAGAAAGACTCCCGGTTTTTGCAAAAATATAGGGTTTATCGGCTTTGAAAATATTTTTGAGAGTTCCGGTCTTTCCTCCCTGAGGTAAAAGTTCAAAAAGGCGATTCTCATCCGCAACCTCATCATAAATTTTTTCACATATCCTTACCATAGTTCGTGGAGTAAATAAATTTTGTCTCGATAATCCGGATCCATCTACCCATAATACTTTATCCGGCAGATCAGTAAGAAATTGCTTTTTTACATAATTGATTACGGCAGCAGTATTCATTTCCAATCCACTGCTTGCTGCAATATTTAGTAAAATCTGTTCAGCAATAAAATTATCGCTGGGTAATAACATTTTCTTGTAAAGCGTGTCTGCAGCAATACTATTCCAGATTTTAGTCTGGTTAGGTTTTGAATAATTAATATTTCCTGAAAAACCTGGAACTATTTGTTTTAATAAATAGTTCAATAAATCATCCGATACTTTAAATGGAATTATTTGTTTAAATCCCTTTGGAATACTTGAGTTGGGCTGGTGAAATACATTGCTAAAAATCTCACGTTTAATACGAAATCTCGTCTTATCTTCTGATTGATCAATTTTTAGATTGAATGGTCCTCCCGGATTAAACTGGGGATAAGACCGTATGCCTTTAGAATCCTGGCTAAAGCGAACCACATTAGCATATACCGGCAAATCTGACATTTCCGGCTGATAATACTCATTGTAATCATCGTAAGTCCAGCCAACACCATAAAAATCACCTTTAAATACACCATTTGCCCTGTAAATCTTTTTTCCTGAAGAATTTAGCTTTTGAAGTACACGTTGTTCATTAAATTGAGAATCCAGAAATACAGGATCACCCATACCCCAGAAGATTAGAGAATCACCTCGTTCTATATATTGCAATCCGGCAATTGAATCCTTTAGCAGCTTCAGTCCGGCATAAAATGTAAAGAGTTTAGTGTTTGAGGCAGGAGTAAAATATTTATCAGCATGCTGCCCACAGATCATTTTTCTGGTACCAAGATTATATAAAGCAAATCCTGTAAAATGATCATTCAGAACCTCTGAACTCTTTATAAGTTTAAGAACTTTTCGCGGACGAATTGTTTTTGAAAAAGCATATTCTGCACTCAGCACAGAAATGAGAATCAAAATAAAAAGCTTTGTTTTCATCAGAATATTTTATTACCCCACAGGATTGCGGAAGACGAACTCAATAACTCCTTAAAAATAGAAAAGAAATTATGAAAGCCAGCACCTGATCGCCGTCAAAGATCTTAAAAAATAGAGTGTAGATTATTAATTTATGACGTAACTTGTTACTGTCAGCTAAGTTTTAAAAAAGAAATTGATTTCAAAGAAAGAATTTTCATTGATCAGAATCATCTCTATACTAGCAATTATTATTCTCTTGAGCATGGATACATTTGCTCAGGAATTCGAATTTATAAGTAATAGAAAAAAGGAAACTTTGGGCTTCAGGATGATAAAAAATCTGATGATTGTCCAGGTTCATATTAATGAAAAAGGGCCCTTCAACTTCGTTTTAGATACAGGTGTAGGTCTGATCCTGATATCTGATCCTAAATTAATCGACTCTGTTGCCTTTCAAAATTTAAGAAGTATCTACATTACAGGTTTTGGTGAGGGCGAAAAGTTAAGTGCACTAATTACACCTTCTGTTGATTTTCGGATAGGGAACGCCTTTGCTAAAAATATTCCTGCAGCAATTCTTAAAAAGGATATCTTCGAACTTTCTAATTATGTCGGAATTCCAATCCATGGTTTGATAGGTTATGAATTTTTCAACAGTTTTGTTGTTAAGCTAAATTTTTCTACGAGTACACTCACCATTTATAAACCTGATAAAGCTTATATTCCAAGAAAGGGTAGTCGAATCCCGCTTAGTATAGAGGAAAGAAAACCGTATATTTCGACCAGGATTAAACTTAGCTCTGGAAAAAAACTTCCTGTAAAACTTATTATTGATACTGGTGCCGGCCATCCTATTTCTCTTGAAACAATAGACGGAATACCCTTTGAGTTACCGGATAAAAGAATACCGGGGAATCTGGGAGTTGGTTTAACCGGGCCAATTAACGGTTATATTGGACGGATTTCTTCCCTACAGTTAGGCAAATACACACTTGTTGATGTAATTGCAGCATTTCCAGATTACAAAGATGTGGCTTCAAGGTTATTTTCAATAAACAGAAATGGAAATATGGGGCTGGAAATTATAAAAAGGTTCAATGTTGTTTTTGACTACAGCAGGGCTTCAATGTATCTTAAAGCAAGTACTCCAATCAAAGAATCTTTTGAATATGATATGGCCGGAATGGAAATCAGTTCGGCCGGCCCAAATTTTAACCGATTGGTTATTACCCGGATTGAGCCTTCCTCACCAGCAGAAAAAGCAGGACTTGTGAAAGGAGATGAAATTCTGGCCATAAACTTTAAACCTGTATCAGAAATTCCATTGTCTGAAATAGATGGTATGTTCAGGTCGCGAAATGGACGAAATTTTGTAATTGATATTGCATTAAAAGACGGTAAGAGTAGGAATCGGATAATATTAACTTTGTCCAAGAGGATTTAATTAAAAAGGTTTAAATTATCGATTAAATTAAATCTTGCTGTTTAAAAACTTTTCCTTTACTAGTTGTCCCTGACATCGATATTATAAAATTTATTACCAAAACGTGTAAAAAAATTACACTTATTCAGTTCAATCAATACATTTGTAAATTCCTTGTAAACTAACCATTCTATAAAATTCTATGACAATGAACTTTCGCAAGTTGCAGTTTAGCGCATTATCAGTACTGATTTTCATAACAGTTTTGAATAATGTTCAGGCACAGGATCGCAAAAAACCCACTGCTCCGGCTACTGAGCCAGTTAAACCAGCTACATCGACTGCAGCTCCAGCTCCAAAAGTTGGTATAAAACCTTATAAAGAGGTTATAACTGACAAAGCAAAAACAGACAAGGGATTATTTAAAGTTCATCGTCTTGACGGAAAATATTTTTATGAGATTCCTGATTCTTTGTTCAATCGTGAAATGCTGGTAGTTACCCGCTATTCAAGAACTCCGACTATTGACGGGACCTATGGTGGAGAAGAGTTAAACGAACAGATCTGGAAATGGCAAAGACGTGATAAGCAGGTAATGATTAGGGTTCCCTCTTACCATAATATCGCTGATAAAAAGACAGAAATGTTTCAGGCTGTAAGAAATTCAAACCTGGATGCGGTATTATCATCATTTGAGATCAAGGCTATCAACAAAGATTCCAGTTCTGTAGTGATTGATGTCACTGACCTTTATTCAAAAGATGTTCAATCTCTTGGTTTACCCCAGTCAATTCGCACTCAATATAAAATAACAACTTTAGACGAAACCCGCACCTTTGTAGATACAATAAAATCTTTCCCCATTAATATTGAGGTTCGTTCATTAAAAACATACCGTGCTACAGATCCCCCGGGAGATAAATCAATTGGCTCTATAACGGTTGAGATACATAATTCGATGCTCTTACTGCCAAAAGTTCCCTATAAACCACGTTTTTCTGATGACAGGGTTGGTTTTTTTGGCCAAAGTCAGACAGATTACGGGCTTGATGCTCAAAAAGCACAGATAACACGCTATATCCACCGCTGGAAACTGGAACCTAAAGACCCTGAAGCCTATAAACGTGGTGAACTGGTGGAACCTAAAAAACAGATTGTTTACTACATTGATCCGGCTACTCCTGTTAAATGGAGACCATATCTCATAGAAGGGGTAAAAGACTGGAATGCCGCTTTTGAAGAAGCTGGATTTAAAAATGCAATCACAGCTTTGGAAGCTCCTTTAAACGATCCTGATTGGTCGCCAGAAGATGCACGCTATTCAGTAATCCGTTATTTTGCTTCAAACATTGCAAATGCTTACGGTCCGCATATTTCTGATCCTCGTTCCGGAGAGATCATGGAATCAGATATAGGCTGGTACCATAATGTCATGAATTTAGTTCGCAACTGGTTTTTTGTCCAAACTGCAGCAATCAATCCCGAAGCACGAAGTCCAAAATTTAAAGATGAAGTTATGGGTCAGCTCATACGGTTTGTATCCTCTCATGAGGTTGGTCATACCCTCGGACTTCCTCATAACTTTGGTTCGAGCGTTGCATATCCGGTCGATTCCCTGCGTTCACCATCCTTCACAAAAAGAAAGGGTGGAACTGCTCCTTCTATAATGGATTATGCTCGTTTTAATTACATCGCTCAACCAGGAGATGAAGGAGTTGTTTTATATCCTGGTATTGGGGATTATGATAAATGGGCTATTAAATGGGGATATACCTGGTTTGATAATCAAACACCTGAAGAAGAAGCTAAGATCTTGAACAAATGGACAATAGAAAGAGCCGGAAATCCCATTTATTTCTATGGTCAGCAAACAGCAAATCCTATTGATCCTCGAGCACAATCTGAAGACCTTGGAGATGATGCTATGAAAGCTTCCAGATACGGCATTGCCAATCTGAAGCGTATTTTGCCAAATATTGAAAAATGGACTTACGAAGAGGGCAAGCCTTATGATAACCTGAAAGAACTTTATGGTGAAGTACTCATTCAGTGGAATCGTTACATGGGGCATGTGCGCTCAAATATTGGCGGCATCTATGAGGATGATAAAACTTATGAACAGAAAGGACCTGTTTACACACATGTCAATAAGACCAAACAAAAAGAAGCTGTTAAGTTCATTAACGAATATGCTTTTACAACACCAAGCTGGATGCTTAATCAAAATGTACTCAACAAATTTGACAACGCAGGAATTGTTGATCGTTTAAGGAGAACACAAGTAGGTGTACTTAATGGCATCCTTGATTTCAGTCGCTTAAACCGAGTTATTGATAATTCTGTGAAAAATGGGGTTTCTGCATACCACATGGATGAATTATTTGCAGATCTGCGTAATGGCATTTGGTCTGAACTAAAAACAGGTGCCAATTTAGATACTTACCGCCGAAATCTACAGCGTGCATATGTTGAAAGAATGTCATATCTTCTGAACGAAAATGAAGCTCAGTTAACACCGCAACTTGCAGCCCTTGCCGGACCACAGATTGATGTTTCACAATCTGATATACGTCCAATGGCCAGGCATGAACTTAAATCATTATATATACAGGTAAAATCAGCTTTACCAAAGTACTCAAACCCGGTATTAAGAGCACATCTTGAGGATGTTCTGGTCCGAATTAATGAAGCATTAGATCCAAAGAAATAATTATTTTTTTTCTTAAAAGCCCTGGCAATTTTTTTTTTGCCGGGGCTTTTTATTTATCCTGATTTTGATGCAGTAAATTTGTTCAAATGAAAACATTTACAATTATTATCTTCCTGCTGCTTTCTTTTAATTTTAGAGTATTTGCCCAATTTGATTCTTTAGCTGTATCAAAAGCAGTATGGAAAAAAGAGAAAATTGCACCCGGAGTGCATTTAAAGACCTTCTGGTTTAATAAAACACTTTTTAATTCTAATCAGAACATAAGTATTCTGGAAATAAAACCAAGAAAAAATCTGTTTTTTGATCTGGGTTATGATGCCAAAAAGCTTTTGGTAACCAGTGATTTTGGTAAAGGCTTCAATGCCCTTGCAGCATTAAATGGTACTTTTTTTGATATTGCAAATGGTGGCTCAGTAGATTACATCCGCTCTGACAACAGAATAATAAATGAAAATCGAATTTCAATAAACAGTAAACGTGCCTCACATCAGGAATCTGCTTTAGTATTCAATAAGGGAGCAATAAGTATAGCAAAATGGGATGGCAAAGAGGGCTGGGAACAATCACTTGAAGGTGAAGACATTATGGTAAGCGGCCCGTTACTGATGTTGGATAAGCACATTGAAAAACTGGATACTGCAAATTCATTTAATAAAACCAGACATCCCAGAACGGCTGTTGCCATAACAAAAAACAAGCGGGTTATGTTAATCACTGTAGATGGCCGAAATGAAAACTCAGCGGGTATGAGCCTTTTCGAACTAACAAAGTTGATGAGCTGGTTAAACGCTAATGATGCTATTAATTTAGACGGTGGCGGATCGACTACGTTATGGATAAATAATTATATGGAAACCGGTGTTGTAAATTTCCCAAGTGACAATAAAAAGTGGGACCATGAAGGTCAGCGAAAGGTTGCGAATGTGGTTTTATTAAAGAAAAAATAAATGCTATTGAAAGGGTACAATCAATTGAATTACACCAATTATATTTAATTTTCGTTAAATTCATATAAACTATTTCGGTGAAGTATTTCGTATGAACAAGTCTGAAGATAACTATGCCTATCTAATCAATAAAATTGATGGTTTTATACGTAAGTATTACCTCAATAAAGTTGTAAAGGGTTTCATTTTTTTGGCTTCATCTTTTCTTGCAGCTTTCTTAATTATAAGTTTTGCAGAATATCTCGGACATTTTGATCCGGCTGTAAGAAGTATTCTCTTCTATACCTTTATAGCTGGAAATATCTTCGTCCTTGCGAGCTATATTATATATCCTATTCTCGCATATTTCAAATTGGGAAATACAATCAGTCACGAACAGGCTTCAGTAATAATTGGCAGGCACTTTACACCTGTAAAAGACAAATTACTCAACATTTTACAATTAAAGAAGCTTTCTGAATTACAGCCTAACCAGTATACTCTGATCGATGCAAGTATTAATCAGAAGATTAATGAACTCAAACCCGTTCCCTTTACTGCCGCAATTCATATTAAAGAGAACCGTAAATACCTGAAATATATACTAGCGCCATTAGCAATTATCATTTTTGTGTTCTTTTCAGCTCCTTCTATTCTTAGTGAAAGTACAGAACGACTAATAAATCATAACAAACGATTTGTTAAAAAAGCTCCTTTCAATTTTGAAATTTTAAATGAGCAGCTCTCGGTTGTACAGGGAAGTGATTTTACATTATTAGTGAAACTTACTGGCAATGAAATACCTGCGGAGATTTATCTTGAAGATGGACTCAATACCTTTAAACTCGATAAAGAAAATGTCATCCGCTTTAAATATACTTTCAAAAACTTGCAGAAAAGTAAAAGAATAGTTTTGAAGGCCAGTGAGTTCCGTTCAGAAGATTATGTTCTCGAGGTAAAAGCTAAACCTTCACTCCTGGATTTTTATGTTTTGATTGAATACCCTGCTTATTTAAATAAACCTAATGAAAGACTTGAAAATATCGGCGACTTAACCGTTCCCGAAGGTTCACGAATCAATTGGAAGTTCAGAGCGCAAAACACTGAAAAAATTGATATGATTATAGAAAAAAGGAGTTTTCAAATAAAAGAATCTGATAAACACCTTTTTAGCTTTAATTATAAGGCTTCTAAAAACTTTTCTTACAGTATAAGACCACTCAATAAAGCCGTATCGGAATCTGAAATCGCAAGCTATGAATTAAAGGTTATACCTGATCTCGATCCTGTAATAGCTGTTAATGAGCGAGTAGATTCAATAAATTCCAAATTTCTGTATTTTGTTGGGCAAGCCAGTGATGATCATGGTTTTTCTAAACTGAATTTCAACTACGGAATACTCTCTGAAAAAACAGAAAAGGGAGATAAAGCCGAGGTCCGATCTGTAAGCTTTGATAAAAATGCCCTTCAGAGTAATTTCTTTTATGTATGGAATACAAACGAAGTTGAAGCGAAACCAGGACAACAGATAGAGTATTATTTTGAACTATTTGATAATGATGGAGTTAATGGTCCGAAATCAGTTAAGTCAGCTATAAAAACTTTGAAACTGCCCTCAGAAATTGAGATGGAAAAAAAAATAGAAGCAAATATTGGACAGATAAAGAAAAAGATGGAGCAGGCGATTAAAAAATCTGATCAGCTAGAAAAAGAGACCAAAAAAATAAACCAGGAACTTCTGAACAAAAAGAGTCTGACATTTGAAGAAAGAAAGCAAATTGAAAATCTTCTTCAGAAACAAAAAGAACTGGATGAATTAGTTAAAGATATTCAAAGAGATAATAAACAAAATTTAGCTGAACAACAGGAAGAAAATGAACAGATTCTTCAAAAACAAAAACAAATCGAAGAACTTTTTAATAATGTGCTGGATGAAAAGACAAGAGAACTATTGAAGAATATTGAAAAGCTCCTCGAAAAAAATAATAAAACCCTTACTCAGGAAGAACTATCTAAAATGCAGATGGACAATAAATCACTGCAAAAAGAACTTGACCGTATACTTGAACTTTATAAACAGCTTGAATTTGATCAAAAGCTTTCTAATACAATAGAAAAACTGAATGAACTGGGCAAAGCTCAGGAAGAACTGGTTGAAAAAACTTTAGATAGAAAGACGGACATTGAAGAACTGAAGAAAGATCAAAAGCAGTTGCAAAAAGATTTTAAAGAGCTGAAAGATAGACTACTGGAACTGAAACAGAAAAATGAGGAATTAGAACAAAAGAACAATTTCGAAAATCAGGAAAAAACTCAGAAGGAAATAGATAAAGAACAGCAAAATAGCGCTGAAAACCTAGAGAAAAAAGATGAGAAGAAAGCAGCTGAAAGCCAAACAAAGGCTGCATCTGAAATAAAGAAACTGACGAAAGATCTGGAGACTATGCAGCAGGAATCAGAAGAAAAGGAGAACGAAGTTAATGCAAAAAGCCTGAGAGAAATTCTTGACAATCTAATTACCAGCTCTTTTGATCAGGAAAAAACAATGCAAACAATACGGCAAATCAATTCCAGTGATCCAAACTATGTCATTCAAAGCCAAAAGCAGAAAGATATCCAAGTCAATCTCAAAATGATAGAAGACAGTCTGTATTTGCTGAGTAAAAAGGTTCCCCAAATTCAATCAGTTGTTAATAAGGAGATTCAATCAATTAACTTTAATGTTGGTAAAGCAATAGAAAGCCTTAGTGAACGACGAACTGCTGAGGCTAACCGTAACCAGCAATTTGCAATGACTTCAATAAATAACCTTGCTTTAATGTTGAACGAAGCTTTAGAACAACTACAGCAAGCTCAACAGAATGGCAAAGCCGGAGGAAAAGGTAAACAAAAACAAAATCTTTCTCAACTTAGCAAAATGCAGGAACAGTTAAATAAGAACATGCAAAAAGCAAGAGATGATATGCAAAAGCAAGGTCAGCAGAGTGGTGGAAAACAGGGAAAAAGCAGTAGAGAAATGAGTGAACAATTGGCAAAAATGGCGCGGGAACAACAGATGATAAGGCAAGCCATGCAAGAGTTCAATAAAATAGAAAATAAGGATGGTAAAGGAACCTTGGGAAATCTGGATAAATTAATGAAAGAGATGGAACAAACTGAAACAGATCTCGTAAACAAAAGGATACAACAGGAAACACTAATCAGACAACAGGAAATCCTGAGTAAATTGCTTGACGCAGAAAAAGCAGATCGTGAACGCGAGGAAGATCAAAAAAGAGAAAGCAAAGAAGCTATTACTCCTCCCCTCACCAATTCGATAATCATGGAGGAATTCCGCAAAATCAAACAAAAAGAAATCGATTTACTAAGAACCGTGACACCTTCATTAAATTCATTTTATAAAATAAAAGTGGGGGATTATTTTAAATATTTAAATTCGGGGGATAAATGATTGAGCAGACAGAATTTTCAGATAATACTTCATTGTACACTCTGCAATTACCTTCCAGGATTGACAGTATAACCATCGTTGAAAATTTCATAGATGAACTAAGTGTCAAATATGGTTTTAGCGATGAGATTTACGCCAATGTACTAACCTGCCTTAGTGAGGCAGTAATTAATGCAATTGTTCATGGGAATCGTGAAAACTCAGAGAAAAAGGTTTATATCAACCTAGAAGTCATCGAAGATAAGCGACTTATTTTTACAATATCCGATGAGGGTGATGGATTTGATTTTAATAATCTTCCTGATCCAACTGCTCCTGAAAATATTGAAAATTTAACAGGTAGAGGAGTATTTATTATCAAAAAGCTTGCTGATCAGTGTATTTTTAACAAAAAAGGCAATGAGCTTGAACTGCATTTTAAAATTTAATGGGTCAATTATCAATAAATTTTTTTTCAGAAGATATATCCTATCATTTAAAGCAAAAAGGATTAGTCAGGAGTTGGATAAGGGATAGCATTATAGCAGAAAATCAGCGACTAAAATTGCTAAATTTTATTTTTTGCAGTGATAATTATCTTCTCAGCATCAATAAGCAATATCTGAATCATGATACCTATACCGATATCATTACATTTGATAACAGCGAAGGGAAATCAGGAATACTCGGAGATATTTTTATCAGTATTGAGCGAGTAAGGGAAAACGCCAAAGAAATTCGTGTACCGGAAGTGGATGAGTTGCACAGAGTGATGATTCATGGAACGCTCCATCTACTTGGTTATGGGGATAAAGGTAGAGTTGCAAAAACCCTTATGACAGAAAAAGAGGATTTTTACCTATCAAGGAGAGCTTTCTGAATTTATTGCATCGGAACCTCTATAATCAGTATTCTGGAATCTTCAGTAAACTTAAACTCTAAATTTTCAGTGTCATATATGCCAATTGCATCCCGTTTATTTAGTATAGTGTCTGCCAGTTCTATCTTCCCATCAATAATAAAAACATAGGCACCATTTCCTGGGTGCTGTATGCTATAAGTGACGGTTCTGCCAGAATAAAATGTGCCCAGGCTGAAGAAAGCATTCTGATTAATCCACATCACATTCTCTCCTTCAATTGGAGAAATAAGAGTAAGAAATGAATTGTTTACTTTATCGAGATCATACCTCATCTGGTCGTAACGAGGCTTGATATTACGTTCCTTTGGAAATACCCAAATCTGAAGCAAGTTCGCCTCCTCTGTTGCAGAAGCATTAAATTCCGAATGACGGATACCACTTCCTGCAGACATTACCTGTACTTCTCCATAACTGATATTACCTTCAGAACCCAAACTATCCTTATGGGCTAATACCCCTTTTAAAGGTATAGTAACAATTTCCATATTATCGTGGCCATGTGTTCCAAATCCCATTCCCGGGGCAATAATATCATCGTTCAATACTCTTAAAAGACCAAAATGAACCTTTGAAGGATCATGATAATTGGCAAAACTAAATGAATGAGCTGCTTTTAACCATCCATGATCCTGAATCCCACGATCAGATGCACGGTGAATAATCTTTTCCATGTTATTGATTTATAATTACATGTTTAAACACGCAATATTAATTCCAAACTTACTAATGTGTACCTTTGCGGATTAATAAAACGAAATAATGCCACATCAAGTCATTTTAGTTGGAGCAAGCGGACTTATTGGCAGTCACTTACTTTCAGCGCAAATCAAGTCAGACGAAAAAAACAGAGTAATACTTCTGCTTAGAGCACCGCTTAATAGAACTGATCCTAAGGTTCAGCAATTGATTATTAATTTTGACGAAATGGAGCATTTTACCTCCGATATTATGGGCGATATTATCTATAGCTGTTTAGGTACAACAAAATCAAAAACCCCAGACTCCAAATTATACAGAAAATTTGATTTGAAATACCCATTAAGTCTAGCAAAAATTGGTTTAGAAAATGGGGTTTCTCTATTTCATTTGGTTTCATCAATGGGGGGCAATAAAAAATCGCCTGGCTCTTATTTAAATCTTAAAGGAGAACTGGAAGAAAAACTAAAGCAATTATCAATTCCATCTTTACATATCTATCAGCCATCATTATTAACCGGAAAACGCAGCAAAAAACGATCTGGCGAACAGATTGCAACACTTCTTTTCAAGCTGATTGAACCTATATTTGGGGGACTTTTAAAAAAATATAGAAGTATTAAGGCAGAAACGGTTGCACAAGCAATGACCAATCAATCATTAAAAGATCTAAAGGGAACTTTTACATATCCTTCCAATCAAATACAAGAACTAGCGTGAGCATTTTATCTACAGAACAATTAGGCCATTCATTTAACGATAACTGGTTATTTAAAGATCTTTATTTCGGTCTGAATAAGGGCGACAGGGTTGCCCTTGTTGGCATTAACGGAACTGGGAAGTCAACATTACTCAGGATCCTTTCAGGGATCTTACAGCCTGTACTTGGTAAAGTTGTAACAGAACGTGACCTGAAAATAGGTTACCTTGAACAAGATCCGCAATTTAGTAACCAGGAAACAATAAGCGACTTCATTTACTCTATTGGAAATGAGCGTCAGCAGCTCATACGTCAGTACGAAGAAGCTGTAAATCAGGAAGTTCAAAATGAAAAACTAATGAACAGACTGATGGATGAACTGAGCAATGCAAATGCCTGGGAATATGAATATGAAATAAAAACGATTCTGGGCAGGATGGGAATACAGAATTTGGAACAAAAAATTGCTACACTTTCTGGTGGGCAAAGAAAGCGTCTAGCACTTGCAAAACTCCTTATTGATGATCCGGATGTGTACATTCTGGATGAACCAACCAATCATCTGGATATAGAAACAATAGAATGGCTGGAAAGCTATATGACCAGCGGTCAGAAAACAATCCTGTTAGTTACG
>CAZGWG010000049.1:0-21682 GCA_964529165.1 uncultured Sphingobacterium sp.
GAAGGAGGTTCCCGCTTTCGCGGGAATGACATTCGTTTTATGGGTGGAGGAGATTCCAGCCTTCGCTGGAATCGCAATACGGAACTATAATGATAGAGGTGTTTTTTTGCCTTTTAAAGGCTAAAATGAATACTGGAAATGATATTGCCCTAAATCAATATTTAACTAAACCGATTCTAGCGAAGGCTGGAATCTCCCTATTCATCTCACTAGATTTGTCATTCCAGCTGAGGCCGGAATCTCCCGATCTATCCCACGCGAATTGTCATTTCCGAAGACTGGAACCTCCACAATTCTTACATAATGATATTGCCTTTTCGGATCGAAAAACGACATTTATTGCTTTTCTATAAACATACGACCGCCGGGGTTGACGGCCAGAGTGCTGCCACTAATCTGAATTTAAAGGAAAAGACCAAAATCAACCCTGCAATTCAGTTTGATTTTTATTCATTGTAATCTGATACAAAACACAATCCCTCAGTCTTTCATCATTAATCAGTAGCGGATGTTCAAATTCCATTACCTTTTCCATCCCGATCTTTTTCATAACCTGTTCCGATTTTATATTGATTTTTGGGGCAATGGAAACTATTTTTTCGAGCTTCAGGACTTCAGCAGCATGGTCTAAGCATCTTTTTGCTCCTTCAGTTGCATAACCTTTATTCCACTCCGAACTACTTAGTCTCCAGCCAATATCAATGCAGGATGTAAATACTGCTTCAATAGTTTTTTCAGACAGACCGATGAATCCGATGAATTTATTATTTTCAAGTTTATCGACAGCGTAATAACAAAAGCCTTTTTTTTCAAATTGTTGCTTCATTTTGTCGATAAATCCGATGGTCTGATCTTTTGAAGCAATAGCCGGGAAAAACTCCATTACTTTTTTATCAGCATTGATTTCTGCCATTAATTCAACATCGCTCTCCAGCCAGTTTCTAAAGCCGAGGCGTTCAGATTTAAACAAGTATTGTTTGTCAAAACTCATCTTCTTTTAATGCTTTGAGTAAAAGTCAATTATTAAAACCCTAATTCAGTGCCTAGTAAATGGTGTAACATCCAGCTAAGATTGGTCTGGTTTGTTTTAAGAATCATTTCAGGCTCAACAGGCCCATGTGGTTGTCTTGGGAGTACAAGAAAGCGTACCTGCACTCCTCTGCGTTTTAATGCATTGTAATACATTAAACCCTGACTGAAAGGCACCCGGATATCAGCCTCTCCGTGCTGCAGAAGCACGGGAGTTTTTACATTCTGAACATATCTTAAAGGAGAATGCTCGTCATAGACTGTCCAATCTTCATAAGGCTGTTTTTCCATATAGGAAGGAAGAAAACTTGGGATATCATCTGTCAGGTCCTGTGTAACCAGATCGACTACCGGTGCACCAATACTGGCCACTTTAAACCGGTTAGTATGTCCGACAACCCAACTGCTCATGAAACCACCATAACTCCAACCCATAACTCCCATTTTGTCAGGGTCTGCCCATCCTTTGGAAATCGCATAATCAACACCGGCCATCAGATCTTTATAATCGCCACCGCCCCAGTCACGGTGATTTGCTACTCTGAATTTTAAACCATAGCCATTTGATCCTCTGGGGTTTGGTCTGAGGATGAAGATGTCTTTTTCTGCGAGTGCAGCAAGGGGATAGACGCCCTGAGCCGCAATGAAATTTTCATTGAACACTCCTGCCGGTCCGCCATGAATATTAAGAATAAAGGGATATTTTTTACCACTCTCATAGTTAAGGGGATAGGTTAGAAGTCCTTCAATTTCCAAGCCATCAAAGCTTTTCCATTTGATCAGTTCAGTTTTCGGAACCGCAAAACCGGCAAGTTCAGGATTAACAGTGCTAAT
The DNA here is from genome assembly GCA_964529165.1 of uncultured Sphingobacterium sp. Taxonomy (GTDB): domain Bacteria; phylum Bacteroidota; class Bacteroidia; order Sphingobacteriales; family Sphingobacteriaceae; genus Daejeonella. The sequence continues at coordinate 1,864 of CAZGWG010000049.1, forward strand.
CTTCAGTGGAGAAAAGCTGACTGAACTACTGATATAGCCATCCTGAGGTGTCGTGGTGTTCTGAAGGGTAAAGCCGAAATAATTGCTGTTCAGATTCAGTTCAATTCCACTCAAAACACCTTTCATTCCTTTATTCCATTCAAACGCTTGTTTCCCATCGATGCTTAGCTGAAATATCCTGGAACTGGTATGATGTGATTCCAGGGTAAAAACTGATTTTCCATCCTTGTTCCAGCCAATCAGTTCCGACGGGCCATTGGGTGTTTCGGCCAGTGTTTTAACACTTCCATCTTTAAGAGCAAAAACTTTAACAGAAGTTGCACCTCCCCAGCTTATTTTTTCATCCAGATTATAATAGGCTATATAATTACCATCAGGGCTGAATGATGGTTGATTTTCACCTGCCGGACTATTCGCAATAACTTTAACTTCACCGGTGTTGATATTGATCATCGATATATCACAGAAAACATTGTCTTCAACACCTGCTGAAGCTGCATGAGCATAGGCAATCCATTGCTCATCGGGACTCCAGTTAAATGTATTTATATGCCTGTTCTTCTTGCTCAGTCCTGTAATCTGTGGCATTCCTTCCTTGTCTTTTTTATTCAGATGAAGGAGATAGAGCCGGCCTTGTTTGAACTTTTCGTTCATGAAATACCAATCCTTAGCCGATTTCTTATCCTCTTCTTCTTCGTCAGTTGGAGCATCATTACTTGTAAGGGCAATCAGATTTCCGCTGGTACTCCACTTAAAATCATTTATTCCGGTTTTAAGGTCAGTCAGCCTTTCTGCTTCACCAGCTCCCACAGTAAAAAGATAAAGGTTGCTTTTCCCATTCCGTTTACTTATAAATGCAATCTGTGTTCCATCCGGACTCCATTTAGGATTGAGGTTATTCGTTTCACCTTGTGTAAGCTGAACAGGATTAACTTGACTGATATCTGAAATAAACAGATGATTGATGAATTCACTTTTGCCTTCAATTGTTTTCAGTTCCCTGACAGCATATACTACCTTTTTTCCATCAGGCGACACTCTTACTGTGCTAACTGTCCTGTGTTTAATTGTTTGCCCGGGTGCCCAGTTGCTTTTTGTTTGAGCATTGAGGCTGTTAAGCCCAAGGATAAGCACGCTGAGTAAGAAAATTTTTTTCATGGAAATGATAAGTAAAGGAGAATTGCTGAATATGTATACACTAATATAAACTATTATCGCTAAAAATATTCAGGAGAGTTGCTGCATTATTCAGCTAGTTCTTAAAGTAAGTCTGATAGATCTTAATTACCGGATCAATTGCTTTTGTATAAAACTTATTGAGAATTAGAAAATTATAACAATCTTCAAAGGCACATTAGAATAAGGAAATGAACCAGAATATAGTAATCAAGCGAATCTTCAGAAATTTTATATTTCTATTATCCATTCTGACTTTTTCAGCAGAGGCAAAAGCTCAGCAGAATTTGCCTCCGGGACTTGATCAGTATATTGAAAAGGTATTAAAAGCCTTTGAAGTTCCTGGTCTTAGTGTTTCAATTGTAAAGGATGGCAAAATTTTGCTAGCAAAGGGTTATGGGATTAAAAAGCAGGGGGGAAATGATCGGGTGGATGCCAATACGCTTTTTTCAATTGCTTCAAATTCGAAAGCCTTCACTGCCACTGCACTGGCCATGCTGGTTGAAGAGGGGAAGCTAAAATGGGATGACCGGGTGATTGATCATTTGCCATGGTTTAAAATGGCCGATTCCTATGTCAGCACAAATCTAACAGTCAGGGATCTTTTGGTACATCATAGCGGATTATTATCTTATTCCGGTGATCTGATGTTGTTTCCCCCCTCTACCTACTCAAGAAGGGAAATTCTTGGAAAACTTGAGAAACTTCCCTTAGTTCATGATTTCAGGAGTACTTATGCCTATGACAACATTCTGTATCTAGCTGCCGGAGAAGTGGTTAAGGTGTTAAGCGGGATGGAATGGGAAGATTTTGTTAAAGAAAGAATTTTTGACAAAGTGGGCATGCCGGGGAGTGTTTCCAGGCATTCAGAGTTCGGAAAAAATTCGAACATTTCTGCAGCTCATGACAGGATAAATGGTAAGGTAGGTCTGGTGGATAATTATCAGGAGTTGAATATTGGCGATGCCAGTAATCCGGCGGGTGGGATTTTATCGAATGCAAATGATATGTCAAACTGGATGATTACTCAGTTAGATTCAGGGCGGACACCAGCCCATAGTGTATTGTTTAAACCTGCAAGTACCGTGCAACTTTGGAAGGTGATCAGACCGATCCCTATAAGCAGAGTAGCTGAGGGGCTTAAACCTGCGCAAATGGATTTTTTTGGCTATGCATTAGGATTCAGAGCTTATAATTATCAGCGATATAAAGTCGTGGGACATGGCGGAAAGCTGGGTGGTTTTGTTTCACAGCTTGCTATGGTTCCGGACCTTAAGCTTGGAATTACCGTAATGACAAATCAGGAATCAACAGCAGCCTATTGGTCAATTATTTATCATGTACTCGACTATTATGAGAATAATGAAAAATTTGACTGGCTGAAGGCTTTTAGTGATGAGCAGGTTTTAGCTGCAGCGAGACTTAAAGAATCCCAAAATAAAAATCTGGTTAAGCCGGATTCGGCAGGTAAATATAATCTTTCAATTATAAAGCTTGCCGGCAATTACAGAGATGAGGTTTATGGGGATGTATTGTTAAGTCCTTCAGCTGAAGGTTTACTAATGGAATTTAAACAATTGCCTCAGCTTAATGCCACACTTAAATATTTTCAGTACAACAGTTTTATTGCAAGTTTGAAAAATAAGAGCCTGAAGGCCGATTCTTACGTTACATTTGCATTAAATGCTGACGGATCTGTAGAACAGATAAAACTGAAGATTATTGATCCCGACTCAGACCTGACTTTTCATGATGTTTTGCTCAAGCCTGTCAGGTAATCTTTGAGCAAGGTGTTTAGGTTGATTATTTACAGATCCTGCCGGATTTGGAATTTACCAAGTCGGGATGATAATATAGCAGTGAAAAATTATGGAAAAAAGAAAATTCAGTAAGGCAACTGAAGCGGTATGGGCCGGTGAGGACAATCCTTATTTTAAAGAGGCAGTTACAACACCAATAGTAAATAGTGTTGCTTTTGCGTACAAAGATCTTGATGAGTGGTTTGATGTGTCCACAGGAAAGACAGATGGGTTTATTTATAGCCGCAATACAAATCCTACGGTTGCTTCGCTAGAGGAGAAAATAAGAGTGTTAGAGGGTGCTGAAGCAGCTACAGCCTTTTCTACAGGTATGGCTGCAATCAGCAATACGCTTTTTACATTTTTAAAACCAGGCAAAAGAGTAGTTTCTGTTAAGGATACTTACGGAGGTACAAGTAAATTATTTCTTGACTTCTTTCCGGCTTATGATGTGGAGGTTAAACTTTGTGAAACAGGGAATCATGAGGAACTGGAATATGAAATTGCTAAGGGATGTGATCTGGTATATCTGGAAACCCCCACCAATCCTACTTTGAAAATAATTGATATCAAGCGAATTGCCCTTGCAGCAAAAAAGGTTGGAGCGGTTGTGGTTGTTGATAACACCTTTGCAACACCAATTAACCAGAATCCTTTGGATCTCGGAGCAGATTTAGTATTGCATAGTGCTACGAAATACCTTTGTGGTCATTCTGATGCAATGGGAGGAGTATTGGCTGGAAGCAGGGATCTTGTAAAGCAGGTATTTCATTTCAGGGAGATCAACGGAGCCAGTCTTCAGGCTGATCCGGCATATATGATTGCGAGAGGAATGAAAACACTGGAATTGAGGATTTCCAGACAAAATGAATCAGCAATGAAGATTGCGAATTACCTTCATGCACATCCTAAAGTTAGCCAGGTATTTTATCCGGGATTAGAGACCCATAAAGGGCATGAAATCGCAAGATCTCAAATGAGAGGTTTCGGAGGTATGTTAAGTTTTGCACTGGATGGGTCTTATGCTTTGGTAGAAAAATTCCTGCCTTCACTTAAGCTTGTGCATCTTGCTGCCAGCCTTGGTTCTGTGAGCAGCCTGGCTGGTCCTCCAAGAACTACAAGTCATGTGGAGTTAAGCGAAGAGCAGCGTGCTTTGCTTGGTATCCCTGAGAGTTTGATCCGCTATTCTGTGGGTATTGAATCTGTTGATGATCTCCTGTCTGATATTGAACAGGCATTGAAGAAAATCTAAAATTTTGAGCTTTATAAAGGATTCAATAAAGCCTGGAAAAATTTGGTTTTCAGGCTTTATTTATTCAGTGGATACCCAGTCTTAAACCGTGGCAATTTCTGCATTTAGGGCAATTTTATTTTTACTTTGAAGAATTATTGAGAGAATAACAAAGCTGATCAGGGCAGCAAAATAACACCAGACTGAAATTATATTTTGCTCATATAAGATTCGTGTGAACAGATAGGAGCAGAGCACGATAAGCCCAACCAGTTTTAATCTCCTGATACTTGAAATAAAAGGGGAAATCCCTGTTGCAATAATGTAAAACACTCCACCAAACCAATGGCTTGCAGCAGGGAAATCCATGTCATATCGGATATGAGAATGCAGTACCTCTGAATTAACCGGATACATGAGCATTCCGTAGCCTAAAAAAAGTGCCTGAATAGAGCCAATAATGGTCAAAAAAAGAAGAATCTTTCTGCGTTTCTGTTCTTTCTCAATCATCAGGATCGAAAAGGGGATAAAGAAAGGCCAGACTACTTGCGCAAAGATCAGAAAACCATAAGTTGCTGATTTACCCCATTCAGAATATTCAGGATTCAACAATGAAATCCAGACGATTCCTTCCAAACCCTGCTGAACGGACAGCATCAATGGGATGGAGGAAAGCAGCCTTAGAGGGGCTGTCCGTGAATTTTTCATGCAAACACCTCCAATAATTAATAAAACTGCCGCGGAGCCAAAACTGGCTGTTGGTGAAAAACACATAACTTCCTTTGGTTTAACTCCTGAAACATAGCGGGAGGCTAATAAATATACTCATTTATTGGCAATCAAAGGGCTGTAAAGAGGCGGATAATATGAGTTAAGTCATTTAAATAATTGTCTGTAATCATTCTATAGGTTTAGCTTATTGTCTAAAATTGTTTTATGAAAGAGATCAATATAAAACACATCAACAATCTTCATAGTGATGCGCTGAGAAATTTGGATTTTTATAAACAGGAAATTACCATACTGACCAAGCGCCTTGAAGAGATTGCCGCTGATAATACAGGGCATGAAGTAGCTGAAAAGGTTGAACATTTTCAAAATCAATTCCTGATTCAGCATAATAATATCGATGAATTGAAACATCGTATACATGAAAATCTGAAAAAGATAGAGAATCAGGTTAAAGAATCTGCAGGTTTTATCACGCAGTCGAGTGCTGCCGAGAATATTGAATTATACGATCAGTATCTTACAGAGGAGAAGATTATAAATGAGATCAGGCAGGAGTTCAACCGCTTTGCTTCCAAATGGATGTAATTGTTGATTTTTAATATGTTATTAAGTTTTACCTGATCATTTTCTGATTAGGAGGGGGTCGGCTCTATGGAGCTGACCTTTTTTTTGGATAATTTTCACATCCGTGGAGAATGCATGAATGAAGACTCTGAGGACCACGACGGACTGATGCCAGCGAAATCTGGAACCTCCCCATCCTTAAATACCGAAATTACCCTTCAGTGGCAATAGAAAATTACCAAACACTTATGATTTCCCCAAAACAAAATTTCCTTAATAACCTCTCCATTTTCCTGCTCTGATGTAGCGTTAGTTCTTAAATGCTCGTCTGATTAGAATAGAAATGCTGTATGAAAACCTCAATTTATTCGATTTTACTAATTATACTTATTGTTTCATCCTGTAAAAAGGATAAAACTATAAGCCCTGATGATGAAGTAAATAAGCCTGAATTTCCGGAATGGGTGATTTACAATACAAATAATTCAAAGTTAATTGATAATCAGATTAATGCAATCAGCATAGATAAATATGATGTAAAATGGCTGGGTACAGCAAATGGGCTTATTCGGATTAATGCTGAATCCTGGGACTTATATAATTCAGCGAATACCGCACTCCCCTCTGATTATATCAGAGCTATTGCCATAAGCGATCATGGAATTGTATGGGTAGGTACAGATAAAGGACTTGTTAGTTTTGACGGGAAGAAATGGGTCCGGTTTGATACCACTAATAGTATTTTAACCAGTAATTCAATTAGTTGCATTACTTATGATCAGAAGAAAGATATTGTATGGGTAGGTACGGATGAAGGTATCGTGAGAATTGATAAGGATGGTCAATGGACCTATCACTATGTCAATGATCTGGTAATTTCTCTGACTTGTGATCGTGATGGTTATTTATGGGCCGGTATGTTTAACCCCTTTTCTTTTACAGGGAAAATCAAGCAGTTTAAAGAGGGGAAATGGATCAGTTTTATTTTAGCGGATATTGGATATCCATCAGCCTGGCCGTATGCACTTGCTACAGGTGATGACAATAATCTTTTGGTGGTGCTGAGTGGTACTTCTGTTAAAACGCTGGTTCGTTTTAACGGGAGTTCCTGGCAGGAAGTACCGGGGCCTTCAGACGCTTATGGATTAAAGTCATTGCTGGTAGACGGCTCAGGATTTTGGGTAGGGGGCACCGGGCTTTCAGTTTTCGGTTCAGGCAGGGATAAGAGCATTACAATGCCCGGAATTAGTTCAGTTATACTAGCGATGGCCAGGGATAAATATGGAAGAAAATGGCTTGCCACCCTGAATGACGGCCTTGTTGTTTATACCGAAAAGAAATGAGAAGAAGCAAGCAGATTGATCAAGGGTGTTTATTCAATATCGAATCGATTATATGGTATTAACTTTTTTGATTAATCAGCTTTCAGAATATGTTTCTTTATTAGTTTTTCAAACTCAACTGCCCAAAAGACAATACTTGATGCAGCTATGGTAATAAGCATCTCATACATAGGTAATGCCTGTGTTCTGAAAATGGGGTTGAAGAATGGCACATAAATGATTGTAAGTTGAAGTGAAACAGTAAGAAGCAATGCTGCCAGCATTGGCTTATTTGAGAAAACCCCGATTTTGAATATGGAATTGGTTTTTGATCGGATAGCCATGACATGGCCTAGCTGACTGAAGCATAGGACGGAAAAAGCCATTGTTTGTGCGTGAGGATTATTGTTATGCAGAGCCCAGCCCTGTATGGCCAGAGTGACCAGACCCATCAACAGACCGACCCAAAGTATATGCCAGGCCATGCTTCCTCCAAAGATATTTTTAGAGGGATCATGCGGTGGACGTTTCATGATATTAGATTCAGCAGGCTCTGAAGCTAGTGCAAGCCCCGGAAGTCCGTCGGTAATAAGATTTATCCATAAAATATGAATCGCAAGGAGGGGAATTGGAAGTCCCAGAAATGGGGCGAGTGATATAGCCCAGATCTCGCCGGAATTTCCGGTCATGATGTATTTAATGAATTTTAAAATATTATCATATATTCTTCGTCCATGCCGTATAGCTTTAACTATAGTCGCAAAATTATCATCAAGGAGGATCATGTGGGCAGCCTCTTTAGAAACCTCAGTGCCATTAATTCCCATTGCAATACCAATATCTGCATTCTTAAGTGCCGGAGCGTCGTTAACACCATCGCCAGTCATGGCTACAAAATTGTTTCTGCTTTGTAATGCCTGAATAATTTTTAACTTTTGTTCAGGGTTGACCCGGGCATAGACAGATACGTTTTCAACAAGGGAATTGAATTCTGATTCATTAAGGTCGGCCAGTTCCGCTCCTGTCATAACTAAATCATTTCCGGAATTTATAATTCCAAGATCAGTTGCGATTGCCCTGGCAGTTAATTTATGGTCTCCGGTAATCATTACGGGTTTAATCCCTGCTTCTTTACATTGGGATATGGCTTGTTTAGCTTCTTCACGGGGCGGATCTATCATTCCTGCAAATCCAAGCATAATGAGTGATGTCTCCAGTTCCTTTGGGTTTATTTTATCCGGCATTTTAGGCAAGAGCTTATATGCATAACCAATCACGCGATGCCCGCTGGAAGACATGGCATTTTGTTCTGATTCAAATAGTGTCAGTTCTTTTCCATCCTTATCTGCTATTTTTTCAAGTAAAACGTCCATGCCGCCTTTGGTAATCATGATTGTTCCTTCTCTCGCCTGATGAAATGTACTCATACATTTTCGCTGAGAATCAAATGGGATCTCTGCGATTCTGGGAAATTCTTTTTCTAAGATTAGTTTATCATATCCTTTTGATAAGGCAAATTGAAACAGGGCAAGTTCAGTGGAATCACCAATCCATTCCCCTTTATCACTTTTTGTGATATCATTATTCAGGGCCATGGCTGAAAGTAGGTTATTGCTTCCGGGTGGAAAGATCAATTTTGACTGGAGATCGGCTTCATAGGTTTTTGTGACCGTCATTTTATTCAGGGTCAGTGTACCGGTCTTATCAGTACAGATATAGCTCACTGAACCCAGGGTTTCAACCGTCGGAAGCTTGCGGATCAGTACATGCTGTTTTACGAGTTTTTTAGCCCCAAGGGCAAGAGATATAGTGACCAGCGCAGGTAAAGCTTCTGGGATTGCAGCTACAGCCAGAGAAATGGATATTAATAACATTTCTGTCAAACCTTCTCCTCTTAAGTATCCTGAGATAAATATTATCACACAAATCAGTATAATGATCAGGGATAAGCGTTTCCCAAATGCGGAGAGCCGTTTCTGAAGTGGAGTACTGTTGTCTGCAATCTGGATCATGGATGCAATATGACCCAGTTCTGTCTGCATTCCGGTTTCTACAACAATGGCTGTCGCATGCCCGCTGCTGATGGCCGTACCTTTGAATCCCATATTTATCCTCTCGGCAAGGACTAAATTTTCTGATTCCAATTTTTTAATGTTCTTCTCAACATTTTCTGACTCACCGGTGAGAGTTGATTCATCTACTTTCCAAGACTGAACGTGGATAAACCGGATGTCTGCAGGTATAATATCACCGGCTTCTAAGCGGATGATATCACCCGGTACAAGCCCGGTAGAGTTAATTTTTACAGCTTTTTTATTTCTCAGAACAGTGGCCTGGCTGCTGGACATTTTCTTCAGTGCTTCCATTGCCTTTTCAGCGCGATACTCCTGAATGAATCCTGCAAGAGCATTGATAATAATTATGGTAAGAATAATTATGGTATCGGTTAGGTCGCCAGCAATACCAGAAATTATTGCTGCCACGATCAGAATAATGATCATGAAATCACTGACCTGATGAAGAAGTATACTCCAGGTGGTTTTCTTTTTTCCTTCCAGGATGATATTTTGTCCAGCTTTTAACAGACGCAGTTCTGCCTCATGCTGATCCAGACCGGAGGCAGTACTATTCAATAGCCTGTAAATTTCGGAAGTACTTGAAAGATGCCAGTTCATTAAACCAAGTTTGTCAGGTTTTTTAAACCGGAATATTACGGTTTAGTAAAAGTAATAGTTAATATAAATCTATTTTCGCCTGCTCCATCGTCATAGTAGTTTTCTTGTTCTCAGCGATGTTCATATTTTCAATGCCTTTTATTAGTGCATCCGGATTGAAAGATATGCTGTCAATGTTTTCCTGGACCAGAAACTCCGCAAATGCCGGGATGTCACTTGGAGCCTGACCACAAAGACCTACTTTAATTTTATTTCGTTTTGCTGCCCTGATTGTTTCTCTAATCAATCCTTTTACTGCAGGATTCTCCTCATTGAATAAATGACTTACCAAACCAGAATCACGATCAATGCCCAGAGTAAGCTGAGTCAGGTCATTGGAGCCTATGGAAAAGCCATCAAAGAGTTTTGCAAATTCATCAGCCAGCAATACATTGCTTGGAATTTCAATCATGACATAAACTTCAAGACCATTCTCGCCCTGAACCAGTCCATTGGTTTTCATTTCCTGCAGTACTTTTTTACCTTCTTCAATTGTCCTGCAGAAGGGAATCATTAATTTGACGTTTTTTAGTCCCATTTCATCACGTACTTTTTTCATTGCGCGACATTCAAGTGCAAAACCTTTGCGGTAAAAATCGCTGTAATAACGGGACGCACCTCTCAGCCCAATCATGGGGTTTTCTTCATGTGGCTCAAAGTACTTGCCACCTAAAAGATTGGCATATTCATTACTTTTAAAGTCGCTGAGTCTCACAATGACGTCTTTGGGATAAAATGCCGCCGCTACGATTGAAACTGATTCTGCAAGACGGTCAACGAAATAATCTTTGCCGTCTTTAAAATCGCCAGTCAGCTCAATAATTTCTTTTCTTAGGGTTTCATCTTCAATCTTTTGGGGTTCACATAATGCAAGCGGATGAATTCGAATACTATTTGAGATGGCAAATTCAAGTCTCAATAATCCCACCCCCATATTTGGATAAGAACTTAATTCGAAAGCCCTGTCCGGATCGGCCAGTATAAACATAGCGGAGGTGGTGGGTAATTTAAGTCCGCTAAAATCCTGCTCATCAAGCTTCCATTTTAGTAAACCCTCGTAAACATGCCCGTCTTTTCCTTCTGCGCAGGATACAGTGATCTCATCTCCGGTCTTAATTATATTTGTAGCATTCCCTGAGCCAACCACAGCTACTGTTCCAAGCTCCCTGGCAACAATTGCGGCATGACTTGTTCGACCACCTTTATTGGTTACAATTGCTGCTGCTTTCTTTAAAATCGGATCCCAGTCGGGATTGGTAATATCTGTTACAAGTATCTCTCCCTGCAATAACTGATTGCCATCTGAGGGATTTTTCAGAATCCTTGCCTTTCCTGAGGCGATTTTATCTCCGAGAGCAATTCCGCTTACGAGTAATTTGCTTTTTTCGCCCAGTTTGAAAATTTGATGGATCTGTTTTTTTTCTTTAGCATGAACAGTCTCTGGTCTGGCCTGGACAATGTAAAGCTGCTGGTTGTGTCCATCTTTCGCCCATTCAATATCCATCGCCTTACCGTAGTGATTCTCAATTTCAAGGCACCATTTGGCAAGTGTGATTACCTCATTTTTATTTAACGAAAGTTCCTTTTTCTTTTCCCCGGATGTATCATGATTTATGATTGTATTTTCGGCAGACTGCCCATCTGATTGATCAGCATAGACCATTGTGAACTCTTTTTTTCCACAATGAGTTCTAAGTATCGGGTTATATTTCCCGTCCTTTAAAGTAGGTTTAAAAATTGTCCATTCATCCGGAGTTACCCTTCCCTGAACAATATTTTCTCCAAGCCCCCAGATACTGTTGATGACTATTGTGTTTTTAAAGCCTGAATCGGGATCTATAGTAAATGCAACTCCGGACGAAGCTTTATCGCTTCGTACCATTTGCTGAATCCCGGCAGAGATGGCGATATCCATATCCATAAAGCCCATGTCATAACGATATTTTATCGCCCGGTCTGTGAACAGGGAAATATAACAGCGATGAATAGCATCAAGCAGCTGATCCAGGCCATTGATATTTAGAAAGGACTCCATTCTTCCGGCAAAGCTAGCTGTAGGAAGGTCTTCAGCCGTGGCACTGCTTCTAACAGCAACATCTAATTCTTTAATTCCAGATTGTTCACAAAGCTTAAAATAAGCCGCTTTACACTCGCTTTTGATTTCTTCAGGAAGAGCCGATGCCCTGATTAGCTCACGCGCTTTTTCTCCAACAGCACTGAGGTTGGATAAGTATTTTCTGTCTAATGATGCCAACAAATCGTTCAAAGGCTGTTCTATAAGGTTTTTTTTTCGGAACAACCTGTAAGCATCAGCACTCAGAGCAAATCCATCCGGAATATTTATGCCTTTGGAACTAAGCTGATTAAACATCTCGCCTAATGAGGCGTTTTTCCCTCCAACCTTTGGGAGATCATCGATGCTTATCTGGTTAAATGGAATTATATAGTTGTATAGATGCATGTTTTGATGAAATAAAATCAAGGGAAAGTTATTAAGTATGATTTTTTAACTAAAAAGCCGGAAAGTAGCTGCATTCCGGCTTTTTGACATTTCAGGATACAGTGACCTGCTTTTTTAGGCTTTGTTTAGCTTCTTCCTTTTTTTCTATGTCAATTTTTAACAGACCATCTTCATATTTCGCTTTTACCTGATTAATATCGACACTTTCTGGCAATAAGAATGATCGGCTGAAGGATGAATAGCTAAACTCCTTCTTTGTAAACTTTTCATTTTCTTCATTTTTCTTTTCTTCCTTTTCGGAACTAATTGTCAGGGTATTTTTGTCAATTTCGATTTTGAAATCTTCCTTTTTAAGTCCGGGCGCACTTAAGTCAATTTTGAATTTTTTGTCATTTTCAGTGATGTTTACCGAAGGGATTCTGTTGACCAATTCTTTTGAAAAGAAATCAGAAAATTGTTCATTTTCAAAGAAATCTGTAAACAGACTTTTACGTTTTGCAAGGTTCATGATTTGTTCCTCCTTTTGTTTTATAGGTTAATGATGAGCTAAAATTAGGAGTATTAGCCCTGTTCATTGATTGATTTTGGGCATTGTAAAAAATGATTGTTATCACCTATTTGTCATCTAGGTCTTTGAGTTATTGTCTTTTGACGAATGATAATTTAATTTACTGCATTGAAATTCAGTCTCATAGAGCTATGGTCGGAACAGTCAATTTAAATTATATTGAATAGTAAGTTTCAGAGATTCGGCTAAAAATAATATGATGTCTGAAAAAAATTACAAAAATGACTTGTCAATTTCTGTAATTAAATTAGATTTGTTTAACCTAAAAAATATAACGATGGACAAATTTACAAAAATTAAAGATTTGCTCGCTTCAGTTGAAGTCGATGCAAACAAATTCTACAATTCAGGTAACAGTGCAGCCGGAACAAGAGTTCGTAAAGGAATGCAGGATTTGAAGAATCTTGCTCAAGAGATCAGAAACGAAGTTACTGAGAAAAAAAATAGTGCTAAATAATTTTTCTCACTGTTTTAAATAATAAAAAAGCCCTCGCAATTAATTGTGAGGGCTTTTTTATTTCAGCAATAATTAGTTTCATCGCTTAAATTGGGCCAAAAGGATCATTTTGCCCATGGCTCATATAATTTTTCTCGAGCAGTATATCGATTGTTTTATTGAGATATTTAAGCAGCTCTTCATTTTTGCCCAGATATTCATGGAAAGTAGAAATAAAGAGATGAAGTTCCATGATCAAAAGCTGTATAAGTTCTCTGTTCGAGGTTGAAAGGATATCTTCGCAGATAAAAAGAACGTTGCTTCTGATTATAGGATCAACCTCCAAGCGTCCTAAGAACCTGAGGTATATTCTAATCAGCTCGATTTTATTGAACTTATTCCGGACTTTAAGACGTTGCTTAATAAAAGCCAGATCATTAATATCACCTTCACTCTGGAATATTTCAGCAATGGTAATATCAAGATTCCCGCTTGATGAATCTGCTCTGAATTTTGCCATCTGATAGGCCTTTTCTTTATCTAACTTATAAAGCCCCTTTAATCCTGCGGATGATTCTTTTGACCCTTTTAATAAGGATGTTGAGAAAAACAGGTCATAATGTTTACGATCACTAAGTTCGGAAAGCCTTTCGAGAGCAAGAGTTCTCAGTTGTAATTTCTCATCATTTTGCGCAATATCCGTCAGACAATTCATTATTTCGGGGTCAATTACTCCCGAAAAATCATAATGCTTTAAAACGTAGACTTTTACCTGAGAGCAAAAGTCCCTGAGGGCATCCGCAAGAATCTTCTCAGGAAAATCATATTTGCCTGAAACACTGATCAGATACTTAATGGATTCCAGTCTTTCCTGATAATTTTTTGAAGTGTAAAACTGTTCAACAAACTTATCAGTTAAAGCTTGACCCTCATTGGTCAGCATCCTCAGGAAACCTCTGGTGTACCTGCTGCTGTATCGTTCTGCCTTGACTGAACTTTCATTATTCATTATGATTGCTCTTAATCTATTTTATGCTTAAAACTTTTTGACACCAACGTAAAATGAAATTACGTTTATAAATTAGACGAGGGATTCCTCAAAATGTTGCCTAATATACACTTTTTTAAAGTAAAGTAATTGAATAGATGTATTCAATTACTTTTTTTATTTGGGATAAAGGGGAATCATATTAAATCATGAATCATCATCAGGATTTGCTAATTAATGCTGTGAAAGAGCTTTTCCATCTTTGGCTTCGCTGAAGAACTTATTTATCCTTGTAATTTTCCAATCGCCATTTTTGTCAAGCTCCAGAGTCAGAAAGTTTTCAATAATAAAATCTTCATATATGAAATTCACCCTGGCCATGGCCATCGCAGAGCTGCTGGCAATGATATCTATTTTGGTTGAACAGTTTTGTTTAATGCCTTCATTCTGTTTCATTATCTTCATTATCGAAACATTGCTTTGTGAAAGCACCTCATCTCCTTTTGTAAATTTCAGTACTGCATCGCCACTAAGTATTTTTGCAAGTTTAGTTGCATCAGTATTAATATGGCTTTCTGCAAACTCATTTATTACATTCTGGATGTTAGGTGCAGGACGGTTCGCTGCGAATGTTCCGGTCGTCAAGACTGCAAATAATGCAGTACAAAACAAGATAGATTTAAGTCTCATTTTTGTGATTTTTAGTTTATTTTAATAATCTAAATTTCCATATAAAACAAGCCTTCTCTATAGGCAAAAAACACCATTAATGCCCTTCTGATTAAAATAACTCCTTTCTTTAAGAGCTTATGTTTTCTCTCTGATGAGGGTTTTTATCTTTATTTAAATAATTAATAATCAATTGTTTAAATTGATTGTTTCAAGGTTTAATGTTTTTGGATTAAAATAAAAAATGCTGGATTCTAAGATTGTTCAAACTTTACAGTGTTAAATTTTGTTAAGGGAAAAAAATGACGCTAAAAGGGTAAGCTGATCCGTATTATTTTAAAAAATACATATAGCGCTATATGTATTTCAGGATGTTGGAATCTTCTGGTTTATGGTGGTCATTATTCATCGTTAATAAGGATATTTACAGTACAATATTTAATGGAGAATATATGCAGAGGAAATTGTTAATTACTTGTTTTTTAATAGGACTTTGTTCTGCTTTAGTGGCTCAGCACCGGAATTCAGTAAGAGATTTTGCTTTTCTTAAGGGAAGCTGGACAATGAATACTGAAAAGGGCCGAATTGTGGAATGCTGGAAAGTGAATAAAGATTCGGGGATGGATGGGATTAGTTTTTCGATCAGTCATGCAGGCGATAGTACAATGCTTGAAACGGTAAAAATCCATGAATCAGGCGGGAGTATTTATTATACGCCAACTGGATATGGACCAGGAAATGATTCTACTGTTTCTTTTAGGTTGATTTCAGCAATTGGAAAGACCTTTGTTTTTGAAAATTTGAATCATGATTTTCCGCAGCGGATTGGTTATCAATTCCAATCCGGAAATAAAATTCTTGCCTGGATCGAAGGGACAGTAAACAATCAATTTCGTAAGGTTGAATTTCCATACACAAGAGAGAGGAGAAACTGATTTTATTGAAGGCTTAGCCGGTATTTACCTGGGGTGATACTGTTAATTGTTTTGAATAGTCTTATAAATGAACTTGGACATTCGAACCCTACGATTTCAACGATTTCATTTAGTGTATATCTTGTGTTTCTGAGCAGGTATTTGGATCTGTCGATTCTTAGTTTTATCAGGTATTGATGCGGAGATATACTATACGCCTGTTTAAATGTCCTAAGTAAATGATTTACAGATAAGCAGGCAACCTGGGCAATATCTTCTAATTCTATGTTTTTATTATAGTTACTGGAGATATACTCTTTTGCAAAGGTGAGTCTTTTGAGAATCTCAATTTTTGTGCTTTTGTTTAAGAAGCTGAGGTTCTCTGATTTATTGGATATTTCCTTTTGGTAGATTTTAAAGTAATTGATCAGGCAGTGATGGAGGTATTCATTAATAAGCAGATCATGTGGTGAATCCTGTTCAAGCTGGTTCTTAAGATGCATGATATTGTATTTCATATCTCCTGTAAAGGGATAAGTAGTTTCTAAAAAGAAACTGTCGGAATGCTTATCTGTCTGGAATGGGTCATCCAGCAGCGTATGAGTATTTTTATGCTGGGTTCTGTAGAAATCATTCACAAATTCAGAAGCAAAGGAGATGGAAAGTTGTTTAACAGGTATATTGGAATCTACCATGCTTGAATAGGTTGTGCCCTGATTCAAAGCAAGAAAACTATCGGGAAACAGGTTTAATTGTCTTTTTCCGATATTATAGGTTGAATTGCCGCTGAAAACCATCTTCATTGAGAAGTTGCTTATGTGCTCCGGATAATAAGCTTGTTTTACGGTCTCGCTCGATATCTGATTGTTATTTTTCAGTACACGTAAGTATTTCATTTCCTTTTGTTTAAACTCTATATATCGTTATATATTCTTTCTTCAAGTAAGGTGTATCGGTTCTCTTTATGTCCCAGAAAATCTACCCTTAGTCCTGCATCGGTGTATTCAGGTCTGCTGATGAATTCAATCCCTGCCAGAATATATTTATGATAGTCTCTGAGACAATCATCGGTATGAAAGATGATATAATTGAATTCAGGTTTATATTCGATTTGCTGTATGATCAGGTTTATTGAATTGCCATTACTGTCTCTGAAATTAATCTGCTCATGGTTCAGAATATCAGAGAGAGAGAATTTCTTACTTGGGCTGAGGTTTAGTTTTTCAACAACAAAGTCAAGGGCATCAGATATCTGTGAAACAAGATCAGGTGCATAACTCAATCTGAGAGTTAAAGGTTTGCGCTCTGGTTTAATCGGCTGAATGCTACTGTTTTGATTCTGACTTACCATAGATTGCGAATTTCCTGTTGCTTAACTAGGGTATATGACGACATCTATTCCAAAATGTTGCTGGAAAAATATAAAAAAGTGATTTTCGCATATTTGGGAAGTGCGCTTGTTCACTTAATCGCAATATGAATGTCCTCGCTTACATTTATCAGGACATTTGTATTAGATTTGCGTTTCTGAATTATGAAAGATTTTAAAAAGTATTATCTGATACAGGCAAGTCCGGAAGAGGTTTATCTAGCACTGACTAATCCTTTAACTATTTCTTTATGGACCGGTGCAGAAGCCATTATGAGTACAGAGGCGGGGTCGGAGTTTTCTCTATGGGATGACAGCATTTGCGGGAGAAATATTGAGTTTATAGAAAACAAAAAGATTGTTCAGCAATGGTATTTTGGAGATCAGCCTGAAGAGTCAATTGTGACTTTTATACTTCATCCCGACAAGAACGGTACTTCTGTTGAACTAAGACATACCAATATTCCTGACTCAGACATCGATGATATGATTGATGGTTGGAATCTGAACTATTTTGGTGCTTTGCAGGATTTCTATGATGAATAGAGGGAATCAGGCTTAAATAACTTTCAGCTTAGGCCGGCACCTGCTTTTTTAGCTCCAGGATAAAAAATCCGTATACAATGATATATTCAATTGCTGTAAGCCAATGGTTTTCGGTGTATGGAATATTACTGTAGGTATAATAACTCAATGGGATCAGGGCCGACCAGATCAATGCAAAGCGAAATCTCATAAAAGCTGAAAGTGCTACCAGGGGAGTCAGATACCAGGGGTGAATTACTGCCGAGAATGTGAGATAAATTATAAGAATCCAGAAAATGCCATCTAAAAGTTCAAGTTTTCTGAAATAAATCCATATCATTCCTGACAGTGCCAGAATCATCATTATTTTACTCAGTACAGCGATAGGGTTATAAGAAAGAATCAGCTGTCCGATGGATCTCAGAAGCAGGTAAATGCCACCGTTAAACTCAAATTTACCATAATAAAGTCTCAGGCTTTCTGAGAAATTGACAAGTCTTTCAGTATTATTAAGTAAAGTAAGACTCAGAATCAGGGTAATTACAAGGCATACGATCGAATAAATGGCGGTTCTTTTCAGACCAATATTTTTGATGAGTAATGGAATGAAAATCAGAGGAAGTAATTTTGTCTGAATAGCGAGAGACAAGGCTGTTGCCGAACTGAAATATTTCTGTTTTTGGATCATCAGTACAGCTATGAGCATAAACAGGATCATGAATGCTTCAAAATGGATATTCCCGATTAGTTCAATTATGACCAGCGGATTAAGAATATAAATGAGTTGAAGGTTATGCGTATTTTTCTTTGACGAAAGGAGTTTTTTCAATAGAAGAATGGTGCCGAGTTCAGAAAGGAAGATGGCAGATTTTAAGATAATGACTGTTAGGCGCAGGCTATCCCCGGCAATTCCGGAGGCAATTTTAAAAACAGACTGGCAGACTTGGGGATAGACACTGTAATAATCAGGGGAGTTGAGGTGAGGGAAAATATGATTCAGCAAAGGGTCAGAATGCTGTTTAATCAATTGTGCAGGTGTAAAGTCGAACGGATTTATTCCGAGTTGCTGAATCCTTCCATCCCATACGAAGCGGTAAAAATCGTCAGAAAGAGCAGGTGTCGAAAAGATCAGGCAAAATCGAAATAACAGGCCGGCAAATAGCAGAAGCCTGAAACTTTCAGGATGACTGTTTCGTTGAAGCAGATACCCAATCAGGAACAGGGAACTGTAAACTGTAATTAGCAGCAAAAAATCTGATCTTTCAATAAAATAGCCCAGGCCAATATATCCTGTAAGCGATAGGAGCAGCAGAAGATATTGAATGGATTTAGGCATTTATAAAAATTAGCTTACTTTGTAAAAGTATGCAAAAACGCAGATTTACTGATCAGATGGGGCGGCTTATTTCCGTTCAATATCCTCCTCAACGAATTATTTCACTGGTGCCATCCCAAAGCGAATTACTCTTTGATCTGGGACTTGAGGTAGAAATAGTTGGAATTACGAAGTTTTGCATACATCCAGCTGAGAAATTTAAGAAAGCAAATAAAATCGGGGGTACAAAAAAGCTGGATCTGGCCAGGATTCGGGAATTGAGGCCTGACCTGATTATTGGGAACAAAGAAGAGAATGACAAAGTGCAGATTGAGGAGCTGATGAAAGAATTTCCGGTCTGGATGAGTGATATACAGGTGCTGAAGGATGCGATAGCTATGGTCAGGCAAATAGGTGAATTGACAGGGAAGTCAGAAAAGGCCTCCAAGATTGCAGATGACATTGAAAATCGGTTTTTGAATTTGAATAAAAAGGAGGTGCCAATCAGGACTGCCTATTTTATTTGGAAAGATCCTTATATGCTTGCGGGCAAACAAACTTTTATTGATGATATTTTAAGCAGAGGAGGTTTTGAGAATGTGATCAGTACTAATCGCTATCCTGAAATTAGTCCTGATCAGTTAAAAAATCTTAAACCTGAATATATCTTTCTTTCTTCAGAGCCATATCCATTTAAAGATGAACATGTTAAGGAAATGAAAAGTATCTGTCCAGAGGCCAGGGTTTTAATTGTTGATGGTGAAATGTTTTCATGGTATGGCAGCAGACTGCTGCTTTGTCCGGCATATTTGAATGCATTATGGTCCTTATAAAAAGAAAGCATAAATAATAAGCACAAATCATTTTGTAGTTAGATAGAAAAACGTTATTTTTGCCGACCGAAATATATCGGAATTGATGAATAAGGTTTAGCAAAACACTATTCGGGATTTCTGGAAATTTTGGAAAAATAATCCTAACAATGCGGATGTGGCGTAATTGGTAGCCGCACCAGACTTAGGATCTGGCGCTTCAC
>CAZGWG010000050.1:0-7216 GCA_964529165.1 uncultured Sphingobacterium sp.
CCAAGGATGCGGAGGTGCCTTGGCAGTTATTTTCCATTCCGGGTCAAAAACCTGAGTTTTCCCTCCCGGTTTCTCGGCATCGGTGATGTAACCTGTTTCCGCAACAAAGCGTTTAAACTGACCAACACTAACTTCCGTACGTCCCATCCAGAAACCATCTTTTACCTTCATAGGGCGTGGATGTTCTCCTTCATAGGATTCTCTTGCAGTTCCGGGTGTCGCTCCACCTTCAATCCCGGTAGCCCATGCTTTCTCTTCGGCAGTACTACCCATTTTAAATTCTCCGGGTGGAATATAAAGCACCTCAAGTGATACCCCTTCTCCTAAATCAAGCTTTTTTACAGTATTCGGGCCGCGTTCAGACCTGAGCTTATTCCCATTGTCCTGAGCCCCGGTTATGGATTGAGAGCCCAGAAAAACAATAAGTCCGGAAAATAAAATAAACAACAATGTTCTTTTCATAGTATTGGTTTAATGGCTAATTTTAGGTTCAGTGTAATTGATCATTATTTTTTGCTAGGAGCTATGAGCCATCAAGTTTGAGTACTATTCATATTACAGATACTTTTTAGATCTGCCAAGCTGATTACTCAATGTCATCAACCTCATTTCATTGTGACCCTATCACTATAATAGATCCTTAAATAAACAATCATGCTATAAGCTTTTCTGGCCTGCAAGTGCAGGCCAGAAAAGTCTATTATACGCTTATAACAGCATAGACTCCATAAGAAGATCTTATGCTGACAAATCAATAATCAGGATTTTGAGTTAATTTAGGGTTTAACTGAATTTCCGTTAATGGAATAGGAAGTAGCGCCCAGCCTGGTTTATGTGAGCCCTTTTTGTTAATGGTCATCAGGTGCCCTCTATATTTTCCTGTTAATTCAACTTTCGCTGCAGTATAGTTAGCCGGATCATCGGTAAGTTTCATACCATGAAATTGTTGTTCCATCACATCAAACCAAATGCCCCACCTGCGAATATCCATGTATCTGATCACACGCTCCAGAGCGAATTCGATTCTCCTTTCTCTACGAACAATCTCTCTTAATTTAGTACGGTCTGTTTCAGTAACATTAGGCATAGCTACTTCAGTTCTACCTCTGACTTTATTAATAGTCTCATCAAGTAATGACTGAGTTATAGCTTCGTTATTCTCTATTTTAGCCTCTAAATAACTTAAAAGAACCTCTGCATAACGTATATGAATAATATCATCACCTGAAGAACTCTGATTTCCGCTAAAGCCTTCAGTCACATATTTCTTCCATCCATATCCGGTTGCACCAACCAACTTACCTATTCCGCTATTTTCTGTTGTGAATTTTACACCGTTAAATACAGTATAATTCGGCAGGAAGATCGTGGCATAAAGACGTGGGTCACGATTTTCAAAAGGCTTAGCCGGGTCATATAAGGGTGATGTTTCAATTGGCAATCCATCTTTCATCAGATAACTGCTAACCAATTCCTCGTAAGCTCCATCTTCCTGATAACCACCATAAACATCCGGATGATAACCTAATTGATTCTGAGGATTCCCATAGAGACCTGCTATACAGTTGGTAGCCAAAATAATCTCTTTACTATTTTCTCCTCTTTCTTCAAATATTGCTTTATAACGTGGATCAATGATATGTGCATTTAAATCTATAATCTCTTTATAGGTTTTAACTGCATCAGCCCATTTTTTATCCATCAAGTCTAACCTGCCCTTAACAGCAAGTGCGGCAGCTTTAAGGATGCGCCCTTTTTGGCTTTCAACTCTCACTGCAGGCAAATCTTTAGCGGCTGCAACAAGTTCTGCTTTAGCAAAATCTGTCACCTCTGCTAAGGTAGCACGAACCTGATTGTTCGAATCATCTACAGTTAAAACCTGCTTAACCAATGGAACGCCTCCATAATACATAGCTAATTGCCAATACTCATAAGCTCTTAAGAATTTAGCTTCCGCAATCACTTCAGCCTTCTTTGTGGCATCCATTGTTACTTTATCAATATTCGCAAGAAAATAATTGACTTTGAAGATAGTACGATAAGCTCTCTGCCAGATGGAACCTGCCACCTGAGCATCGCTCGAAACAAGGTATCCACTATAAATAAGTCCTACTTTGCTATTTTTGTAGTCCGAATCATCGGTCATACTTGCCAGAATAAGCAGCTCATTATTATAAGCATTATTACCAACACTACTCCCATTGTATATTCCGGTCAAAGCGAGCATAGCATCACCTTCACTGCTCCAAAAAGACCCTTCTGACAGATCTGTTAATGGCTGTTGATCCAGCAAATCTTTTTGACACCCGGATAGACTGACTATAGAAATCAGTATGCATGCACTTACTATCCTTATTTTACTAAATATTTTCATCTGATTATTTTATTAATTAATTAAAATTTCAAACTTACACCTGCTACATACAATTTACTAAGCGGGTAATACCAGGCATTACCGCCTGTTGTCATTTCAGGATCCCAGCCTTTATAGAAATCTGAAAGAGTGAATAAGTTTTCACCGCTGACATATACACGTAAACTACTCATACCAGTGCGGCCCATTACCTTTTTAGGTAAAGTATATCCAATCTGCGCATTTTTAAGCCTCAAGAAAGTAGCATCGCGATACCAAAAATCAACACGGTTGGTATTAAAAAATCCGGAAGCTATATTCCTCAGTTTAGGATATGCCGCCCTAGGATTTGGATTTGCTGCTGTCCATCTGTTCTCATAAGCATCCCGTTGCACATTACTATTATTCTCCAGAGGGAAGAAGAATTGGCCAAGGTTAACCTGATCGTTTCTTCCACCTTCTCCTTGTAACATAAAATTAAAGTCGAAGTTTTTATATCCTCCGTTTAAGGTTAATGCATAGGTTGATTTAGGAAGTGGTTTTCCGATGATAGTCCTATCATAGGTCGCATTTACAACACCATCCGGCACACCATTAGGACCGCTGATATCTAAGTATTTAATTCCACCACCTTGTGCCTGATCTGCAAATGGCTGCGTTGGATAACCAACCACATCTGCATTGCTTCCGAATAAACCATCACTTTTAAACCCATAAGCACTGCCAATAGGATATCCTACGAACAGTCCTCTTGCAATATCCTGGTTGACCTTTGATAATTTGGTTACCTTATTATCAACAAATGAAAGAATCGCAGAGACCCCATAAGAAAACTCCCCAACAACATTTCTATAATTCAAATTAAAATCCCAGCCTTTGTTTTCTACTGAACCGGCATTCGTTAATGCAGGTGTGGCACCTAAAGTATTGGATACCGAAACTCCGTAAAGAATATCATCAGTGGTCTTCACAAAGTAATCTGCTGAAAGGGATAATTTATCATTAAACAATCCTAAGTCAACTCCCACGTTTTTAATTGTTGTAGTTTCCCAGGTAATGTTTTTATTAGCCAGCGTAGTTACAGCTGCACCCGCACTTAATGCGGCACCAAAAGGGTAGACAGGTGAAAGTGACAGCAAGTCCTGATATGGATAGTTTCCAATTGATTGATTACCTAATTTACCCCATGAAGCACGAAGTTTAAGGTCACTTAACCAGGACATTGAATCTTTTGCATCTTTGAAAAAGCTTTCTTGCGATACTCTCCATGCAGCTGAAAAGGAAGGAAATAATCCCCATCTGCTGTCCTTAGGAAAACGGGAAGATCCATCATACCGGGCATTTGCCTCAAACAGATATTTATCACGGAAATTGTAATTAAATCTTCCGAAATAAGATTGCAATGTATTTCTTGAGGCACTTCCTGACTGAGTTCCACGGGCAGTTGATCCTGCATTAATTTCGTAAATACTATTATTCGGAAATGCATCTCTGAATGCACCAATTCCTTTATTGTCAAATGTCTGACCTGACACACCGCCAAGCAGGTAGAAAGTATGATCTTTTACTTTCTTATTATATTCGGCGATAGTTTGAAGAGTCAATGCAGTAGCTTGAATCCAGTCCTCCTTTAGACTATTTAATGCATTGCCATAGGTTGGTGTAATAGCATATTTGGCTACATATGCCTTAGTTTGATCCATTCCATAAGTATGCCCTACCTGCCCGGTAATTTTAAAATCTTTAAAAACATCCCATATTACACTACCATTCGTATAAAAATTGGTGCCTTTATTTTGCAGGAAAGAAGCGCTTTCCAGATCTGCTTCCGGATGAAGTGTTTCATTTCTTCCATAAAAACCATCCGGCATTCTCCCCGGGATAGTATTTGCATTTCGCATGGCACCCCCAACTATGGTTCCAAGCCCCAAACCATTGATTCCTGATGGCTGAGTGCCCTTATTCAAATTTCCTGCCATCTTAAGACTAAACTTAAGCTTGCTGTTTAATCTGCTGTCGAGGTTGACACGAATATTATAGCGATTGGCATTATTCTTTGTGATGATACCATTTTCATTATAATAACCTAAAGAAAACATGTATTGCGTTTGTTCAGAACCACCTCGAGCAGAAATATCATGTCTGTTTGAGATACCGTTCCCTGAATTGAATAAATTACCAATATGATCGAAGTTCGGAAAGTTCACCGGATCTGTTCCTGATCTGAACTTTTCGATATCAGCATCAGTATACCTTTTGGCTGCACCGGCATCTACAAAAACCTGATTAATAACTTCTGCATATTCCCATGAATTAATCATCTCAGGAACCATAGTTGCCTCGGTTTTACCGATATATGAGTTATAAGTAAATACCGGCTTTCCAACAATTCCTTTCTTTGTTTCAACAAGGATAACCCCATTCGCAGCTTTTGAACCAAAAATTGCAGCAGAAGCAGCATCTTTCAAGATAGAAACACTCTGAATATCGTTCGGATCAACAAGATCAAGCGAAGACTCGATATTATCAACCAAAACTAGTGGACTATTACCCGCTCCACTAAATGTTCCATTCCCTCTGACAACCAGAGAAGCCCCATTACTGGCAGGATTTCCTCCCGGTTGCCTAACCTGAATACCGCTCATCTGACCTTGTAAGACTAGTGAAGACTTTGTTGCTGCTCTTTTTTCCAACTGATCTGCGGATACCGAGGCTACGGAACCCGTTAGATTCACTTTTTTCTGTGTACCATAGCCCACAACAACCACTTCTTCCAGTCCCTGAACATCACTCGCCAGAGCAATATCCAGTGAAGTTTGGTTGCCTACAGCAACTTCCTTTGTTACAAATCCGATGTAAGTAACAACAAGCGTGCTGTTGTTACCTTCCACATTGATTGTGTACCTTCCATCCATGCCAGTAGTAGCCCCAACAGAGCTTCCTTTAAGTTTAATACTGACACCCGGAAGAGTTTCTCCTTTCGAATCAGTTACCTTCCCGGTAACGGTTCGGCTTTGTGCACTTGCATAGTACGAAGTACTAAACAGTACGAAAAATAGTAGTAAAATACTTTTCATAATTAATTATTTTGTTTAAGGTGAAATCAAATTTAACCTTCACAAAAGCCTCAATCCAGTACTTCTATTTACATTAATAATACTATATTCCAGAAAACCAGCTATTTAAAAATTCGCTCTATTTCATAATAATTACTGTATAGATCAGTCCTTACTGTGTTAGTAGGGAAGCGACTTAGGGGCTTATGTTGCATGTCGCATAAGGAAATTCGTGCGTCTTTACAATCCGACTCGCGAAATCACCTAAATGAGCGAAAAGTTGATTTAGTTAGTCGTATCCACGAAATTGTCTTGTATATCACATGAAGAAGTTACTAAGTCTTTGCTTTCCGATCCGCCTAAGCGATAAGAAAGTAGATTTCGTCAGTCACAAACCTTGATGTGACTGACGAATTTAAAAAGCTGGATGCCTAAGCAAATTCGTAAGTCGAAATTTCCTGACTCAAGCCCCATGTTAAAATGCCGGGATGATCCAGGCAGTGCATCTGCTATTTATAATCTTCAGGTTTTTCCCCCTTCTTAAACCCGTCCATTCCAAACATTGTAGGTTCGTATTTCCCTACAAAATCCACATCGCTCCTCGCCGGGATATTTTTCTCGAGGCCAACAGCCCAATAGGAAGCATTCACAACCAATCGTCTCAGGTCTTCATTAATGAAATCGATTGCAGCACCCATCGTGGTTGTAAATACTCTTCCGCTTTTCCCCGACTCGCTTAAATAAGTTCTGGTCCAGGCAACCGGCATTATGGATCTTTTCCAAATACCTGCCCCGGCTGGATTCACACCATCTGTTCCCTGACCCCATAGCAAAACCCTGGAATTAGCAGGAAGGCTTTTAATACCATAGACTTCCGTGGTAGTCCAGATGTCATTGATTCCATTTAAGATCGGGTTAGCACCTGCCTGTTCAAGTCCGTTAATTAAAGCCCTGGTGCCTTCCTTTCCACTGGCCCCGTGATGATTCACCCAGTTTTCACCAAGTATACGCTTCCCAAATCCGCCTTCCCAGCCCTTTTGATTACTTTTAAATCCATATTTCGCATACTTATTATTGGGATTTCGGCTATAATAAAATGCATGAGTAGCTGTCCGTAAACCGATTACAGGTTTCCCGGCAACAAAATAATTATGAATATACTGCATCTGCTCATCCGGCAATTCTCTGAAGCGGGTTGCAATGATCATCAAGTCGGCCTTTATTAGAGACTGAAGCCCGGGGATATTCTGATGATAATTCGGATCAATAAACCCGGTTTCAGGATTAATAGCAAATAACACCGTGGTGTGAAAACCATGACGCTCAGCTAAAATTTTAGCGAGCATAGGTAACGACTCTTCTGAGCGATAAGCCTCATCACCACCAACAAGAACAATATGCTTTCCGTTCGATTTCCCGGCAGGGGGTGAATACTGTAACCATTGGCTTTCATTTTGTCCAAAGACTTCATTCATCGAAAGAATTAATATACCTATTATAGCATATTTTATCAGAATTCCATTTCTATAAAAAGCAGAGTTTATTATCTTATTCATTATTGAGTTATTTATTAATTACTTATGAATTCATAGTTTTTTAATCCCGTCGACAATAGCGCTGACCATTAAAAGTTGACACCATTTCCTACCCGATAGTTATCGGGTCCCTATTTGCTATTCCCTAAACTAACCTATCAGTCCTTATACTACAGAGCTAAGTCCCGAATAAACCAGGGTTCTTCCTGATACCTATTTCATTTACTCAGTTTAAAGGCTACTACGTGATCTCCTTTCGGTGCTCCTAACCT
>CAZGWG010000050.1:7226-21512 GCA_964529165.1 uncultured Sphingobacterium sp.
GCCACATGCTACTACTACGTATTGTACACCATTGATCATATAAGTACTTGGTGTTGCATAGCCTGCAGTTGGAAGATCGGTTTCCCATAATAATTTTCCGTTCAGCTTATCAAATACCCTGAATTTGCCATCTTTAGTTGCAGCAATGAAAATTAAACCACTAGCCGTCACTATCGGACCTCCATAATTCTCAGTCCCGGTTGAAGGGAGTCCCTGATCTTTATATTTCTTAACATCACCCAAGGCTACTTTCCACTTATGCATACCGGTATTCAGATCGACCGCAGTCAGGATTCCCCAAGGCGGTTTTATTCCCGGATCTCCATTGCTGTCCAAAAATTTACTATAACCCTTCAAATCCCATGGTTCCACTGTACCGAATACATCTTTTGATGAAGCAAGTTTATCTTTTTCGCTTTCCTCCCCATACAAATAGTTCAGGATTGCTTTCCTGTCATCATCCGAAATTTGAGGGAAACCGGGCATTTTTCCTTTACCCTTTGCAATAATCTCATGAACTTCAGGCTTCTTCAGTTTGCTTTTGATGGTGTTTAGGGCAGGAAAACCACTTGCCGGGTTCCCAAATCGGTCCACACCATGGCAGGGACTGCAATTTTGAACATACATTGCCTGTCCTCTACTCATTTCACCATGTCCGGTGTTCGACTTTATTGTAACGATCCAGGGGACTTCATTAGAGTTGACATATAAAATACCGTCCTTATCTGCCGCTGCGCCACCCCATTCTGCACCACCGTTTAATCCCGGAACTACAAGTGTAGGCTTATCACTCAATGGCTGAAATATCCCCTTTACGGTTCCACGAAATACCTGAAGTAAAGAATCGTAATCTGGTGAAGCTTTATGCAGATCAGATTCCGCAATTAAATTCCTTGAAACCGGAGCCGGTATGGTTGGAAGGGGCTGCGTTGGCCAGGCCTCTTCTTCGGCAACAGGTGATTTGGGTACTGCCACTTCCCTGATTGGAAAAACAGGTTTCCCAGTTTCTCTGTCAAATACAAAAACGTGGCCTGATTTCGTAAACTGGGCAACTACGTCAATACTTTTTCCATTTCTCCGGATGGTCAGCAAATTCGGAGGCGAAGGAATATCCCTGTCCCAGATATCATGTCTTACGAATTGGTAGTGCCAGATTCTCTTCCCTGTATTAACATCCAAAGCAAGCAGCGTACTAGCAAATAAGTTTTTCCCTTTTCTGCTGCCTCCAAAAAAGTCGGGGGCCGCAGATCCTGTTGGTGCATAAACTATTCCTCGCTTTTTATCAATTGCCATTCCGGTCCAATTATTTGCACCACCAACAATTCCTCTGTCATGCACATCAGCAGGCCAGGTATCATGGCCAAACTCCCCCGGTAAGGGTATCGTATGAAAAACCCAGGCAATCTTCCCTGTCCTGACGTTAAATGCCTGAATGAAACCGGGAGCAGCTCCGGCACTTTCCATCATTACCGTAGGCATGATGAGTAGATCCTTGTAAATGGTACCTGGCGTTCTGGACATTAAATACTTCTTTTCAAGAGCTTCTGGTTTTCCCAAACCAGATTTTAAGCTTACCCGGCCATTGTTACCAAATTCCTTGATTGGCTTACCTGTTCCTGCATCAAGGGCATATAACCACTGGTCATAACTGCATAAGATGCGTTTGTCTTCGCCATCCTCCCAATAAGTTACCCCACGGTTAACAAGAAATCTTTTTATGGTATCAGGATTAAATCGCCATTTCTCTTCGCCTGTGGCTCCGTTTAAAGCAAATACATTGCCTGCTGCTGAGATCCCATAAAGCACTCCTTTAATAATTATCGGATTACATTGAAAAACCCCTGAATCACCTGTATTATATTGCCATGCCACATCAAGCCTGCTAACATTCGATCTGTTTATCTGGTCAAGAGAAGAATAGTGATTCATTTCTGATCCTCCAAGGTATGCCGGCCAATCATCCTTACTATCATTCTGGTCAGTAAATGCGAATATCCCAAGGACTAGTACTAAGGGAATTAACAGCAACAGCAATTGTTTTTTCATATATTTTTATTTTCAGATTATCATTCTTGTGGGTATGAGGTATCAGGTATCAGTGCTTAATTTCTAATTAACAAATAAACTGTAAGTGTCCTTATTCATTGCTCTAAATAATTAAATCCTTAATTCCCTGATACCCCACACCTGATTTCTACCAACCAGGATTTTGCGTATAATTCTTATTTAATGTTAACTCCAAAGATGGCAGTGGATTCAAATAATCCCTTTCCGACTTAAAACCATATCCTGCAGGAAGGGCCTTCAGATAAGGATCAATATATCCGTTAGCATCAAGATAAATATTTATTCCCGGCTTCATCTCCGGAAAATCTGCATGAACGAATTTTGCACCAAGGGACCTCTTATTAGCAATGAGGTGATGTGCTCTCCATCTTAAAAAGTCATGTAATCTGAGTCCTTCAAAGGCCAGCTCAACTCGTCGCTCTCTTCTAACCTCATTAATTATTGGAGAGAGTGACGGGAAATCCCATTGAGGGTCATTCGTTATATTGCTAAGCTGTAAATGAGCCATTCCAACACGATCTCTTAATTTATTGATTGTTAAATCAATATCCGACTGGTTAATTTCACCCAGCTCGGCTCTGGCTTCAGCATAATTCAGCAAAACCTCTGCGTACCGGAAAAGGATAGAACCAATTTGAGATTGGTAATAATTTTCCTTTAAATGTTCTCCCCAGGCATTGGAATGTTTCTTTAACTGGTAACCGGTAACACACAAATACGAACCTGTTTGATGAAGATCTGCCCTTTTGAAGAAGGTCGTATCACTGGCTCCAAGAATATTAACAGGATCTCCCGGCACCCATATACTTTGGGCTAAACGGGGATCACGGTCTTTAACAACCATATTCAGATTAGCATCCCCGGCATATAACGGGCTCCTTGTTATTGGTAAACCATCCTTACATAAATAACTATCTACCATTTCTTTTGTTACACCCATTCCCATTCCCCATATACTTGGAGCCCAGCGAACAAGACCTAAACTTGCATCCCATTTCTTCCAGAGCATAACCTCCGGATTATTACTATAATCATTTTGTCCAAACAAGTAAGCATAGCTGGTTTTAGGATTACCTGATGTGTAAACATTGTAGGCCCCTCCATCTATAATTTGCTTTGCGGCATCTCTGGCAAGTGTCAGATATTTTCTTCCATCAGATCCGGTAGCCCCAAATGGACTTCCTGCATGGTACTTTTGCCAGGTGCCTTCAAAAAGAGCGACTCTTGATTTCAATAGCAAAGCAATCTGCCTGTTTAAACGTGATGCCGAACCCTGACCTTTATCATTCATGTAAAGAACTGCCTTATCAAGATCTGATACAATTGAATCCATAACCGTACTTCGTGCTGTTCTGGCCATTTGCAACTCACCGGAGCTTTGATCAAGAGGTTTGTTAATCCATGGTACGTCTCCGTAATCGCGTACCAATGAAAAGTAATGGTACGCCCGGAAGAAATAAGCTTCGCCTATAAATTGATTGACAGAAGCTGCAGGTGCAGAAACGCGTTTATAATTTTGAAGGAAATAATTCAAACTTCGAATACTTGTCCAGGAAGATGACCAGGTTCCACCTGATGCAGGAACAATTCTGGTTCCTGCCAAAGTTGGATTGAATCCTACCAAAATCAGATTGTCACTATTCCCGTCCAAAAGATTCATATCGTTTCTGGTTTCATTTGGGAATACTGTATAATATTGATTGACATACATCTCCAGATCGGCAGGTGTTTTCCAGTAAACATCAGCAGAAACTGCATCTAAGGGCTCTCTATCCAAAAATTTATCACTGCAGGAACCCAGAATCAGAACGAACAGGATACTATATATATTAATGATTTTCATGTCTGTAAAATTTAAAATGTAATATTAACACCGCCGGTAAAAGCACGGGATAAAGGATATACCATTGTAGCACCGTTTTCCCTCACATTTGCTTCAGGGTCAAATGATTCCATCATTTTAGAAAATGTAAACACGTTTTCTCCTCCTACAAAAATTCTCGCTCTTTCGATTCCTATCTTTTTTGACAATTCCTTAGGCAAGGAGAAACCTATCTGAATATTCTTTAATCTCATATAGGCTGCATTCTGAAGATATCTTGATTGCACCTGCTGATTTTTAAAATTCTCCGCGGTTAAATAAGGCCTTGCGAAATAGGAATCGTTATTCGAAGAACTCCAGTAATCAAGGGCATGCGCAGGAATGATTGTACTTGTCCATGATCCCCTAAAGCCAAAGAAAAATTGATTGGCCATCCATAAATCTCTTTTCCCTACACCCTGCAAGAACATCGTAAAATCGAACAGTTTGTAACTGACACTTGTGTTTATTCCAAAAAGATACCTTGGAGAAGTATTTCCAATTACTTTTAAATCGCCTGGATTAGCTAAAGTTTGATTACCATTGGTAATTTTCCCATCGCCGTCTAAGTCATTGTACTTAACATCGCCTGCTCCCCATCTGCTATAAAGACTTGCCTGATTAGCCCATGCCGCTGCTTCAGCGTCAGTTTGAAATAGACCGGCAGTTTCATAGCCCCATACATCCCCATAGTTTTGGCCTTCATAAAAGTTTCCGATAAAGTTGGTGGGATTATTATATTTAGTAATAACAGTTTTATTGTCTGAAAGTACCACTCCAACATTATAGTTCAGATTACTATTGACTACTTGCTTCCAATTAACAGATAGCTCAATACCCTTTGTTTCGAGAGTTGCATTATTATTCAATGGTACAGCAGCACCATAAACTGCCGGGACAGATTCTCCCGGACCAAACATATTTTCTGTCCTCCGGTTATACCAATCAAAAGAAAAACTTAATCGATTTTTAAGTGCTTCTGCGTCTATACCAAAGTTAATTGTCTTGGATGTCTCCCAGGTTAGTCCTAGACTCCTGTTTGAAGGAACGCTTGTATATACCGGACGCTTGCCATCAATTATATATGGCAAATTAGTTTGTATTGGAACAGTTTCAACATGAAGATAGTTTGCTACGTTTTGGTTCCCTAATGAACCGTATGATGCTCTTAATTTCATTGTATTAATCACATTTGCTACCGGCTCCCAGAATTTTTCTTTCCATATATTGTAACCTACTGATGCAGAAGGGAAAAATCCCCATCTTCTGCCACTTTGAAATCTTGATGAACCATCATACCTTCCATTCAGTTCAAGCAGGTATTTTTCATTGAAATTGTATGAAAAGCGCATAAAAGTTCCAAGAGTCGACCAATGCGACATGTTCTCATCCACATCTTTATCCCCAATGGCCGTGCTGATTGCAGGCACAAGCTCACTAATCAAATCTCTTCGCCATCCGTTAAGCACTAAATCATTTGACAATTCTGCCTGCCCTCCGAGTAAAACACTGAACGAATGATTTTTAATTTGCTTTGAATACTCCGAAAAAATGTTGGAAGTGAAATACTCATTGTAGGACAATTCCTGGTACATCCTATTCCAGTTCTGGCTATAATGCTTAATGGGGGTGACACCATCCGTTGCTAAACCCCAAATAATTTTTCTGTGATCACTCCTTCGG
The DNA here is from genome assembly GCA_964529165.1 of uncultured Sphingobacterium sp. GTDB lineage: Bacteria > Bacteroidota > Bacteroidia > Sphingobacteriales > Sphingobacteriaceae > Daejeonella. The sequence continues at coordinate 12,838 of CAZGWG010000050.1, forward strand.
TATGAATTTGAATTAAAACTAACATCTCCGTTAACTTTCCAACCTTTAGCCAGTTTTAGCTCAAATGAAGGATTTAACCATAGGTCGGTGACGTATTGCTTATCACTACCACCATTGGCTAAAACCGGCGGTTGATTTTTATCCATTGCAAAATCACCATTCGGAGTATATACTGGATCGGTCGGCCATGATATTCCCATACTTGAGAAAAAACTCTGTCTGTCACCTGCTATCTGTGATTGAAAGTACTTTTGATAACTTCTATTAAGCTTGGCCTTCATTGAAACTGTGAACTTATCGCTAACTTTCAGGGATATATTGGTGGTCAGATTATATCTCTGAAATTGTTCATTCGCAAAGTTTAATTTACCCGGTTCATCAACCCAACCCAAACCAACATAGTAATTTGTGTTCTTCGAACCACCGCTGATTCCGGCATTATGTCTCTGAGATAAAGCCCAGTCTTTATAAAGTACATCGTACCAGTCGGTATTAGCATTTCCAAGATTCCAATATCCCCAACCATTGGGATCACTTGGATTCTTTACCATTGAAGGAGTATTAACTGGATCTGCCTGATACTTAATTATCCTGGCCAAAGTCTCATCATTAAAAATTCTGTTCTGACCCGAGTTTGTGGCTGCTTCATTAATGCTGTTTGCAAAGGTTAGAGAATTTACAAAGCCTGGTAAATAAGTGGGCTGTGCCATTGAAAAGCTATTGTTATAGCTTGTCTTCATTTGTTCATTTAGTTTTCCAGATTTAGTAGTAATTAGAATGACTCCATATGCAGCTCTGGAGCCGTATATTGCAGTAGAAGCTGCGTCTTTGAGTACGGAAATGGATTCTACATCCGCAGGATTAACGTTGTTAAGATCCATCGGTGCATTATCAACTAAAATATAAGGTGATCCTCCTGAGAGCGAACCTATTCCTCTGATGTTAATTCCCATATTCGCATTGGGCTCTCCACCCAGGTTCATATTGGTTGTAATATTTAAACCCGGAGCTACCCCCTGCAATGCCTGATCAATATTGGTTACAGAACGATTTTCCAGGCGTTCTGATGTTATCTGGCTTACAGCTCCTGTTAAATTCACCTTCTTTTGGGTACCATATCCTACTACAAGTATCTCAGCCAGCCCCTGAAGGTCTTCAGCCAGAACTATATCGATTTTAGTTCTGTTATTCATCAAGACTTCCTGTGTGGTATAACCTATTGATGAAAAAACAAGAGTGCCCTCTCCTCTAGGGGTTTTAATCTTATAATTACCGTCAGCATCCGTCACTGTGCCAGTGCTGCTTCCTTTATATTTAACACTAACTCCAGGAACTGGAAGACCATTTTTATCTATTACTCTTCCTGAAATATCAATAAGCAAGCTAAACTCTGTTATTTCCTGCTTGCGAAAAAAGTGCTCCTTTTCTTTTATTACTATGGTTCTATCCTTAATAGAATAGGTAAATGGCTGATTTTTAAAGCATATTTCCAGTACATCTAAAAGAGGTGCTTCAGCAACGTGAATGTTGATCTTTCCGGCTTTTGTAATCAGCCGGTTTGAGTATATAAAATCATAATCACTTTGTGCTTGAATCGCTTTAAAAACATCAACAATCAACGCATTAGTCTTAGTTAAGGTTATTTTTTGAGCATACGTTGATGCACTAACCTGAAGTAAAGCTGTTACCATTAAGATCAGGATAATATTAATCCTCATAATAATTTTGCGTTTAAGAACTGAATTAAAAAACAAATCACCGTAGATTGAATTCAGTATGGTCACATCTTTCAGCCGGGTTACCCTGGCTGGACCAAAATCATAAAATTTCATATATTTGGGTTTGGGTTTTGGTTAACGAATCTTGTGTCAAATCAATTTTATTAGGCATAAACCCATATTTAGCCAGAAGTGTACCACCACTTCTGGTTTTTTTAGGTCTGCCTCAAAGAGCGTAGAGTTTACGGCATCACTGTAACCCTCCTTCCTTCTATTTTAAAATGAACGTCACCGGTTAATTCCAAAAGCTTTAAAATTTCGGAAATATTCTTAGATCTGGATACAGATCCTCCGAACCCGGTTCCGATCATCTCACCTTGATACTCAACTTCTACATCATACCAGCGTGAAAGCATCCGCATGATGGTTTTAATGTCCGCATTTGAAAACTGCGTCTTACCGTTCTTCCAGGCTACAGTTTCATATATATCAGCTTGTGTTATGTAGATAGAATTACCTACCTGAGATTGTTGACCAGGGCTTAACATTGCTGAATTATTTCCTGAACGGACCTTAACACTCCCTTCTAACAAAGTGGTTTTAATAGCTCCCTCCTCCGGATAGGAATTAATATTAAAATGGGTACCCAAAACTTCTACAACCTGATTATTGCTGACTACTCTGAAAGGACTTGACTTATTTTCGGCAATCTCAAAATAAGCTTCTCCTTGTAATTCAACTTTACGCTCATTACCCATAAATACTACCGGGTAACGCAGTGAAGAAGCAGCATTTAACCAGATTCTGGAACCATCTGGCAAATTGATCTGATATTGGCCTCCACGAGGGGTCTCTATAGTGTTGAATACTTGATTTCCATTCCCTTCATTAACTGTATTACCCACATTATAAACCAACTGACCATCCTCAGTTTTAACTACACTAATACCTGCCTGCTGAGCCAGTTCGCCATCAATAGCATCTGTCAATGATAATTTTGTTCCGTTAGCCAAGGTTAGGAATGCTTTATTACCACCCGGAGCAACATCCTGTAAAAACTGTTTATTCGTCATTAGAACTTCCTTTTGGTTAGCTCTTTGGTGATAAAACTTAATTCCAAGAGAAATAATAATCAAAATTGCCGCCGCTGCTGACAGCGTATAAAAAATGCTCTTAGAAAAATTTTGCGGAGACCTTTCCTGTAATTCTGTATCAATTCCTGATTTAATCCGCTCATGTACTTTTGAAAGTTTTATAAACTCTTCAAAAGTGGCTTCAGTAGAATTATCGTTGGAATCTAGTTCCTGTTTGATTAATTCAATTAAATCTTGTGAACTACTGATCTTAAAATGCAGGAATAATAAATTCAATTCCTCGTCTGTGCATTTGCCGTCCAGAAATTTTTGATATACTGATTTTAATTGCGCTCTACTCTCCAAAACAATATTTCTTTTATTGCTATTACGCCTGAGAATAGGGTATCATCTACTTGAACCTAAAAAAAAATAAAAAAAAAGTGCCGAACCGGTAATTTTTCAAAGGCGATGATACAATTTTTCACATCCGATAATTCTCCTGTTTTTTTACTTTCGGAAAATACGTATCTTTGTTATAAACACACGTATCATGACAACAAAGCTTACATTAACGGTAGAAGAAGAAGTTATTAAAAAAGCGAAATCTTATGCTAAGCAAACTGGTAGAAGTCTGTCAGAATTAATAGAAAAGTATCTGGAGACACTAACCGAAGAGCATCAGGAGGCAAAACAACTTTCTCCGAAACTGAGAAAGTTAGTGGGGGCAGTTAAACTACCAGCAGATTTTGATGAGGAAAAAGAACTGGATGCCTATTTTGAAAGCAAGCATTTATGAAGAACGTCTTTATAGATACAAATATCCTGATCGATCTTCTTGCTGACAGACCACCATTTAGCAAATTTGCAATTGAAATCTTTGACTTAGCGGAAAAGAAGAAAGTTCGGCTTTTTACATCTTCTCATTCCTACGCTACTACGCATTATCTATTGAAAAAACACGTTGGCGAAAAAAAGCTAAGGGAATTGCTATATGCTTTGTTAGACTTTATTAATCTTATATCTATCGATATTTTCATCATAAAAAAAAGCCTGTTATCCAGTCATAAGGACTTTGAAGATGCCGTTCAAATGTTTGCGGCAAATTCAATAACGGATATGGATTTTATTGTGACCAGGAATTTGAAGGATTTTAAAGATGCTGGAATAACCGTTTTACCACCTGATGAAATAATCCAATTTTTGTAAGCAATTGTATTAAGCGTATGAAAAATTGTAATATCAGGTTAGAAAAATTACAGATTTGGTTATTAAATCTCGGTCAATATTATAGACATAGCCAAGAAAAAGGCCGCATTCTGTTCTCTGAACATATATCCCTTAATGCTCTTGGTGGCTTTAACGATATGACTATTAATGGTTGAGGTTGATATACCTAAGGTGGCGCTCGCATCTTCGTAGCTTTTGCCTTCCAGCTTGCATAAAGTAAAAACAAGTTTCTGTTGAGATGGCAAACTATTGATAGCCTGATTTAATATTTCACTGGTCTCTTTCAAAAAGACCCCTTCCTCCACATGCATATAAAGTTCCGAGTTCGCAGATTTGATTAATTCCTGAAGTCTCTCTTCCCTGGACACCTTACGATATAAGTCATAAACCAGGTTCTGTGCTATGATGAAGAGGTAAGATTTAAATGACAGATCCGGATCAATTTGGTGGCGTTTATCCCATATCTTCACAAATGCATCTTGTAAAAGTTCTTCAGCAATTACATCTACCCTCACCATTTTCAGGAGTTTTCTATAAATCCTCAAACTGTACTGATGATAAAAATAATCGAAGGCTTGTGCACTCCCCTCACGAAGTTTCACTAAAAGTTCTTTTTCATCATTAGAATGCACCTGAGTAATTTTTGATAGATGTCTTTAAAAACTGACGGTTACAAAATGTACATGAGTTTTTGACCCCGGTTGATTTAATTCCTGTTTGAAATTAAATATTCAATCGCCGTTGGTCTGCAAAAACCATGTTTAACGGAACTTATAAATCAAAAATAACCTGCATTAACAGGAAAATCTGATACTTCCTTTTACATTAGTAATACTTTTTTTCAGAATTTGAATTACCAGATTTGTGAGAGAATTTAAATAAGGCGAGATGGCTGGCCATATTCATTTTTGCCGCCCATACTGGCGTATGCGGGCTGCATCTGCTTCTTCCATTATATTTTAAGACAATAACTAGTGTTTCGTTAAGTGTAATTGGTCATTGGTTTTTGCTAAGTGCTATGGGCTTTGAGCCATCAAATTTGAGTAATACTCACTTTATTGCTATTTTTTCAGATTTCAAGCTGATTGCTCAATGCCATCAAAGTCATTTCATTTTTAACATAACACTAGCAAGTGAGCCAGCAAATGGTATTTAATTCAACAAAGGCTTACCCTCAGTAATAATTGTAAGCTGTACCCGGGGTTTTACACCACTGTTAAGCTCAGCACCAAATGAAAGTTTATTTTCACCCGCTCTCAGCGTCGGGATCTCCCCCTGAACTTCAACATCTTTAATGAATTCACCTTTAGGTCCATAAAGTTTACAATCTGCTTTAGAGTTAAATTCTAGATACATCCCCGATTCCATACTGACCGGAAAAATTATCTTTTCGTTGCCGACCATAATTGAAGGATTGACAATTGTTGTAGAAACAATAGGTAAGGCTTTTACCGGACCAATAAGCGTTTCAACCTTCTTACCCGCAGGCAGGTTGTTATACCAGATTTGCAGTTTATCTACTTTATCAAATGCTACCTCATGACGGTAGGAATCATAGACATAGAAGCTGGCACTTGAATATGGCGCAGGCCATACGTAATTACTGAACTCTGATGATTCGATTTCGACGACCTCAAAGTATTTCCAGCCAGTAAAATCGATTTTTATATAATGATCACCTCTGGCACCATGAGAGATATGATGGGGACTTTCTAACCTAAGATTTAGAAGCTGCCCATTACCATCGCCTTTCACCCAAAGACCTAAGGCTTTATCATTTTTTAGATCCAGAATCGGCTCAAATTTCTTCTGCATATTAATCCAGGATGCATCTCTGGCTGAAGCACCACTACTTTGAGCTGTAAAGGAGGCCGCCTTTTCACCGGTACCAGACTTTTCTAAAGAAGGATTTAATCCACCGATAACCCCTTTTGCTGTAGAATCCTGTTTAAATTCTCCTGAAGCTGAAAAATCTGATAATACTATATTTTCGGCGTCTTCATAAGATTTGACAGACATAAGCGGCTCGATTCTTAACCGTAATGGTTGCGCTCCAAATTCATTCTTCACCTTCCAGCTTGAAGAAGGATGGTCAAGTCCTGAAACCTTATGCTTCTGGTAACTCATTGGTTTAAATTTCCAGATCCCATCTCCGGATTGAAAGAGGGAGAAATCTTTACCCGGTACTCTAAGTTGTTTCTTAATCTTTTCGCTGAAGTAGTTCTTATGACGCAATTCCTCGTATTGCCTGATAATTGCATTCAGCCTCCTGAATGCGGGGTTTTCATTGAGGGCTTTTTCATCAAATCCACCCAGCATAGCCAGACCTGCATTATTACCAATCATTTTGCTCCCCAGATATTCAATATCATCTGAAAATGTTGGTTCTACCTGAGGCGGATTCCAGGTTTGATGTGCCCACCAGCCCAATTGTAAAGGAAGTAAAAGTCCCCCGTTTTCTGCAGGTGCAATTTTATTGATCTGTGCTACGTTTCCCCGCCACAAACCATGTTCATACTCATCTGATTTGATGGAAGAAGAATGTATATCGATGAAACGTTTATAGCCGCGAGTAGGGCGGTCCCATGCCTGCCATCGTGAACGGTAATGCCACCAGTGATGGATCATGGAACTCATCTCCATTCCTACCGGGCGTTTTAGATTTTTAGCAACTTCAAACACGAATTTACCACCGTAATACCAGAAATTTTCAGGCCCGGCAAGAATATCACTACCATCAATTGCATCAAAGTAAATCCCATCGAAATTTGCCTGATCCACAATCTCTGCTGTTCTTCTGGCAATTTCACTGAATAAGGGGGTTTCCACTCCCGGTGCAAACCTGCCAAACATTTCCCTCAGGTGATAGGCCTTCTCATTAGGGCTATGTGCTGATGCTTTTGTGCCGTTTGCTCCACGCTTGAGCCCGGTAAATTTATATGGAGCTGCTTTCGTTATCCCCTCAAACTCAATCAACTCTGTCCCAACCCTGATTGTACGACTGTTTCTCACAAAAAACCCGGTGATCAAAGAAATATCTGCTGTTGATTCCTTTACTTCAATTTCAGTATCTGCTTCATCAATTGCTTTATTGATAGTGAAAGCATTGAAATAACCCAGATCTTCCCGCGGAACTGGTGTCACATACCTGGAATTCTTATCTATGAAAAAAGCGTAATTATGAAAAATGGAAGATATGCCGGCATCATGAAGGCGCTTATTAATCCGCTTGAAATTATCCCATCCGTCAGGCCATTTTTCAGGATCTAGTTCAAAATCACCGAACCTGAAAAATTTTCCTCCGCCATGATTATCAATCTGAGTAAAACCAAGGTTCTTACACATCTTTATCCACTCATCAACAGTATCTTCAGTGAGTGTTCCAAAATTCATCAGATAAGAACCGTAACCTTCCTTCGACTGTTGTGCCCAGGCTCCACCAGCATCAGAATGCGGAATATCTTTTGCATTGATCATCACTTCCCGAATCAGGGGGAGCATTTCCTTTTGAGTTGTTCCCAATACAGTTACTCTGGCACCCTTCATCCCAAAGCGTTCATATGCAGTCGCCTTTAAATGTGATTGCAGAGCAGGAAGTGCAAAAACATGGGTCTGTAAATTCATGGATAGCACACAGGCAGCAAAAGGCTCGTATGGCATTCCTTCGAGCTTAAGCGGGATATCGATGAAGGTAAGAGATTCTGCACTACCACTCAGGTTCTTAACTTCCAGCACGAAACGATCTTTACCTCTTTCCAGTAATAATTCAGCAATAAAACCAGCCGTTTCAAATTCCAGCTTTAACAGATCTCCATTAAGTGATACTGAACTGAGGGGAAAATCCCTGCCATCCTTTTTGATTGATGCGATGTATGAAACTGAGCTTTTATCGAGATAATCTGTTTTACTTGCTTTATCGATAAAACGAAGATTCCGTCCATGCTCATCTATGGCATATTCGACTTTAGCATTCTGAATAATAATATCGGCCGCATGTAAAGTACCGGCAGTTTGGAAAATAAGTCCTGCTAATACAATCAGAAAAATTCTGAAAAAAGAATCTCTGGAATGGATACGTTCTGAATTGAAAGTAAAGAGAAAGGAATACAAGATTTTAGACCTTGTACTAAAAGGGATGGCTGCAACCATAATAATTATTTTATGACCTGTAAATTGTCAATAATTAATCTGCCTGTCTCTGGCAATTACTTTCCATGTATCGCTTACTTTCCCCGCTTCAACGATTACTGCACGATCGTACAGTGCTACTGTAGGACAAATATGGATCGGGAGTGCATACAGAACATCTCCGATTTTAAAACTGTGATCTTTAGCCACCTCAATGACCAAATGTTCTTCACTCTGGCTGAGAGGCTTCAGATCCGGATGATTCAAAAAGTAAACCCGCTTCTGCAGATCGTTTTCTGAAGCAATTGACTTATGTCCAAGATCTATACATATTTTCCCTTCACCCGGGATTGAAATAACTCTGGTCAGAACAAGTGCTGCATACTGAAAGTCCTGCTCGGGGAGAGCATCATGATAGCCCTTATCCCAAAAAATAAACGTCCCCGGACAGCACTCTGTATTTTCCTTCGATGAATGAATCGCAAAAGTAGGTGATCCTCCGGCGATAAGCAATGGCAGACTATAG
>CAZGWG010000051.1:0-21344 GCA_964529165.1 uncultured Sphingobacterium sp.
AAGAGGTTCAATAGCTAACTTAAGGCCTAAATTCTCAGCATAATCAGCGAGCATTTTTAAATGCTTCGCAACAGTTTCCCATTGCTCTGCATAATCTTCCTTACTTACCAGTTCAGCGCGTCCTACTGCAGAATAAAGCGGGCCGATTAAAATGCCACATCCTAAAACAGGCATCATATCGAGAATGCTTTTTATATAGTTTATGGCGGTCTGCTGATCTTCAACTGATCCTCTGAGATCACGACCCGGACCCATGGCTGCACAAATGGAACCACATTTTAAACCGCTTTCATCTAAAGCTTTTCTGATTACTTTGGGATCAATATGCGAGGGGTCTTCAATCGAAATTTCTACAGAGTCAAATCCCCAGGCTTTAAATTTCGGAAATAAATTAACACTCTCATTTGTGAATGGAGAAGTGAATAGGAATGTATTAATACCAAATTTCATTTTTTATGATCTTAATTATATTGATGTTTCCTTTTGCTGTTTCTTAATCAAGTTATTATTCGGGAATTATTGTTTAAGCATAATCTTGCGATACTCTACTTTCATCGGCGGACCAACATGTACCTGCATACCTAGCATACCTTTAGATTTGCCGTTAACAGTATCATTATCCGTTACATCACTCATTAATATTCCATTAATATAATGTTGCAGACGATTTCCCTTTGCAACTAAACGGCATGTATTCCAGTCTTCACTTTTAATCTTTTTCAATAAGTCATCAGATTCACCTAATGAACCCGTAACAGTTAAATCAGTCCAGGCATTGTTTTTAATTTTTGATTGAACGGCAGCGGAAGCATTTTCTTCATTTTGCTCTTTTATTATTGTTTTTTGCCCTCTGTAGGCCAGTGTAGTTCTGCCGCGCTCCTCATAGTTTTGTCCGGTATAACGGTTCGCACCATCAATATCCAGTTGATAGCCTTTTAGAGCGAAGGGAATATCTTTCAGCTCTTCACTACGGTAGTTAATCCCACTATTTCCTGCCTGTGTGATTTTAAACTCTAAGGTAAGCTCAAAATCAGAAGGCATTCCTCCGCGCCAAATCAGGAAGGAATTTCGTTTTAGAAGGGTTGAAGGGGTGATTTCTCCAACGATATGACCATTTTCAACTCTCCAGTACGCGGGATCGCCTTCCCAGCCATTGAGGGTTTTTCCGTCAAAAATCTGAACAAAGCCTTTTTGCTTAATATCATTGGGGTCAGCCATTTTATAGCCAACCAGGACTAAGAACAGCGGAAGGAAAGCTAAAATTAAGTATCCTTGAATTGAATTAAATTTCTTGTACATGATCAATAGCTATAAAATGGATTATTAGTAATATTCAATATTTTTCTAATCTGTCTTCGAATTGACTAAATGGTTTTCCAGCTTCTTGTATTGGCAGAATCAATAACAGCCTCACAAACTTTTTGAGTTTCTAATGCCTCTTTAAAGGTAGGGGAGCATGACTCACCGGTCTCCAGGCTTTTCAAAAAATCAGCAACCTGATGCACGAACGAATGCTCGTATCCAATTGAAAGCCCTGGAACCCACCACTTATCCATATAAGGCTGGTCACCATCAGTTACGTGTATAGAACGCCACCCGCGAACGATCGAGTCATCCGCGTGGTCAAAATATTCCAGACGGTTCAGATCGTGCAGATCCCAGCGTATTGAAGCATGTTCACCATTTATCTCAAAAGTGTATAATGCTTTATGACCACGGGCATATCGGGTAGATTCAAATAATCCTAAAGAACCATTATTGAAATGACAATGGAAAATACATGCATCATCAATGCCTACTTTTTCCTTCTTGCCTGTCAACTGGTGCATACGTTCTTTTACAAATGTCTCGGTTAGCGCAGAAACATCTTTAATACCTCCATTGAGCCAGATGGCTGTGTCTATGCAGTGTGCAAGCAGATCACCTGTTACACCAGAACCTGCAGCATCCACATCCAAACGCCATAAGCCTTCACCACCCTGCGGCAGATCAGCATTAATAGTCCAGTCCTGCAGAAAGTTGGCCCTGTAATGAAATATTTTCCCCAGTTTTCCTGAATCTATGATATGTTTAGCTAATGTAACTGCCGGAATACGGCGATAATTATACCATACTGTATTAGGCACCCCTGATTTTTCAACAGCATCCACCATCGCTATCCCCTCAGCTAATGTCCGTGAAAGAGGTTTCTCACATAAAATCATTTTACCTGCATTTGCCGCGGCAATGGCGATTTCTGCATGCATGTTATTCGGTGCACAAATGTCAACTGCATCAATATCATCGCGCGCAATCAGAGCTTTCCAATCTGTTTCAAAGGATTCGTAGCCCCATTGTTCTGCAAAGGCCTGAACTTTGTCTTTACTGCGAGAACAAACCGCTTTTAAAACCGGACGATACTCCAGTTCAGGAAAAAAATCACCAACTCGTTTGTAGCCATTAGAATGGGTTCGGCCCATAAAACCGCATCCAATTAACCCGATTCTTAATTCTTTTTTATTAGCCATTGTTGTATTTTGAAAAATTCAATTAATCAATTATTACTTAAGACCAGTTGTTTAAATTTCTAACCCTGATCATTGCCGCTAAAATATCATTCCATGTTTTTTGCTGTTCTAAAACGGCATTTGGAAACATACACCCATCCCAGCAGATATGTTTAAATGCTTTAGTCAACTCCCCGTTTTCATTTCGAAGCCAATGACCTGCATCAACAGCGATATCTAATTTTCCATTGGGATCAGTCGCCTGACAATGTCTTCCTGTTTTATCATGTGAGCCTGATCCGTAGGCCGTTCCATCATTTTGAGCAACATGGAAATCAATGGTCCATGGACGTAGGGCGGCAGTTAACTTTTTCAGTCCTTCGGTTAGCGTTTCACGGTCATCCCACTGGTAATCTGCCGGCAAAATGCGATCCTCAGGTGCATTATATCCCAGCAGGTACAAAAAGGTATGCGACATGTCTGCCTGAAAACCAATATTCGGGCGATCGACCGCTTCAAGAGTATCAAGCATAGCTTTCCAGCTATGCATACCACCCCAGCAAATTTCTCCTTCAGCCGCCAGTTTTTCGCCATAGTCAGCAGCTACATCACATGCCTCGCGGAAAGTTTGGGCGATAAGTTTAGTGTTATTAACCGGATCTTTTGCCCATTCCTCAACACTGCTGGCTGAATCAATGCGGATTACCCCGTATGGACGTATGCCCATTTCTTTCAGTTTTTGACCATAAATACATGATTTACGAACCTGCTCTACAAAATTTGCACGATCTTCTTTGCTGCCCAGGGCCGGTCCCCCCCAGATTGGTGCTACCAGACTGCCAATTACTAAATTATATTTGCTTACCTGATCAGCCAACCTTTTAATGCCATCCTGATCATCTAAATTGATTGAAGGGTCGAAAAGACCAATATCAACTCCATCAAACTTAACTCCGTCGACTTCTGCTGCTGCAGTCATTTCGAGCATTTTCTCTAATGAAATCGGTGGTTCTGAATCAGGACCTTTTCCCACAATACCAGGCCATGTAGCATTGTGAAGTTTTGGATAAATGTTCTCAGCCATATTTGTATTTTTTAATGATTACAAAATAAGATCCGGGTTTTCCGGACCGAAATGTTTAAGTATCACAATTGGATCGGTTTTAGAAGGGTTGCTGATGTATACACCTTCTTTTGCTGCTTTTTCAGTCACAAAGAATTCATCATTAGTGAGTTGCCCATACCTGATCAGAGCTGGGGTTTCAATGTCCCATACGCCAAATTTACCATGCCCCTGCATTACGATCATGCCATAGCAAGCATTATCCCTGATTGTAACTGTTTGTCCGGGAAATACGGTAAGTTCTTTCGCGCTGAATGCCGTTGATCTGTAGCAGATCCAGTTCTCAATGTATCCTTCAGATTCCATTTCGGCCTGAGACTTCACAGGTTTTGGAAGCATAAATCGGGTCTCTAGAATATTCGGATTTACGTTCAGGTCCCAGTCGATTACTTCCATCAACTGATCGTAATCGCCAATCCTGTCTTTAGGGGTTCCGTTCCATAATAATTCCTCAGGAATAATTGCTTCATTAACAAGTGATTGATACATAGCAAAAACATCTGAGGCCTTTTGCGGCTCATAGGTACACAAACTTCCTGGTGCATGAAGCATGCCCGGCGGCACATCCCATCCGGTTCCCGGCTCGAGTTTAAATGCCTGCGAATAGGTGGTAAGTTTGTTATCTCCTTTTGTAAAATTGACCAGGCATTCCCGGATTTGGGTTTTGGTGGTACCTGGTGCTATACCAAAGAAGGTATAAGGGAAATCACCGCCATGATTATTTAGCTGAGGAGGAAAGTAATAAGCTTCAGGTTTTCCTTTCTGTCCAATCTTAGCTGCATGCTCATCATTGTGATGGATATGATGTGGCAGCGGTCCCATATTGTCGAAGAATTTGGAATACATGGGCCAGCTTTGGTACTCCTTCCACAGACGATCTCCTATAATTTCACCTTTAAGTTCATCAATGGCATCTTTTAATAAAAATTGCTCGTCTTTTCCCCCATCATTGTAAACAACTGCACTTAAACCTTCATTCTTTCCGGTCAACGGTCCGTTTTGTGCAGGAGTAGTAGATGATAACCATCTTTCATCAATACCACCACGTTGTCCGCCGAGTACATAATAATCATCCGGGTGTAACTTGATCCTTCTTCCCGGTACGCAAAATGAACGGGGAACCCATGTTGGTGCTAATCTGAGAATCCCTTTTCCTTGTTCTAATGCTTTCTTTGCTAAACTCATATTCTTATTGAAATTGCTATTCGTGCTTATTTTGATAAGCCTTATTATTAGTTAAAAACTTGTATTTCTAATTCATATTTTCTTGTTTCTCCGGGAGCAAGCAAGATTAATTCATTTTGCTGCCTTGCACGGCTTTGCCCTATTGGAGGATTGGTGCCGGGCTCGAGTCCGATAACATATTCACCTTTACCATAATGCAGCCAATTGGTTAAGCAGGGTAATTGCTTTTTTATGAACCTTAAATTCAGACTTAGGCCTATTTTTGGATTCTCAATTCCGCAAGTGCAAAAACCTGATTCATCAGATTCAATATCTATAAATGCGACTTCTTCTCCGGCTGCCTGGTGATCGTCAAGCGGGGCAGGACAAATATTGAAATCAATGCCTTCTTTAAATAATTTATTAGGATTGTTATCCCGGGGCTTCCATTTACCTTTCCAAATTATTCTGCTTCCTTCATCCACCAGTGGCCAGCCCAGATTACAGTGGTATAATAGCATATGCGGTGCATTTGTATTTCCGCGGTTAATTACCTCATCCTGAATCCTGATGACTGATTTTCCCAGGGTGGCAGAAATTGTCCGCCTTAATTCTAATCTGTTTCCCAGGGCCTGTGATTCCCTCATGATTCCGCTAATGCTCATTTCCATATTCCCTGCTAAGGGATCTGGCTGGATGACCGAAACAATCTCTGCCCTGGTATTGCTTATTTGACCATGAACTCCTCGTTCGCCATATTCATCCTTTTCGGATCCTCCAACATGGCTTAGTCCGCAGGTTACTACTAAACCTCCCCCAAACGTTCTGAGCCATTCTATTCCTTTATCAGACAATGCTTCTGGGGTACTAATCCCTGAATGGCTAATCCAGGCCAGACTATGCGCATTGTAAAATGCATCGGCAATATCCATGGCCCGATCTATAACCACCTTAAACCGTAACCCTGATCCGGTATTGATCCATGCAATCCGTGTACCCTTACCTGCTCCATTATCCAGAACGGAAGTTTCAATACCTCCTAATTGAGCGGTATTCGATATTTTATTATGCCAGGCCTGTTGGTCCAAAATTATACTCCTTTTTAAGCTTTTATTTATTTACTCTTTGGTTTATAGATCTGGTGATCTTTATTCGAGCCTGAAATCAGATAGGCCATAAGGTCTTTTAATTCTTCTTTATTTAAACCATTAACCATTCCGGGATACATGGATGATACATCTGAAATCCTGGTTCTTACCACATCCTTCTTGATTACCTCGCGTAGTGTTTGAGGGGCAAAAGGATTTTGAGAGATATAGTATTTTTCGTCATCCTCATTTTTTAGTCTTCCAATTACTGAGCCACCATCTTTTAAGTAAAATGCAGTGTAAGCATATTGGTCAGATATCACTTTATTTGGCTCAAGGATAGACTCAAGAATATCCCTTGCAGAGAAACGGGTACCTAATTGGGTGAGCGCCAGCCCAACAGCACCGCCTTCGCCTTTCATGTTATGGCATGAAATACAGCGGGTTGCACTAAAGAGCATTTTACCTTGTTCAAAGTTTCTGTCTGTGGAGTCTTTTTGAATGACTTCCAGTGCTTCATCTATTTTCCAGGTTCTTCCAGGACCTTTTGGACTGCCCAAACTGGCCAGTTTCATACCATTAGTGGTCAACAATTCATTACCTGAAATTTTATTATAATGGTCGAATTGTTCTTTAGGTAAGTTAGCTAAAGCCATTTTACGGGCTTTGTCAATAAATCCAATAAAGCTATTTCCTCCATTAAATCCGAAAGCAGTATAGTACCATTTAAAATACTTGTCTTTTAATTCTGTTGTCCAGCCATTTTTTGCTTCACTTAGCGCTGTGACATAATAAATTTGTTGAGCTGGTGGTGTTTTGGCTAACATTCCTGCGATGTCGAGTCCGTATTGAGGATTACGCAGGATCAGGTCTGATGATTGCATGAAAGATTTTTGATCATCTACGTCCTGAGTGGTTCCATCAAGCAATGCCAATGTTTTTTGAACTACCAGCGGGTCGTCAAGAGCTACTAAAACCTTACTGAATGAGCGATTCAATTCATTGCTTTTTGCAGGATAGAATTGATTTAAATAGCTGCTCAATTGAACTTTTTCAGTCTCCCCGGGTTTACCCATTCTTGAAATTATTAACTCATAGGCTCTTAAAATATCTATTTGCTGAGCTTCAGGTAAGAGATTGTAGTTTATACCCATCAATGAATTAATCATCCTGGTTTGTAAGCTTTTGTCTCCTGTTCTGGCCAGGGCAATCATCGCCTGGGTAAGTATCTGAGGATCTTTTTCTCTGAATGCTTTTTCCTGCCATTGGCTGATTGGCTGATGTTCCATTGCAATACGAGCAGCATAGCGGATGAAACGATCTTTGTTTTTCAGGTTAGGCCAGGCAAGATTTATTGCTTTGGGGTTTGGAGCACTATGAAATGTTTCTAACTGTCTTCTTAAATTGCGGGCCTGAAGAATATCCGCCGGAACTTTTGTAACTAATGGTGTATTGGGTAAAGTATTTTCTCCGTAATAAACCCTGTAAAGATCTGAATCCAGCTTACGCCCGCCAGTTAAAAAATACATAGCTCCATCGGGTCCGATTATACCATCTGTTAAAGGTAGTGGTGCACCTGAAATGAATTCTTCAGCCGTGGCTTTATAAGATGATCCGCTAGGGCTTAATTGAACGGCATAAATGATCCCGAAACTCCAGTCGAAAGCAAACAAACCTCTGCGATATTTTTCAGGGAATCGTGCATTGTTTCCACTGAACAGACTTGTAGGGGAACCTTGTCCGATATTCAATATCGCCGGCAGGTTATCGGGATAAGCAGGAGACCATTTGCTGTTTCCTGTACGCCATCCAAATTCACTGCCGCTTGTAGAATGACTGATTCGTGTAGGACGATACCATGGCATCCCAAAATCCCATTCCATATCTGCATCGTAAACGAACATATCCCCAACCTCGTTAAACGCAAGGTCAAAAGCATTACGATAGCCTGCACTGATCAACTCCCAATTTGTTCCTTCAGGGTTTATTTTCGCAATGAAACCTCCGGGCGCATAGCGATCATTGGCATGTCCGTTCGGGTCTTTTATTAATGGGAATAAATTATCTTCTTTCCAGGTTTCAGGTAAGCGGTAAGCATTCATTTTCGGAACATCCACATGATTTCCTGCAATAAGATGGATAGACTTCTTATCAGGAGATATAACCAAGCTATGTGGTCCATGTTCGCCTCCTGGGGTAACCAGTTCTTTAAGCAAGCTTATCTGATCGTATTGATCATCATTGTCAGTGTCTTTAAGCCGGTAAAGACCACTGTTTTTTGCCATTGAGGTATCACTTTTATGATTAACCATCACATAAAGGCTATTGAATGCATAGAGCAGGCCTTGTGCATAGCCCATCTTTATTTTGGCTTTTGAAGTATCACCTTCAATTTTGATCTCCAGTTTTTCTACAATTATTTTTGATTTGACTGATTCAGTACCAATTGGAGGAATTGTTAAACGATATAAATAACCGTACTGATCGCATGCAATCATTCTGCCCTTATGATCGAAAGTCATCGCAACCCAGGAGCCATTTTTACTCTCAGAGGGACTGTATAAATGCTCTGCCTTGAAATTTGGCAATAGCTTAAGCTTCTCAACTTTTGGATCCAGTTCCCTGACCCTGTTTTTTTTAGTTTCTTCTACGTTATCAATAAAAGAGATTGCTAAAAAAAATACGATGGACAGTAATCCTGCCAGTTTTAAGTACGTGTTACGTTTCATGATTTTATGCACTGCTATTTTTAAAGTATTTTAAATATAAAATTGATTTTTGTGATGGGGATGACTTTTTTAATCAGGGTTTCTCATTAAAAAATACATAGAGGCCGTCTTTTCCTGCGACCACCACATCTTTCCTTCCGGTTTTATGCAGATCTGCAATGGTGAAAAATATACCGGTACCCTTGCCTTCTCCAAAAGGACCGTAGTCGATTACATGTTTTGTAAATGATTCTCCGTTCCATTTAAAATAATAGAGCCCCGGTGACTCATTACCTCCAGGATCTTTACCATTATGGGCACGGTAACGTTTGCCGGTAATCAGTTCCATTTGTCCGTCGTTATCAATATCCTCCCATTCCATCGTATGAAACTGTGAATGAAAGGGATCTATGGGATGTTTTATAAATATAACTGATTTTTCTTCTCTTTTTTGTTCATACCAATAAAGACCATAAGAATGAGCATGGCCTGCAATTAGGTCGTTTAATCCATCCTTATTGACATCAGCAACAATAACAGGAATACTCCCATCTTTCAGATCAAAAGCAGGATGCAGTGTCCATGCTTTATTGTTTTTTCCATCAGGAGCTTCAATCCAGCCTTCAGATACAATAAAATCCCCTCTTCCGTCTCCATTAATATCTCCGAAACCCAGGCCATGTCCGTGCTTTCCAATGACAAATGTTTTAGTAAATTCTCCAAGTGCATTATTGTTTTTATCACGTTTTAAGGTGTAATAGATTAGTGGATTTCCAGGAGTATTGGGCACAATTTCATTAAAACCATCTCCATCTATATCCCATGCACGTATCGTCTCAATATTGCCTGTTTCTGTAATGTCCACTAATGACCACTCTTTTTCATTACCCGGATTTTTGCGCCAGCGAAGGGTTTTACTAAACCAGCCGCCTGTAATAAAATCTATTTTTTCATCTCCATCGACGTCCATTGGGATAGTAGCAAAATCATCATAATATTCGCTTACACGTTCTACCTGCCCTATAAAGTGACGATTTAGAAATGACGGACCTTCATACCAGTAACTTCCTGAAATAATATCTGGATTTTGATCGCCATTAACATCAAAAACACCTACTGATTCGGCACTTTCTGAGGCGATTAGTTGTTTTCTGAACTTGAGTTCGGTGTTTCTCTGAAATGAAAAAAAGGGCAGAATACATAAGCCAATAATAATCCTTGAATAATGAAAAAATCCTGTGGAAGCCATCAAAACTGAAATTATTCTTACTTATTGATTTATATATTAATATAGAATTAATCAGGAAAACAACTTCTTTGCCTGATAACAAAGACAAATTAACTATTAAAAAATTATGGTCTGTCCTGACCTGTCATGGCTGTGAGTTGAAAATCAGGGAATCGCATTACCTGGTAGAAAAATAGGTTCTGATAAAATACGATTACACGCTTTTTATTAGTATAAGCGCTTTTTAAAAAAGATAAAGCTTAAAAAGAGCTTATGGGTGTTTTAAGAGAGGCAAGCTTATGCAGGTTCTATTCCATTTTTGCTGGTTGGTTTTCAAGAGAAAAATCGTTCTGCTAAGACATCAAAATTAGGTCCCAAAGATGTAATTTAATCATTATTGAATTTTTAATCCTGATATAGCTCTTTCGAGCGTGTTATATTTTATACGAATAGTTCCATTTCAGCCTTGCCTAAACCGTCGGGCGTTGTATAGAATGGCCTTTTCTCAATGAGGTAGCTGGTATCTTCGGCTATGCCAAGGGCATGATAGATTGTTTGGTGAATCTGTTCAATCCGGATTGGTTTTTCAATAGTTTTACAAGGGCGCTCATCTGAGGTTTTACCATAAACATTCCCTTTTTTGACTCCGCCACCAAACATTAAAATAGAACATCCATCCGTAAAGTGCCTGTGCATGCCATAGTTTTTGATATCATGAATAATATCCGGTTGTTCAACCTGTTCCTGAACTTTAAGATCCGGCCTTCCTTCAACCATCATATCCCTGCTGAATTCGCTGGCTAAAATGATAAGTGTTCGATCCAGATGCCCTGATTTTTCAAGGTCTTTTACTAATTGTGCCACAGGTCCATCGATCTGCTTCTTCATATCAATGAGTCGGGTATGTCCATTATCATGGGTATCCCAGCTTTTGAATGGCTCATATTCTGTAGTTACGCTGATGAAGCGTGCGCCTTGCTCTGTTAAACGACGTGCCATCAGACAACCTAAACCAAACTTTCCGGTATTATAGATGTTATAACTCTCTTTGGGTTCTTTACTCAAGTCAAAAGCCGCAGCTTCAGGGGATTTCAAAAGCATGTAGGCCTGTTCCATTGATCGTCTTAATGATTCCTTTTGATAATCACTGCCAAATTCACCCATTGCACCTTTACTAATCAGGTCATTGTAAAGCTGGTTTCTGGTTTCAAACCGGGCAGATGACATTCCTACCGGAGGTCTTACACTCTCCAGCCCTGCAGATGGATCGGGTATAAGGAATGGACCGTACTCACTTCCAAGAAATCCGGCCGTATGGAAAGCCTTTAACTCTTCACCTTCGCCTAAGGTAAATCGCTGCCCTATATCTATGAAGGCGGGGATAACCGCATTAACTGGTCCCAGTTCTTTTGCAATCCAGGAACCGATGTGTGGAGCCGCTACAGATTGAGGCGGTTTATAACAAGTGTGCCAATGATACTGGTGCCGGGAATGTAAAATATGTCCCATATCAGCTGCAACATACGAGCGGATCAAAGTCCCCCTGTCTATTACCTTTCCGATTGACTCAAGTCCTTCCGAAAATGAAACTCCATCAAGTATGGTTGGAACAGGTTTAAAAGTGCTCAATACGTCATTGGCGTTCATTCCTTTGCTAAAAGGAGTATATCGTTTAGGATCAAAGGTGTCGGTATGCGCCATTCCTCCTGCCATCCACAATAAAATTATCGTATCAGCTTTGGCATTCCTTGAGCTATTACAGGAAGATAACAGACCTGAAAGTGGGGCACCTGCGGCTAATGCAGCCAGGGTTGCAGCACTGCTTTTCTTTATGAACTCCCTTCTA
Organism: uncultured Sphingobacterium sp.; assembly: GCA_964529165.1. Lineage (GTDB taxonomy): Bacteria > Bacteroidota > Bacteroidia > Sphingobacteriales > Sphingobacteriaceae > Daejeonella. Next base: position 11,644 of record CAZGWG010000051.1, read on the forward strand.
TTCCATTGATTATTCATGCCCAATAATTAATATTAATAGATAATTTGAAATTCAGGGAGAAGCATAATGGCCCAGAACAAATCCTGAACAGAATCTGTTTGAGGTTTATCTCCCAATATTTTTATAGCAATTTTATATTCATCTTCCCTGACCTCACGACCTAATGCTTGTTTATATATTTCTCTGATGATCAGATCTCCGCTTTTATATTTCAGTTTCCAGGTTTCTGCACCTTTTTTTAGTAGGGAGTTGAAACGTTCTCCATTAGTTAATTCAAGGGCCTGAAGAAGATTCGCCTGTGATTCACGGCTTGTAGAAACCGTTTCCCTGTTTGGCCGGCCCAATGCAGTGAGAAATGGGTTATTCACAACCTGAGAAGCACGCGGGAATAGCTGGATTGACTGATCTTTCAATACGTTTTCTGAAGGACGGTACCTGACCATTGAGTCAGGAAACAGTGAGCCAAATAAAGCAGATCCGGCATCAGCAAACTGTTCAGCAGTCATTCTTTTTCTCAGTCTTCCGGAGAATTTGAACTCTTGTGAAACAATCTCATTCGGATCTTTAAATCCTGCTGAAGGTAATTGATAAGCTTTGGAAGTGGTAATCAGGTAAATAAGATCCTTGATATTTGAATTATTCTGCTGGAAATGGTAAGCCATCCAATCAAGCATATCCTGACTCCAGGGTTCATTATCCATCATGTCCAGTGGCTCAATAAACCCCCTGCCCATTATCTGTGCCCAGATTCTGTTTACCAGGGTACGATATAAACGACCATTTTGAGCTTTGACCATATTTCCGGCCAGTTGTGCTCTTTTTACCGAAACACTCGCTTGATTGTCTATACTACCAAGCTCTTTCCAGAGCATTCTTGCATCAGTGAATTTGCCGGTTGGTTTATCGCAGCGATTAATTTCAAGTGTGGTATCTGCAAAAATATTAGCAAAGGCATAAGCATCTTCAAGTTTCCAGTTGCTGATAAAGCTGTTATGACAGGAGGCACATTTCAGATTAAGGCCTAAGAATACCTGTGATACGTTTTGTGCGGCCTGCATTTCTGTTCGCTGGCTTGAATTCACAACCCCACGCCATTTTATCCCTTCAATAAAACCTTTTGAACTTTCGTCAGGACTGACAAGTTCTTTGACAAACCGGTCATAAGGCTTATTGGATTTTATTGATTCATACAACCAATCGGTAATGGCATAGCGACCGTTAGTAATATATCCGGTTCCGGTATAATCATTTCTTAGCGCATCGTTCCAGAAAGTAAGCCAGTGCATGGCATAATCATCTTCGCGATCCAATAGCTTTTTACTCCAGATAGCCCGCTTATCCGGTCGTTGGTCTTTACTGAATTCCTCAATTTCCTTTTGAGTTGGTAGCAGACCAATAATGTCCATAAATAACCTTCTCAGAAAAATTCGGTCATCTACCGGTTTTGGCCAGGTCATTTTGTTTTTTACAAAATACTGGTTCATCCAGCGGTCTACCGGATGAGTATAGATAGCCGAAGCAGGAGGTAATATGGGATTCCTTGGGGCGAGTTCAGCAACTCTGAAAACTTCATTTCTGTCCGATTCATCAGGCCATGGGGCACCTTTTTGGATCCAGAAATTGATTATAGCGATATCTTTTTCTAATAGTTTTTTGCCTTTGGAAGGCATTACATCTTCATGGCCGGATGGAAGTGTGATCCGCCTGAATAGTTCACTCTCCTTTGCTTCACCTGGTACAATTACCGGCCCGCTTTCACCGCCTTTAAATACAAAATCCTTATGGTCGAGTCTTAATTCACCCTTTACTTTTTCTTCTCCATGACACTTGTAGCAATTATGTGCAAATATGGCTCTCACCTTAATATTGAGCTCCTTTTCCTGTACTTTACTCAGGGTGTCTTTGTTGTCAGTAATGGAATTGATATCAAAGCTTACATTTTCTACATTTTCATAATCTTTACTCCATGGTAGTGTTGACGAGATATAATCATCACCATGTGTCAGTGAAGCCCCGAAATGCCCGGCAAGCATTATTCCCAATACGGTAATAAATAAGCTAATCCGATAGATTTTGACGAGATGGGCTTGGTTTTTCAGCATAACTTTTTGATGCATAAACCAGGCAATAATTCCCAAAAAAGCAGAGCTGATACCCAGCCACTGGTGTAAATTCAGATTTTCACCGTATTCAGCGTTGCCCGAAAGAAGTATTCCAAATATTGCTGAAAGGAGGGAGGAAATTATACCTGCTAAAAGAAGTATTTGAATACCGGGACGTAATGGAGATTTGAAGTTTTTTATTGTACTAAGTTCAAGGATTGCTGTAAACAGAAGCAAAGCTACCGGGAAATGAACTGCTAAAGGATGAAGTCGTCCAAAGAACCTGAAAAACCAGAAGTTTTCGGGCCTCAGAGTGAGGAATGAATTGGCCGAAGTAAATTCAGCATAAATTAAATTCAGCAAAAAAATTGACAGAAGGGTAATTGATATGGCAATCAGCTTACTATTTCCGGGAAAATTATTTTTAGCATTGCTGTTCATTGACTCCTGAAAATATTGTTAATAAATCTAATATTTATTCAGGAAACAATATAATGTCTCGTCCTGAAATAGCTATATGCGTATAAGACCCATTTATTTATTCAGATCGGGTTATACACCCCAATTTGCTAATAACTAAATTTATTTCAAATAGGGACCAACATCTGCCCCTGTCAGTAATTGGAATGGGATCAATAGTTCCTTTTCAAATTGCTGACCCTTCGCAATCTTAACAGCGGTTTCAATCGCTCCTGCTCCCTGCTTAGGGGCATCCTGGAAAACTGTTGCATCTAAATCGCCCTTTTTGACTGCCTGTAATGCATCGGCAATTGCATCGATACTAACTACGATCACTTTTTCTTTCATTCCGGCATCCTGCAATGCTTTAACAGCGCCTAATCCCATTTCATCATTATGGGCAAATACAGCATTGATCTTTGATCCATAAGATTGAATCCAGTTTTGCATTAAATCCATGCTTTTGGCTCTGTCCCACTCAGCAGTTTGCTGGGCAATCATTTTTAGTCCGGGAAATTGAACTATAATTTCCTTCGCGCCTTGTTCTCTTTGAATTTGAGCGGCTTGTCCATTCAGACCCTGAATCATAACGATATTTCCATTACCTCCCAATTTTTCTGCGATGAATTTCATCGCTATTCTGCCCGATTCAATATCATCCGATCCAACAAAAGCTGTAGGCTGGACTTTCGTAGCTGAGTTTACATTTACAATTGGAATGCCTGCAGCCAATGCCTTAGTGACAGCAGGAGAACTGGCTTCGTACTCACATGGGTTCAGAATAATGACGTCTACTTTTTGAGCGATAAAACTCTCCACCTGTTCAATTTGTTTTAAAGGAGAACGCTCTGCATCAACAATGATCAATTCTGCACCCAATTCACCGGCTTTTTTCTGCATTTCATCACTGATATTTACAATGAACTCATTTTGCATGCTAAGCATTGATATACCAATAAGGATTTTATTTGAATCACTCTTTTTATTACTTGCAGATTGATTGCATCCTGCGATGGATACCAGCAGGGTTATAAGGATCAAATACGTGTATTTCATTTCCTGTTATTTTAAGAATTCGATTTCTGGTTCAGGCTGTCTAAAACCACTGCGCCAATTATGATGACACCCATAACTACCTGTTGGTAATAAGATGTTACATTTAATAAATCTAAGCTATTATTTATTACACCAATAAGTAAAACTCCAATCAGGGTTCCGGCAATACTGCCTTTGCCGCCAGTGGTACTGGTTCCGCCAATTACTACTGCAGCGATCGCATCCAATTCAAAACCTGCACCAGCATTAGGCTGTCCGGTAGTGATTCTCGAAGTCAGTAATATACCGGCAAGGCCTGCCAGTATTCCTGAAATCGAATAGACAGCCATTTTAACCTGATTTACATTGATTCCTGAAGCTCTGGCTGCCTGCTCATTGCCCCCAACGGCATAAATATACCGACCTAAGATTGTTTTATTGAGTATCACTGAACATAGCAGGAACATGACTATCAGAATAATAATCAGCACAGGTATGCCCATGATTTTACCGCTGCCGATAAAAACAAAAGAATCAGAAAGATTGGACACTGGTCGTCCCTTACTTAAAATTAAGGCAAGCCCCCGTCCAATTGTCATTGTACCTAGTGTAACAATAAAGGGAGCAATTTTGCTTTTGGTTATAATAAATCCGTTAAAGGCCCCTATCAGTAAACCGGCAAAAAGACCTGCAAAAATGGGTAGTAAAACAGGGTAGCTATCCGGATGCGCCAGCATTGCTGCGCTTACGCCTGCCACAGCAACTATCGAACCTAAAGAGAGATCAATCCCGCCGGTAATAATTACAAAAGTGACTCCAAAAGCCAGCAGAGCATTGATTGAAACCTGAGTTATTATTATCGTCCAGTTTGAAACCGTTAAGAATTGAGGAGAAATAGATGAAATGATAAGGCAGATAATACCAAATACAACGAAAATACCGTATTGCCTAAAGTTTTTAATGTAATGCATACTGCATGATTTTTTCCTGACTAGCTTCCTTTTGTGTCAGTATCGTTCTTTGTATTCCTTTTGATAAAATCAGAATCCGGTTGCTCATTCCCAATATTTCGGGTAATTCTGAAGAGATCATAATTACGGCTAATCCACTTCCTGTCAATTGTTTAATCAGTTTATATATTTCATGTTTCGCTCCTATATCAATTCCCCGGGTAGGTTCATCAAGAATAATCAAAGATGGGGAAGCCATTAATGCTCTGGCAATTACCACTTTCTGCTGATTTCCTCCACTGAGATTCATTACTTTCTGGTCGAGACCTGAGGCTTTAATATTCAGATCCCGGGCTAATTTTTTCACGGCAGTTTGTTCCTTCTTTTTATCAATGAACCAAACTTTTGAGTAGTTTAAAAGGCTCGAAAGACTTATATTTTGGTCAACCGATAATTCAGGAATAAAGCCCAGGGCTTTCCTGTCTTCACTTACATATCCAATTCCTTTTCTGATTGCATCTTTGGGTGATCTGATTTTAAGTTTTTTCCCTTTTAAAATAATTTCACCACTGTCTATATTGTCCAATCCATAAATAGCTCGGGCAATTTCAGTTCTTCCTGCACCCATTAAGCCAGCTATACCAAGCACTTCGCCCGCATGAACCTCAAAGTTAATATCAGAAAATTTCCCCTTTTTATAAAGGTTTTGCACTTTGAGGATCACTTCAGACTGAACCTTTGAGTTTGAAGAAAACAGATCTGCTATTTCACGGCCTACCATCAGAGCGATCAGACTGTTCTTGTCAAGTTCTGCTGTAGGTTTTGTAGCAATAAATTTGCCATCCCGCAGTACGGTAATACGGTCTGCAATCTGGTAGATTTCCTCCATTTTATGAGAAATATAGATGATCGCTACATTCTTGCTTTTCAGCTCTTTAATGGTTTTAAAAAGTATTTCAACTTCTTTCTCTGACAGTGCGGAGCTTGGTTCATCCATAATAATCACCCTGGCATTATTAGAAACAGCTTTAGCAATTTCTAATAATTGCAATTCGGCAATACTGAGATATTTTGCTTTTGTCAGGACATTTATATTCATACCCATTGACTGTAAAAGCTCTTTTGCTTTTTGATTTATTAACTGATCATCCAATAAATAAGTCCTTTTAAATTCCCTTCCTAAAAAGATGTTCTGAGCAACAGACAATTCAGGAACCATTAAGATCTCCTGATGAATCATTGTAATGCCTTTCTGAAGTATAGAATGAACATCCATATCTTCAATTTGCTCTGCATTGAAAGTGATTGAACCGGAATCTGCTTTTAATAATCCAATCAAAATTTTCATGAATGTGGATTTACCGGCCCCATTTTCACCCATAAGGGCATGGACTTCACCTTTTTTCAGATCGAAGTGAATATGATCCAAAGCCTTAACCTCCAAAAAGGATTTGGAAAGATTAGTTACTCGGAGAATGGGTTCAGCAGCCGGCTGCATTTTATTCAAATTCAATTTTTGTATCTGATGAATGTACTGAAATGAAATTAACAAAAAAAAAATCCCCGCTAATTATAGCGAGGATTTTTTTAATTGATTTTAGATTCTACCGATCTGAGCCCATGAATTTTGATTCTATCACCTTCATTCGGTCTTGCAATTTTTTATGCAAGGCAGTTTGCACGTTTTTTTCTGCAAGTTTAACCAATTCACTCATTACATACATACCCAATTGTATTTCACGGGAATTAAGATTCTCTTTCGTTTTTGCAATTGCAGCCAGGTAATTTAACTGATCCTCTATATATTCAGCAGTATTCAGTGTTAGTTCATTAGCTTTTGCCGGTTCTTTTAGTTTATAAAGCAAATCTGCCATGTAAAACTTACGTATGGTAAAGTTCAGGGAATGGTTTTTATCAGGAACCACCTCCATACATTTCAATAATAGTTTTCTCGCTTCTTCAACACGCCCTTCTTTGTAAAGATTCTCAGCGAGAATATTGAAATGATTAATTAATGTATAGCTCATCCGCAATGATTCAGGGTCTAAATAGCTGGCATTTTTCATGTTTCCCCATTTAAACTTTGTCATCATGTTTTTATACATTTCGTCTGAATTGGTCAGCTCAGGTTTTTCGGCTGCTGAATCAGTCTGAGCTTTTTTCAATGGTAATAAACGATATGCAAACCCTTCATTATAGAGAAAGTCGCCTAGGCCGATATAGTTATCATCAGGAACGGTAATCGCAAAATAGACAGGTCTTTTCCAATTATTGTGAGCGAGAACATCGATCATCGCAAGCTCAGTTTTTGTTACATAGTTTTTATTGTACTTCCATTCCATCGCCGGGATAATCAGATCCCGTTTACTTTCGGGCACTGTTTTAGTTGCAATTATCTGTTCAGGGTCGATACTTATCTTAAAATTCTTTGTAGGAAGGAAGTTCTCCTTTGATCCATCCTGATAGGTAGCTTTATCAGCATCATTATCTGAGGTCATGATATCAAATATATCTTTCAACTCAATGGCACCGGCGGCATTATAGTCCTGATAACCCATTACATCACGAACTCCCTGAACAAATTTTTCATTAGGCATGGTGATTGGCAATGCTTCAGCCTGATTCACTTTCTTTTTCATTTGCCGGATATACCAGTCAGTTCCAAGTAAGCTTAAATTAACCACCCTGACGTCCGGACGAATATTTTCAACTTCCTGAACATACCAAAGCGGGTAAGTGTCGTTATCACCATAGGTGAACAGTATTGCATTTGGTGCACATGATTCCAGATAATTAGCTGCCATATCACGGGCTGTATATTTTGAGGAGCGGTCGTGGTCATTCCAGCCATCTTTGGCCATCAGAATAGGTGCGGCAAGTAATCCGATCAGGGTAGCAAGTAAGGCTGCGGTGGGGGCTTTAAATCTTGGTTTGAAGAAATCTGCAATTCCCGCTACTCCAAGTCCTATCCATATTGCAAACGCATAAAACGAACCTGCATAGGCATAGTCCCGCTCCCGTGGCTGCAGAGGATTCTGATTTAAATAAAGTACAATGGCAATTCCTGTAAAAAAGAATAACAAACCTACAATTCCGGCATCTTTCTGGTTGCGTTTAAAATGCCATAATGCTCCGATAATACCCATTATAAACGGGAGGAAATAGAATCTGTTATAGGCATTATTTTCAATCTGACTTTTTGGAAGCTCATACTGGCCGCCTAGTAACATATTGTCAATAAATTTGATGCCTGATAACCAGTTCCCATGGGTATAATCCCCGTGGCCCTGCTCGTCATTTTGCCGGCCGATGAAGTTCCATGCAAAATAACGGGTATACATGAAACTTGTTTGATAACTGATAAGAAAACCAAGGTTATTGAAAAATGTTGGGGATTGATCTTCTGCCATTCCCATCCAGTCACGATAGAATCCAACATGCTGAGGATCATCGCTGTACATTCTTGGGAGTATGGTATTACGGTCATAAATACGTTCATATTTCTGACCTGCATTTTCATATTTATCTTTACCCTTACGATAAATAATATCTCCATGTTTGCTGTCAATTGGCTTTGAATCAAAATATTGTCCGTAAAGTAAAGGACGGTCGCCATATTGTTCCCTGTTCACATAACTCAGTAATGAAAAGGCATTTGAAGCATCACTGTTGTTAAGGGTAGGATCTGCTTTGGCCCTTATCACAATCATTGCAAAAGAGCCATAACCGAATATAATGAATACAATAGAGATCAATGCCAGATTTAATATTCTCTTTTTGTCACGTATTTTCAGGATGTACTCAAGTCCGGCGAGCAAAATTGCTGCTACAACGAGCCCTGATAATCCTCCTCCAAGCCCCATCAGTAATACAAAGGCTCCAACAGCTACCATCATATTTAGTTTATTGCCATTGATGCTGTAAAGTATTCCTGATGTAAGGCTTATTACTATCAGAAGACCAAAAAAAGCAACCCCTGAACCGAATCCAAGGCCAAGGGTATTAACAAAAAACAGGTCTGAATAGGCCGCAAATTTTATAGTATACTGCACAATTCCATATTGGATGAATGCCAGAATAAACATACCTGCAAGCAAGGCCAGTAAAGTGCCTGATGAAGTAGGGGCTTTAGTCCTTCTGAAATAATAAACAAGAGCAATAGCTGGAATCGCCAGAAGATTTAATAAATGCACTCCAATCGAGAGTCCCATTACATAGGCAATAAAAATCAGCCATCTGTCTGAATTGGGTTCATCCGCATGCTGATCCCATTTTAGGATTGCCCAAAAAACTACGGCAGTACATAATGAAGATAATGCATATACTTCGGTTTCAACAGCCGAAAACCAGAAAGAATCTGAAAAGGTATAGGCAAGAGCTCCAACTAATCCAGAACCCATAATGCTGATTATTCCCCATTTTGAAAGTTCTTTGTCTTTTTCCTGAATAACTTTTTTTGCCAGGGCAGTAATGGTCCAGAACAAAAAGAGAATTGTGGCCGCGCTGGCTAGTGCGGAACACATATTTATCCAGAAAGCCACTCTGCTTTTATCACTTCCGGCAATGAGTGAGAATACTTTTCCAAGCATCAGAAACAGGGGCGCACCAGGTTGATGTACAACCTGAAGCTTGTATGCTGATGCAATAAATTCTCCGGAATCCCAGAAACTTGTAGTGGGTTCAAGGGTTAGGGTATAAACAGCTAGAGCGATTAAAAAACTTACCCAACCTAATAAATTGTTGATTTTGTTATAAGCCATAGATTCAAGATCAAAAATAGTGCTGCCGAAATTAATGAATTTATTGTTATTTGAGGTCTTTCATCTTGGCTTTAACATTATTTAACTAGATGTAAGTATTGAGTATTGAGAACCAAGAACCAAGACAAGGAGGACCCATTTGGCAATTAGTATTTAATAATTGAACCCTATAACTATCAGGTTTCAATTTCCCATTCCCATTTTCCTATTTCCCATTCCCAATCGTACTCACTAAATACTTGTTATACCTTATTAAAAAAAACAATTTTCATTTGCACTTTAAACATTATCCCCCTATATTTGCACACCATTTCAAAAGGAGCTTCTTTTTGATTTTTGTTTGCCCGATAGTATAATGGTAGTACGACTGTTTTTGGTGCAGTTTGTCTAGGTTC
>CAZGWG010000052.1:0-20984 GCA_964529165.1 uncultured Sphingobacterium sp.
CTAAATCTGATAACTCATAGCTCAATGCCCAAAGCAAAAACTAATGATCAATTACACTTAACCTAAAAGTAGTTGATCGGTTTATAGAATCAGAAAAATCAGTTTAAGATAGACATGGGAACAACCGGTCTTATTTTGGGCTGATTAATCAAGGCCCCGAATTTCATGTTGCACTTAAGTCATTGAATGCAAAAGACTTTTGATACAGCTTCCCTCGTTTCTGCTGTTTATATCCCCTTTAAATACTTTTTAGGAACCTCGGCACCGGCTACATAATTCAGCTTGCCAATCTTGCACATCTGATACACATTTATCCTGAAATCAGGACAAGTGCTAACAAAACAATAAGCCTCCACCTGAGTAAAACCATACGTACTAACCAGCCAATCCATCATATAAACTGTTGCCTGATGTACTGCATCCTCAAGTGGCCTGAAGGCATGAATTGCGATAATACTATCGGGTGTCTCAATCCGGATACCCTGAAATCTTTTAGCCTTGATCACTTCAAATGATAACCTGACAGTTGCCTGAGTTTCTGCTGCAGTTCCTGTAAATTCAGTATCTCCCTGACTTGCGTGCACATCACCCAGATAGAACAGTCCACCGGGATGATAAACCGGAAGAAAAATTTTATTCCCTGGTTTGAAATCACGAATATCAAGGTTTCCACCCCAATCTCCCTGCCCGTCCAGGCTGTTTGCTACATCCCGATCGGGTGCGACACCCAACGTGCCTATAAATGGGGTAATTGGCCAAGAAATCTTATCATTGAAATGAAGTGTCCCATCAACTGTAGTCCCACTTGCACCAACACTATGATTAAAAACCATCGTACTGTAATCTGTTGAAATTTCGTTCCAGCGTGAGGAATCACCGAGTGGGCCGCGATTTGGTCCAACAGCAATCCAGGAAGTCTTTTCAACCTCAATCCGATGGATATTCACAACAAGTGTATCACCTGCATCCAGGTCTTCAATAAAAACCGGACCCGCAATGGGGTTTACCAATGGTGGAGTACGATCAAAACCCGGTCGATTTGCCGGAATAGCTTTATCTGCCGAACTTTTAAAAAATCCGATTCCTGCATCCCATGTTTCAATTTCAAATTCCTCACCCGGTTTAACTTGAATCAGGGGGGTATCTGAATTATTGAAGGCAAATTTTATCGCCTGTTCACGGAGAATCTTTTTCATAACCTTAGATTTAAATTTCCCTGAATTTAAAAGAATTATCAGTCAAATTAAATCCCTGAATTCAAATGTCAATAGCTATTAAACAATTTACTTGTTATCTGGCAGTGCAAAAGCAATAACATACCCTCCTGGATTCTCAGCATCACCAGCAACCGACACCGCTATGTATTGCTTTTTACCACTCTTATAAGTTGATGCATTAGAAGTTGTACTTCCCGGGATTGGGGTATCCCATAATAATTCTCCTGAATCTTTATCATACGCCCTGAATCTAAAATCAGTCCCGCCCATATTGGCTCCGATAAAAAGCAATCCACCTGAAGTTACAATTGGACCGGTATTCCCTTCAGAGCCTGTTTCAGGCTCCCCCTTTTGCTGCAAATTAGGATAATTACCTAAAGGAATAGTCCAGGCATATTCGCCTGTATTGAGGTTAATTGCATTTAAGGTCGTCCATGGAGGTTTAATTCCATATCGCCCTTCTGAATCACGAAATTTACCATTGGATAAAATATCAAGATATCTTACCGGAACTTCTGTTTTAAATTTATCCGCATCCTTATTTGCTGACTCACTATTTGCTATTTCTTTTAAAAAATTGATCTCCCTTGCAGGTCTTGTATCCTTATCAAACAGAAAGGAAATAATCGCTTCCTCTTTACCTGCAATTATGCTCGCAAATGAGGGCATCTTACCGGATCCTACTCTGATTTTACCTAACACTTCTTCCTCATTCATTCTGCCCTGAAGTCCAATTAATGATGGGTAATCATTATCTCCTTTCTTGTCAGCACCATGACAAGCCTGACAATAAGTTGTATAAAGGGCTTTACCATTGCTAAATGGAGTACCGGATTCATTGTCAGCTTCCATCTTCTTCATAAGGCTTACCCCAGGTGTATTCGTAGCCCTAACATAAATTATCCCACTTACAGGATCAAAAGCACCTCCACCCCAACTTGAGCCACCACTTGTTCCGGGAAGATTGACATTACCTTTTAAAGAAGGAGGGGTAAAAAGGCCTTCATATCTTATTGATTTAAATCTTTTCAAAAGTTCGTCATGTGATTCATCTGAATAGTTACTCAGATCATCCAATGAAATATGCTGACGGGCATAAGGTTTTGGCTTTAATGGAAATGGCTGAGTAGGCCAAGCTTCCTCCCCAGGCACATCCGAAGCAGGTACCGGGCGTTCTTCAACAGGAAATAATGGCTCGCCTGTTTCCCGGTTTAGTAAATAAAGAAAGCCTACTTTAGATGTTTGAGCCACCGCATCAATTCTTTTCCCATCATGCACAACTGTAACGAGGTTTGGAGGTGCAGGTAAGTCATAATCCCAGAGATCATGATGAATTGTTTGATAATGCCAGATGTATTTCCCAGTTTGTGCATCAAGCGCAACAACACTGTTCCCAAATAAATTCTGGCCTTTTCGATCGCCTCCATAAAAATCGTAGGAGGGCGATCCCAAAGCAAGAAATACCATTCCCCTTTTTTCGTCGAGGCTCATACCAGCCCAGTTATTTACACCTCCGGCATACTTCCAGGCTTCTTTTGGCCAGGTTTCATAACCAAATTCACCCGGATGAGGAATTGTATGGAATGTCCATACCAATTTACCTGTCCTGACATTATAAGCCCTTTGATACCCCGGCTCAGCACCATATAATTCTGAAACTGCAGTACCAAGGATATACAGATCTTTATAAACAATTCCGGGCGAGGAAGGAACTACTGATATTTTATCAGGATCACCGCGCATACCTGCGTTTAGATTCACTTTGCCGTCTTTTCCAAAATCGGAAATTAATTTTCCACTTAAAGCATCAAGAGCAAAAAGATTGTTCCCGGCAGTGAACAGAATTCTTTTATCACTTCCATCTTCCCAATAAGTTACGCCCCTGCTAACACCTCCACCCTGGGCCCCAAAAAAAGGATCAAAGGTCCATACTTGTTCACCAGTTATTGAGTTTATAGCATAAATCCTATTCCTGCCTGAAGGGATATACATTATACCGGCAACGACAATTGGATTTCCCTGAATTCTGGATGTACGAGCCCCCGGCAAAGCATCCTTAAAACGAAAAGACCAGGCCAGCTCCAATTTACTGACATTAGTTTTATTGACTTGTTTTAATGCGGAGTAACTGCTACTTTTTGAATCTGATTTATAAACACTCCAGCTAATCGATTTTCTGTTAGCTGTCTGGCAGGCAGAATTAATGAAAACCATGAATAAAGCGATCCAAAAAACAGGTTTAGCGTAGGTTTTTCTAAAAATCAGGTTATTTCTGCACATGTTTTTACCAAACTCAATTAAATATTAAATCCCTAATAGAAATTTATTTCAATTTAAATCTAAAAAATTAAGTGGGTGAGCGGAATCTAAAAATAAATTATTCAGGATTGAATTAATCAGGGGTTAAACGCGTGTCTTATAGATTTACCATCTGGTTGATTGGAATTTCCAACCAGGGATTTTCTTTTGCATTTCAATTTCATCATTTCTCTTCTTCAGACCGCAATTAATATAGTTTTGATGTAGTCTGGCTAAAGCTACCCTGTCTAGCTCAACACCTAAGCCAGGCTCATCAGGTACCACAACTGAACCATCTATAAACTTAATACGTCCCCCGGTAATAACTTCATCCGATTGCCATGGATAGTGCGTATCTAAAGCATAGGGCATGTGGGGAAGAGCAGCACCCAAATGGACCATGGCTGCCAATGAGATTCCTAGGTGACTGTTAGAATGCATAGATAAATCTCTGCCAAAGGTTTCACAAATACCCGAAAGTGTCATGGAGGCCTTAAGGCCACCCCAAAAATGATGATCACTCAAAATGATATCCTCAGAACCAATTTGGATGCTGGCAGGTATTTCCTCAAAAGAGGTAGTACACATGTTTGTTGCAAGAGGAGTTTTTAAAACTTTCCTGATCGCAGCCATATTGTCCTGACCCCGTACAGGGTCTTCCAGATATTCTAAAATCCCCTCCAGTTTTCTTCCATATTGAATAGCAGTATCAAGAGCCCAAACAGCATTCGGATCAAAGCGTAATGGGATGTCTGGTCCGAATTCTTGATAAAGTGCCAGAATTGTATCTACTTCGATTCCGGGTTCAAATACACCTCCCTTAAGTTTAATAGATTGAAAACCAAACTCTTTACACATTGCTTTAGCCTGCTGGACTATTTCAGGTGGACTTATGGCCTGCTTTTGTTTGGCTGCATCCCATCCATCAGCATTAGGATTTAAATTAAAACCATATTCTCCTCCAGCACCTTCATATTTATAAAAGAGGTATGCGGAAAAGGGTACACTTTCCCGCATTTTACCGCCAAGTAAATCTACTATAGGCCTTCCAAGAACCTTGCCCATAATGTCCATGCAGGCAACTTCAACTGAACTGAAAATATGTACCAGTTTTCGCTGATCCCAAGGAGTCTCTCCTCTTGCTGAAGGAGATTCGGAACCAAAACGTTCAGTTAACAGCATCCTGATTTGATTTAGCTGAAATACATCCTTTCCAATCAGAAGTTCCTTCGCTTCATGAAGTGCCTGCTCAATATCACTGGTTCCTGGTATTTCACTGATACCCGAAATCTGATCATCAGTTATTATCTCCAAAATAATTCTCAGAGCATAAGGAGCATGCAGACCGGCTGCATTTAATAATGGGGGATCAACAATCGCTATAGGCGTGATCACGATATCCTTTATTCTGGGTCCCCTTTGTCTGAGCATCATGTTTCGTTTACTTAGATTAACTTGCCGTTTCTGCCTCTTCAGTAACTGCCTGAATTAAACCCTTTATGTATCCATAGCAAAATGCAAATGACTGCCAGCTGGCTACAGGATCTTTGTGGTAAGGTACATGATCAGGCATTACCATCCCATCAAAACCTACTTCACGCAATTCGCGTACAACCTGAAGGAAATTCATATCTCCATTATCAGGATAAACCTCCTGAAAATTACCCCAGCCACCTTTGATGTTTCTCAGGTGAATATTAAATATCTGATTCCGCTCTCCGGCCCATCTGATAATTGGAATAATATCATTTTTAGGATCCTTTAAACCTTCGGCAATTGAACCTATGCAGAAGTTAAAACCATGATATTTGCTATCATAAAGTTGAGCAAACTTTTTAATTCCTTCAAATACATCCGGGCTATTCCAACGGGTGATTCCTCTGTAACCAACAGGCGCAGGAGGATCAGCAATATGATTAGCCAACTTCACATTATACTCCTTTGCCACAGGCAGAGTCCTGTCAAGTAAGTAGGTAATCCGCTCAAACATCTCATCGATTCCAACATCTCCCGCAATTGTTTTTGGATCATTCCTTTTCAAAGCTTCTGCCAGATTCCAGGTACTGTATTCTGCATTACCTCTTTTTGGATCCAGAGTCCTTCCCGTTCTCAGGACAGGTAATATAGTTGTATTATAATTAAGTACTTTAATACCTGTTTTACCAGAGACCATAATCATTTGGTTAAGCATATCGATTTCGCGATCTCTTTCAGGACTTTTACCGAGCATTACATTTGGAAAAAGCACTTTATCAATACCTGCAGAAGATAGAGGCCAGTGATACGCATCTAAACTAATTCCATATTTCTCACAAGCTTCGCGCTTTTTAAGTGAATCCTCAAGATCCCAACCTACGCCAGGAATATATTTGGGCGACCCTCCATCAATATTATAGACTCCGCATCTGCCTTTTAACTGCAAATTTTCTTCTGTAGTTCCACCAGACTGGCATCCTACTTTCATCAATACCTTTCTAGGTTTTGGTTTTACTTCTGCAATTGTTTCCATTGGAGACAATACGGATGCCCCTATGGATCCGGCAGCGATTGTTTTAACAAAATTTCTACGTTGCATAATTAATTCTATTTAGTTCGGTTAAACAAAATGATTTATTTTCCTTCCTGTAGCAGAAAAAGTGAACTGTGGTCGAGTTCTCCATGACCCTCATTCACCAGTTTATTCATTAATCCGGCAACCAGCTCAGTTGCTTTTAAAGAGACCTGATGCTCAGCTCCGGTTTGAAGAGCAATACCCATATCTTTCTTGTGTAATTTTACTTTAAATCCGGGAACAAAATTCTCATCTATCATTCGTTTCCCATGTAAGTCTAAGATGCGGCTTTGTGCAAATCCTCCAAGAAGCACTTCTCTCATTTTTTCGAGATCTACCCCAGCTTTCTTAGCCATTGAAAAAGCCTCAGCAACTGCCTGAATAGTAATTCCGACGATCATTTGGTTACAGGCTTTGGTTACCTGACCAGCTCCCGCTTCTCCAATTAAGATGATGTTTTTACCCATAGCCTCAAAAACCGGAAGGGCTCTTTTAAAGGAATCCTCAGTCCCTCCTACCATGATGGATAAAGTACCTGCTTCGGCACCTACCTGCCCTCCTGAAACAGGAGCATCAAGTGCTGAAACTCCCTTTTTCTTCAGACTATTATATATTTCTAAAGCCACGCCCGGCGAAATGGTGGACATGTCTATAAAAAGAGAACCCTCTTTAATTGCTGGAAGAATTTCTGAGACTACCTGTTTAACTTCAGGTGAATCAGGTAACATGGTGATGATGATATCTGAACTTGCTGAAAGATCTGCTATACTATCAAATAAGCTGGCTCCGGCTTCCTGAACAATACCTGAAGAACTACTTTTACTTAGAACATTTACCTCAAAACCTGCTTTTAATAAATTCAATACCATCGGTTTTCCCATGATACCCAAACCGATAAATCCTATTTTTTCCATCGTTTATAATTTTAAAAAATCCTACACCAGAGGGAATAATTTAGCTCCAATCATTATGACAATCAGTCCGGTAAAACCCATAACTACCAATAGAGGTGAAATGGTTTTTAAGGCTTCCTTTTCTGTGAGGTTACTTAATTTACAAATAATCCAGAATCCGGCATCATTCATCCAAGGAACAAGCTTTGAACCGCAACCAATAGCCAATCCTAAATAAACCGGATGGAAATCAAGGTTGGCATTCAGTGCCATTCCTGATAATATTCCCGATGCTGTAATTAATGCAACAGTTGCTGATCCCTGTGCTGTCCGAACAACCGCGGCAATCAAAAAGGCGAGAGGAATTAAGGCCAACTGATAATCTTGGGTCATATCCGCAATTTGAGAACTAATTCCGGTTTGTTGTAACATACCGCCAAACGCACCACCAGCCGAGGTTATTAATATAATGCTCCCACCACTTGCTAAGGCGGTTCCAACAAAAGATGAAAGCCCCTCCTTTGAATGTTTCTTCCGACTGGCAAGAACAAGGATCGCTGCAATACCACCTAATATTATTGCTGTATTCTTATTTCCTAAAAAGGTAGAAATAGCAATAAGATCCTGAAGCAATGGTGATAGAGTACTGCTATCAGCAGGTTTCATGGCAGTTACAACAGTATCAATACAGATTAGAACAAGCGGGATAAGTATAGGAAGCAGTGAAATACCGAGTCCCGGAAGATGCTTGGTATCAAGAATTGCAGATGCCTTAATATCTTCAATCTTGGCATCTAAAGAATCTCTGAGCTCAATAGGCCTTTTTCTATTTATCCAAACTGAGAAAAAGTAACCCGATGTTATTGTAAAAAGGCCTACAATTGTACCTGCAATCATCATCAAACCAATTGGGATATTCATCTCTCCGATCAAAAATAATGGCCCTGGTGCGGGAGGAACTAATGAATTAGCCATTGCAGCTCCTGCCATTACACACATAACCAATAATAAATAGTTCTTGCCTATTCTTAAGGCCATTGCTTTTACTAATGGAATCATTAAGAAAATAACAGTGTCAAAGAAAACCGGGATACCAATAAAAAAACTGCTTACTAAAAATGCCACCGGTGCCTTATCCATACCAGTTAAGTACAGGATAGATCTTATAATTCGCTCTGCGGCGCCACTATCCAACAAGCATTTACCAATTATGGCAGCCATAGCTATTAATATTCCAATCTTTGCTGCGGTATTCCCAAATTCAGTAGCTACCCGCTCACCAACATTTTTCTTTGAAAGTGCCAGAGCAGCATCAGCCGACATCCCTTTTTCAAGTCCAAAATTTTGAATAAAATCAGCCGGTGTAAGTAAAGCAACAATAAAGGCCGCAAATAATAAAGCCAGAAAAGGGTGGAGCTTTAAACCTATAATTCCACCTACGACTATAACAACACCAATTAATAATAAAAAAAAAGGATCCATAATTTGAATTTTAATTTACTGGTTTCTAAATTTTGACATTTTGCCAGCCATAGTCCGGGCTCCTTCGGCAACAAATGTGGCATCTGCTCCACATGCCAGGAAACGAATTCCTAAATTATAATAGCGTTGATAATCGTCAGGATTAAAAAATAAAATACCCACGGCTTTATTGGCTTTTTTTGCCGCATCAACTATTTTATTCAGTGTTTCAACAAATACAGGATGATCAAACTGACCGAAAATGCCTAACTCCATAGAAAGATCAGCCGGGCCAATAAATAAAACATCCACTCCATCAATAGCCGCTACTTCATCCAGATGACTCAATACTTCAATGGTTTCAATTTGCACTACTCCCAATATCTGATCTCTTGACTTTTGGTAGTAATCATTGAAGTTTTGAGCAAACTGAGTCGCTCTAACCATTTTAGCTACCCCTCTGTTTCCAAACGGAGGATAATGCAAGCCTTTTACAACTTTCAAAGCCTCTTCAGCATTTCTAACCTTCGGACACATTACGCCTTCAGCACCCATATCCAGTACCCTGTGAATTCGCTGTGGTTCTGTGCTTTCAGCGCGCACGATTACCCCAGCATGAGTATGTTCCAAAGCCTGTATCTGCGATAGTGTTGTACTTTCTGAACCTGCACCATGCTCCAGATCAATCAAAACCCAATCAAAACCCGACAGCCCAACTATTTCTGCAGTGACAGCACTGCCCAGATTTAACCAACAACCGTTAAGGGTTTCCCCGTTTAATAATCTCTGTTTTAAATTTTTCATGTTAAATTTTGCAGTGCTGTTAAGTATTAAATTTATTGTCAGTCCTCAAGCTTAGTTTAATGGAATATAATTATTTTTTATCCCACCAGACGCGGGTGTCCATTATATCTGCACCTTGTCTGGCTATTGCTGCTTGAACATTTGTTTTATTTACATTAAGCTCAGCGTCAGTATAGGTCAGCCTCCTGATAAATGGTTCTGTCTTGAGATCTTTCCCTGGATAAGGGTTAGGTGCCAGATTAGGAAAACCAGATCTCCTGAAATTAGCCCATGCCTCGGGTCCAATTAAAAAAGATGCCACCCAGTATTGCGTATTTATTTGTTCCAGTTCTTTTCCGGCAGCTAAGGGATTTGCAGACACGAATGTATTAATTGCTGCATCTGCAATTGCAGAGCTTGTTCCATAGCCCGAAAATTGCTGCATATGTGCACGAATCCCATTAGAATAAAAAGTACCCGGAGTACCTACAGTCCAGTTTCTGAATGAAGCTTCTGCCAAAAGCAATTGTGTTTGAGCATAGGTAATCAAAAAACTCGGGGCATTTAAGCCGGCCATACGCGTACGGTCAAGCTGACTATAATCCCATAAGCTTGCTAAATTGCTAGCAGTAACAGCGGTTGTAATAGTTGTATTATCATAACCTAGGGGTGCGCCTATCTGAACCCCTGGTGTCCTGTTAGCTCTTGATTCAACTTGCTGGGCACCACTGGCAGCACCAACATAACGTACAGCAATAGCTCCTAAACGTGGATCATTCGCATTTTTTAGATGAGTTACAAAATCCTCAGCAAGATAAAAGAAGGCAGACTGTCCACCATTCAATTGTGAACCAACCGGATTTGCAAAAGATGCATTATGCCTGATAATTGCATTATCAGCATTCGATTGCATTACACCTCCTACTACTGCTTTTGCGACAACTTCTGCTGCTTTTGTAGGATTTACTTTTGAAAGTCGCATACCTGCTCGTAACAATAAAGAATATCCAAACCTTTTCCATTTAGTTACATCTCCATCATATAAAACATCCGTAGTAACCCTTGTTTTAGCAACATCCAGCGCTGCTGAAGCAGTTTCCAGTTCTGTTAAAATGGCGGTATAGATAGCTTCCTGAGAATCATATGCAGGAGTAGAAATTCCTTCCAGATAATTTTTGCCCGCCTGATTGTAAGGAACATCTCCATAAGTATCCGTCAAAAGCATAAATGAATAAGCCAGCCAAATTCTGGCCATATTATACAAATTAGAGCTGGCCGGAAGATCTTTTGTTTTTGCAATTACGTCAGTCAATTCTTTAACATTAGTTTGATAAAGGGTATTCCAGTTTCCTGCAGCTACACCACGATTATCCTGATTGAAATTAGCCGCTGAACCCTGACCACTAAAAGGCGTAATCATTTGCTTTACTATGGTAGTTTCATAGC
This sequence comes from uncultured Sphingobacterium sp., assembly GCA_964529165.1. Taxonomy (GTDB): domain Bacteria; phylum Bacteroidota; class Bacteroidia; order Sphingobacteriales; family Sphingobacteriaceae; genus Daejeonella. The sequence goes on from CAZGWG010000052.1 coordinate 10,650, forward strand.
TCAGGTTTCCATATCCGGGAGCAGTATTAACAATAGCGGAATTTAACTGATAAGAAGGCTCCACTGAAGTTAAAGCAATGGGGTTAACGTTCATTTCATCAAAACCTTTATCACAGCTTACAAGTCCGAAAAGAATCAGAAAAACAGCTGAAATTCTTAGTTTATTTTTCATCTTAATATTTTTTAGTATTCAATTTATCTAAAATAATCTCGTGTTGAATATTTGGATCCACTAAAACTTAACATTCAGGTTGAATCCTATACTTCTGGTAATAGGCAGCCCGGTTGCTTCCAATCCAACCAAATTGTCAGATGGCAAACCGGATTGCTCAGGGTGGATATTATCAACCCATTTCTTTATTGCCCATACATTGTTTGCAACTCCATTCAAACGCAATCCTTTGATAAATGAAAGTCTGGCGGGTATAAATCGTGTAAAATCATACCCAAGCGTAATTTGGCGCAATTGCCATAGACCAGCATTGTAGACAAATTGTTCCGCAATATTCTGTGAACGAATAGTTTCATAATAAGCCTGAAGACCTGACTTGGTAGTATTTACCTGACCGTTTGGATTTACGCCATCACCAAGAACTAAATTCTCTTCACGACCAACTAAAGTTGCCTTATGTAAGCCGTGACGCCAGGCATTATGGTTAGTTCCTGAAATTAATTTATGACCTAACTTGAAATCTACAAGAAAAGACATTTCAACCCCTTTTATTGATATACTATTGGAGATACCGCCAACCCATACTGGTATTGCAGATCCAAATGCAATTTGAGTTGGGGTACGAAGCGGACGACCATTACCGGCATCAAACACTTGCCTTCCCTGTGCATCCCGTAAATAACCAAACCCATATAATTGACCCATCGGTTGACCAACAACCTGACGAAGTTCTCCGGTAAAATCAGCGGTTCCTACAGTGATCATGTTATCACTAACCCCGCTTCCAAGGTCCAGAACTTCTGTTTTATTATAAGAAGTATTTAAAGCCAGATTCCAATAGACATTTTGAGATCTGATTGGATTGACAGTAATCAACATTTCAACTCCTTGATTCCTGCTCTTCCCAACATTAATCAACTGGTTTAAATAGCCACCGGCATTGGAAGTTTGTGCTCTTAAAATCTGATCTGATGATAATTTATTGTAATAAGTAAAATCCAGACCAATAAGATTGTCCAATACCTTCAATTCCAACCCAAATTCCTTCTCAGAAACCCTCATAGGGCGCAAGTCTGCATTCGGAACTGTAGATCCGTTAATACTTCCTAAAGGTTGAGCTGCACCACTTGGAGAAGGAAATTGCTGTGCACCTATCCCATAAAATAAATTGTTTGCATAAGGACTAATATCCGTATCACTACCAACTTCGGCATAGGCAGCCCTGATCTTACCAAAGTTTAACCATTTAGGCAAAGAAGACGCAAATGCTTGTGAGAATACAAAACTACCGGTTAGAGAAGGATATAATATACTTCTGTTTGCAGGTGATAAGGTTGAAAACCAATCGTTACGTAATGTACCATTTAAGAACAAAAAGTCCTTATAAGAAAGTTCAGCCGAGCCATAAAACGAATTTACCTGACGCTCTGAAAACTCATAAATAGCATCTCTTTGACGGCTATTTCCAATTGTATATAAACCCCGTGTATAAAAGTCCTGAACAAAAACATTATGTCTGCTGATTTTCCGGTTCATTTGATTTCCACCAAGATTCAGACTCGCTCCAAAATCTCCAAAAGTTTTATTGGCACCTACAAGGAAATCAGCATTCAACTCCCTTACTGAACTGGCATCCTGAACAAATTGTCCGTTTACAAAACCTGCAGGAGCGGCTGGCTGTCTTTGGGTTCCTGTAGGTAAATTATAATCCTGTTCGCGGGAATAATAATCCTGACCAATTCTGCCTTGAACAAAAAGCCAGTCAGTGATATTATATTTTGCCGTGATGTTACCAAAAACACGATCGTTATGGATATTATCAAATCGCTTCAATGCAAAATATGGATTGGTTCTATTGGTAAATCTTGACCATACGTTCTCATTGCCATTTGCATCTTCAGCATATTGCTCTAATATGGATAGAGGCATAGAAGTAGCCAAAGTGAAAATAGTTACCGGACTAAAATCCTGCTCAGCGATGTTAGGCGGATTCTTACGATATTCCTTAGAGTAGTTTATATTTCCGGAAACAGTTAATTTCTTTGCCAGATTTTGGGTGAATCCCAGATTTATTGTATTTCGGTCGTAACCTGAATTGGGCAGGATTGTATTATTTTTAAGATTTGAGGCTGAAATATTTAAACCCCCGTTCGCACCTCCTGAAGCCAGGCTGATTGTATTTGAAAAGTTGCTTCCGGTTCTATAATATTTATCAATAACGCTACCCTGGTATTCATAAGGAACTATGATGTTATTAAACAAGGTATGTGTCATTCCTGGTTGAAACTTTTCACCAAAACTCCATACTCCCGAAGTTGGAAAGGCTGTTGTTGGCCTTACTCCATTTTCACCCTGACCGTATTCACTTTGATAATCGGTATAATCCAGAGGATCGTCGCTTGTATAATTTGAATTATAGGAAACAGAAACCCCATCAGAGCCTTTATTTTTTGTTGTAATCATAATTACCCCATCCTTCGCTCTTGAACCATATAGGGCTGAAGCTGCCGCACCTTTCAGTACCGTCATGCTTTCGATATCATCTGGATTGATGCTACCTAAACCATCTCCGCCATCCGAAGTACGATTACTTCCTCTTTGAGCCACATCTCCCCTCGCAGCATAATTGGTATTATCTATCGGAACACCATTTACAACAATCAGAGGTGAATTGTTTCCACCAAATGAAGACTGTCCCCTGATCCTGATCTTACTTGTTCCAGCAGGGCCAGTACCCATTGGGGTGATATTTACCCCTGCAACCTTCCCCTGCAGCGCATTCATGAAATTCGTTGTCCTGTTAACAGTCAATTCTTCTGCCGAAACATTTGTGGTTGCATAGCCTAAACTTTTAGACTGCCTTTTTATACCTAATGCGGTAACAACAACCTCGTTCAGGGCTGTATTGGCTGTTTCCAGTTTTACATTTATTGATGTACGTTGATTTAAGGCAACCTCCTGACTTGTAAAACCAATAAATGAAAACACCAGAATGCCATTACCGTCAGGAATAGAAATTGTAAACTTTCCTTCCAGATCTGTTGTTGCACCAATATTAGTGCCCTTCAGTTTAATACTCACACCGGGGAGGGTTTCACCTCTGGAATCGGTTACAATACCCTTAACTACAATATCCTCCTGCTGATCAAAGTCTTCGGGACTAATAGATAAATTCTGACTTAGATTCAGATCTGCTAATGGAATTGACCTTTTTGAAACGAGTATAGTTTTATTTTTTATACTGTAATCAAGAGGCTGGTCCTTAAAAACATTTACTAAAACCTTTGAAAGGTCTTCATTTGATACGTTAATGGTAACCGGTCTTGCTAAAGCGAATAGTTCTTCCTGAAAAAAGAAACCATATCCGGTTTGCTTTTTTATTGCTGTAAATACCGTTTCGAGGGAAACATTTTTACCGCTGTAAGTAACCTTTTGTGAAAAACTCTCGGCACTCGCATTGAGGATTAAAACGATGAGAAGTATGAATGTCAGCTTCATAACACGGAGTATTTTATTGAAAATAACCCATTGTGAATTAGCATATGTTAAGAATAGAATTCCACTTTTTATTTCTGGCTTTGAGTTTGAACTTGAGTTGTAACCCGCATAGCCTTCACTATTAGAAAATAAATTCATAAATTTGTTTGTTTGGTGATCAGAAATTGAAGCAATTAAATTATTTGAAGTCCAAACTTTTTACCAGGAGCGGGCCAACGCTTCTGGTTTTTTGTTCAGCCTTCTATCATTTGAGATATTAAGGCATAACAACAACCTCCTTTCCATCTAAACTAAAATGGATATTACTTTTTTCCAGAATTTCCAGAACCTCTAAGAGATTCAGACTATTAGAAATAGCACCCGAAAAATGGTGTTCCGGTATATTACCTTCGTATCTGGCAGTTACTCCATACCATCTTCCCAGTTGGCGCATAACCGTTTCTATATCCGCCTTCTTAAAATAGAAATAACCCTCTTTCCAGGCTATTTCAGACTGGGTATCTATACGCTTAATCTGAATGCTTTGATCAACATTTGATTGTTCGCCAGGTTTAAGCAGCTTGGAATCATTTGTTTTTAAATCAATTACACGTATCTCTCCTTCAAACAAGGTTGTTTTAATAGATTTCTCATCAGAGTATGCATTGATATTAAATTGGGTACCAAGTACCTCTACACTTTGAATACCTGATCGGACTGAAAATTTTCTTTTATAATCCTTTGATACCTCGAAATAGGCCTCACCTTTTAGTTCAACTTCGCGGTTATCCTCAGAAAAAAAGATTGGGAAACGTAAAGAAGAAGAAGAGTTCAGCCAGACTTTACTTCCATCGGCAAGATTTAATTGATATTTACCACCAACAGGTGTTTCAATCGTATTATAAACAGGTTCAACCGAGTCTGAATCTCCTAAAATGGTTTTTTCTTGTTTTGAAAAAGTATATTCAATAACACCATCAGAGTTCTTCTGTACTTTTATTCCACCCTGATTAACCAATATACCATTTTGGGACTCATCCAGTTCAATCTTTCTTCCATCTGCCAAGGTGAGAATTGCCCTGCTTCCACCAGGCTTAATATCATTTGGCTTTACATTTACAAAAATTTTATCAGCACTTGTTTTTTGATCTCTTGTTGTAAAAAAGTATGCTGCAAGAGCGATAAATGCAATAAATAATAGTGGTATACTCAATCGGCTGAATTTACTCTTAATGCCCTTATCTGAATCCATCTGATCATGCGCAATTATTTTGGCATAAATCATTGACTTCAGTTCATTTTCTGTTTGAGAATTAGCCAACTCCCACTCCGATTCAATACTACTCTCCCTCCAATACCAATGAAGTAACCTTTCCTCTTCCTCATGTGAGGCAGCACCACTCAGGTATTTTTCAACTAATTCCCTGACTTCCTCTTTTTGCATAGCTTAAAATTTGGGCATATTAATCATAGAGTACCATAAGGCACCCGCCAACCCTTGCTCATACAATAAATATTTTTAAGAAACTGCTTTTATTAACCTAGAACAGGTTTAAAGAATTCTTGAGGCTGAGTCTTATTGCCTTTAATCCCTTGGTTAAATGACCTTCAACGGTTTTCTCAGAAATCCCTAATTCCATAGAGATTTCTGAAATACTAAGGCCTAAATTTCTACTGAACCTGAAAACAAGTTTACACTTTTCAGGAAGCTTTTCAACCAGGGAGTTAATATACTCCTGAGTAAATCTGGCGTCAATCTGTTCTTCACACAAGCTTGAAGATTCATCAAGACAATTAGAAGATTCTATTTCCATTCTTCTTTTTTGTCTGTAGATGAACTTGAACATTGACAGTCTAACAGAACTTGCCAGATAACTATTTAAACAATTGATCTCAATATCTGATTTTCTGGACCATATTCCGATGAAAATATCCTGAACAATCTCCTGAGCAACAACTTTATCTTTACTGATATTGTAAGCAATTGAAAGTAGTCTTTTCCAATATCTATTGTAGATTTCAGAAAAAGCTTCCTCACTGCCTTTCCGCATTAAGTCAAGTAATTCAGTATCCGATTTAGCCTGATAATCCAATTCTTCCAAAAATTAGTAAACCTAATATATGAATATTTCGATTAATGAAATTTGAATAAACTATTTTTATTAATCGTTAATCGCCTGGATCCTTGTATTAACTAAAACTTTCAATCTTTACTAAAAGCTTCGTTTACTGATCTTCCAATCCAAACCTGAGGTACATTCAGTTTTAATAGCTTGGCGATGGTAGCCGCTGTATCAAACGTCATGATACTCTCAGATAATTCTTTATCTTTTCGAATTCCGGGGCCTCTTATGATCCATGGAATCTGCATCTCATTCATCGAAATCAATCCGTGCCCTTTATCGACACCACCATGGTCTGCAGTAAATAGTACCACAGTGTTCTTCTCGATACCTGCATCTTTTATGCTTTTTAGAATCGTACCAATATGAGCATCAGTCCGTTCAATAGCTCCGTAATATTCTGGAGTGCCATGCCCAACATTGTGTCCAACGCTATCAACATCATGAAGATGGATAAACAGAAAATTCGGTTTCTTTTCTCTTATATATTTTGATGCAGCATTTGCAATAGCGATATCTCCATCCGCATTCTGATCGTGATTAACTGCAGCCTTTGGAAAAAGATAGCCAATACCATCCCATTCATATATTGCTCCAATCTCACTATCGGGTTTTTGTTTACGCAAAAGTGCATAGACACTTGGAAACATTCCATATTCATCCAGAATCCTTGCAGGCATATCGGGTTTTTTACTACCCCAGGTGGTGTAACCATGTAACTCTGGTCCGGCACCCATCACCATCGAAGCCCAGTTTGCCGCACTTGAAGAAGGCAGAACGGTTCTTGCTTTTAGACTCCAGGAACCTTCTCTCATCATTGCTCTGAGATTAGGGATCTTAGCTTTCTCAAAAGCATAGGCACCAAAACCATCAGAACCTATTAATATGACATGCTCTATTTTTTGAGAAAAAATCTCTGCAGGTGCTATCTGGATTAGAAACAGAGATAGAAACAGAATCTTCCTGAATTTACTTTTCATTTATATTATATTTTGAATAACAAAATCACAAATTAGTTCCAAAGAACAAAATCTAATATTACAATCAACGAAAACGATTATATTTAAATTAAAAACAAGCCTTTAGGAAAATTTAACTTTAATAATTCAAGCCTTATTTATGACAAAACGAATTTTATCCCTGATTCTGATTTGCTTTATTTCAATAACGGTTACTGGAAATATCCGCTTACCGAATATCATAGGATCACATATGGTTTTACAGCAAAAGTCATCCGTTAAACTTTGGGGCTGGGCCTCTCCAGGTGAGAAGATAACAATTAAGGCAAGCTGGGATAATACCTCATACCAAACTCAGGCCACCAATGATGCCAAATGGATGACAGAAATTAAAACGCCTGAGGCAGGTGGAACTTATTCTATAACGCTACAAGGAAATAACACTATAGAGCTTGAAGATATCTTAATCGGGGAAGTTTGGGTTTGTAGCGGCCAAAGTAATATGGAATGGTCGGGTACTCAAAAATTACCTCAAAGCATAGAAGAGGCACCAAATGCCAGAAATAATAGAATCAGATTATTTTATGTGAGCAAGTCGACATCTGCATTTCCCCAAGATAATCTTGACGGAAAATGGGTGGTGTGTTCACCTGAAGAAATGATTAAATTCAGTGCAATTGGTTATTTCTTTGGTAAAAATCTTAATGAGAAACTAAATACCCCAATCGGGCTTATTAATTCAAACTGGGGGGGTACCCCCGCCGAAACCTGGACTCCTGAATATGTAGTTAATAATAGCAACATTGTTAAAAAGGGGGCCGCAGAACTAAAATCTCAACCCGGATGGCCTCATCAAACCGCATTAGCTTATAATGCTATGATTTATCCATTAACAAATTATTCAATCGCAGGAGCAATTTGGTATCAGGGCGAAAGCAATGTCAGAACATATTATGCCTATGAACAATTATTTACAGGTATGATTGATTCATGGCGTCAGCAATGGAACAAGAATTTCCCGTTCTATTTTGTACAAATTGCGCCATATACCTATGGATTCAAAAATGTTGGAGCTTTACTTAGGGAAACGCAAACTAAAGCAGCAAGTCACCCTAATACCGGCATGGTAGTTATTACTGATTTAGTTCCGGATACTACAAACATACATCCCATCCTTAAGAAAGAAGTTGCTAAACGCTTATCTGACCTGGCTCTTAATAAAACTTATGGCTACAGAGATATTAGCTGTGAAAGTCCTGTTTACAGAAGTCATTCAATTGAAAAAGACAAAATAAAAATTCAATTTACAAATGCAGCTAACGGTTTGATCTCTGCAGGAAATCAGGTCACCAGTTTTGAAATTGCAGGAGATGATAAGATCTTTTTACCTGCCATCGCAAAAATTGAGGGAAATACCATTATGGTCTATAGCAAGAAAATAAAAAATCCGATAGCAGTACGGTTTGCCTTTAATAATACAGCGATCCCGAATCTATTTAATAAGGAAGGATTACCTGTTAACTTATTCCGGACTGATGATTGGGAAATAGATACCAGCTCAATAAATAAATAAATTTACTTCGAACGAAAATAACAATCTTTAAAATATCACTAAACTCTCTTATGGACAACAAATCAAGCAGAAGAAAATTTATCAGCACTGCAGTAATTCTTACCACGGGCAGTTCCACAATGGCTGAAACTTTATCTATGAAAACAAAGGAAAACAAAATTGCACATCAGGTATATTTCTGGCTTAATAAGCCCGAAGACCGTGAAAAACTTATCTCAGGTATAAAAACATTGGGGAAAATTAAAACTGTGCGTCAGATTCATGTAGGTATAGTCGCTGCTACAGAAAAAAGAAGTGTAATTGATACCAGTTGGGGAGTGTCCCTATTATTACTTTTTGATGATCTTGCCGGACAGGCGACTTATCAGACAGATCCGGTACATCTTGATTTCGTAAAAAATTATAGCGGTCTTTGGAGTAAGGTGGTTATTTACGATTCTGAGTTGGTTTAAACTCCGGAAAATGATCACCATTTAATAGGATAAAGTTATTAAGAAATTCTTTCTGGTTCTGCTTGAATCATAACAAAGAGTATCAATAAAAGAGGGGACGCTTGCCCCCTCTTTTATTGATATCAAACAGCCGGACTCAGTTCTTTTCGTTTTTTCATATAGAAATAAAGACCGAGAAATGCGACGATTAGAATAGTAGGAAAAATCAGCATATTAGATAATGTGGCCTGCCCTGCTGCTAGATCTACTGCATCACCAGCTAAGCCATTAGAAACAGCGACTATCTTATTATCCTGTATCCATCCTCCTATGATTGGTTGAAACATTGAGGAAGAAAACATACCTATACCACCCATAATAGAAAGTCCAAGGGCGCCTGTCTGAGGCATATTCTCTGCAATAAAGCCAATCATATTGGGCCAGAAGTAACAGATTCCAAGGGCATAAAATATTGCAGCTACATATAACATGGTACCGTCCATTGTACTCATCATATAAATACCAATTACTCCAAAAACGGCCGAGCCTAAAAGGACCCCTACCGTGTTAAGTTGTTTGATTAGTGAGCCGGCAAAATATCTTCCAACTGCCATCAATCCGGTTACAAGGGCCAAAATCAACATAGGACTTGCCCCTGCTTTTGCCAGGATAGGACCAACCCATTGCTGAGGACCAAACTCTGATATAGCGGTTAATGCCATACATGCAGCCATGAACAAATACAATGGGTTTAACATCGCTTTAAAGTTATCCAGTGTTGAATTCTCCACAATTCTTGGTTTGGGGAAGTTTTGTCCGAAGAATAAAACAGCGTAAATGATTGTAGGAATCAGAATTACCCAAATTTGAGACTGCCAGCTCATGTTTGCGTCAGTCATGAATTTAGAAATCAATGCCCCTAAAACTATTCCACCAGGGAACCACATGTGAAAACGATTCATTTTACGGCTAAAATTTAAGCCGGAATAAGAATCAGCAATCATTGGATTACAAGCAGCTTCAGTACAGCCATTTCCCAAACCAATTAATAAAGTAGAAATCAACAGCGTATCATACCCGGTTGCATAAATTGTTAAAATGATACCGATTGCATGGGCCAACAAAGCAATCTGCATAATCAATTTAGGGCCAATACTGGAGTAAAAAATACCTCCCAGAATCATGGATATCGGGAAGCCCAAAAACCACATTTGATTAATGTGGCCTAACTGAACCGGGTTCAGATTCAATTCAGTGCCCAGTTGGGTTAGGATTCCCGCCCGTATACTAAACGAAAAGGCCGTGGTAATCAGTGCAAAACAACTTGCCAGAAAAAGGCGGTTTGCATTAATAGTTTGACTCATAACAATTTTAATTAGTTAAAGGTTTAATATTAGGGTTCATTTAAAAACATTAAATTAATGTAGATAAAATAATGGAAAATCAAAAACCTAAGTATTAAATAATCAGGCACTCCAGAGAAATAAATTATGTTTAGATCGAAAATAAATGACCTATTTATCATAAATGCCCGGTTAAAATTTCTATTTAACGTGAGTTCGGGTTAAGCAGCTAATAAAAGTTGGCTGTCGTTCGCATC
>CAZGWG010000053.1:0-20400 GCA_964529165.1 uncultured Sphingobacterium sp.
GCAGTACCTGGGCACCTGCTCAGGCAATTAAAAGACCCGAACTTGGTAACCTGTCTGTTGGATCTGGTGCAGATGTAGCTATCCTTACAGTACGTAATGGAAATTTTGCTTTTAGAGATATTGCAGGTAACAGAAATGAAGGTAAACAAAGGTTTGAGTGTGAAATGACTATTCGTAATGGAAGAATTGTTTATGATCTGAATGCGATTGCCAGTAATACTGCGCAAGCTAAATAATTAATAGACTAAACAACCAGTTTAATGTTCAACCTTTAAAGATTTTAGAAATAAAAACAATGAAGAAATTTTCAATTTTAGTTGTCATTCTGCTTTTCTCGGCAATAATTACAAATGCTCAGGGTAAAATCTATGATACCCTGATTAAGGGTGGGAGAGTGATCGATGCAAAGAACAATATTAATACCCTGTTGGATGTTGCCATTAAAGATGGCAAGATTGCTAAAGTAGCGCAGAATATCGATGCTGCACAAGCAGAACAGGTCGTAAATGCAACAGGGATGTATGTTACTCCTGGTCTTATCGATGTACATGCACACGTTTTCTGGGGTACCCAGCCAAACAGTTATTTAAGTAATGGTGATATTGGTGTAACAGCAGATGGATTTAGCTTTCGCTCAGGTGTAACCACTATGGTTGACTGTGGAGGCCCGGGGTATAAATCATTCGATACTTTTAAGAAGAACATTATTGATAAATCTCAAACCAGAATTTTAGCATTCCTGAATATTGTTGGAGAGGGAATGAGAGGTGGTGATTATGAGCAGGATGTGAGTGATATGGATGTCAATTTGGCCGCCAAAGCAGCAATAGATAATAAAGAGCATGTGGTTGGATTTAAGCTGGCACATTTTACAAATCCAGACTGGACACCTGTTGAACGCATCGTAGCCGCTGGTAAATTAGCTGATATGCCGGTTATAATTGATTTTGGGGGAGGAAAACTTCCAATTGAAGATCTCTTTTTTAAATACCTGAGACCTGGGGATATATATACTCATGTGTTCACTGAACTGGAAAGAAGGGATCCGATTGTTGATCTTCAGACCAGACAGTTGAGACCTTTTGTAATCCCTGCTCAAAAGAGGGGAATTATTTTTGACGTTGGTTTTGGGGGTGGAAGTTTTAATTTTAATCAGGCTATTCCAGCAATTAAGGCTGGTTTTTTACCTGATCTGATGGGTACTGATCTTCACACAGGCAGTATGAACGGTTCTATGAAAGATCAGTTAAATGTTTTGTCAATACACCTGGCGATGGGTATGGATCTGCCATCTGTCATTGAGCGTAGTACCTGGAGGCCAGCTCAGGCAATTAAACGAACTGAATTAGGACACCTTTCTGAAGGAGCTATTGCGGATATTGCAATTCTTAGCATGCGTGAAGGTAAGTTTGGATTCAGGGATATTGCAATGAACAGACAGGAAGGAACGCAAAAACTGGAGTGTGAAATGACAATTAAGGGTGGTAAGATAATGTATGATCTTAATGCTATTGCCTCAAATGTCAAAAAATAATATATGAACTTCTGTCTGAACTGTGATTACTATGATTTATTTGATTATTGTGATAAATCAAGGCAATCATACTAATCTAAAAAATCACAGTTCAGACCAAATGAGGAACATCAATTGATTATATATTTTAATACCCTTTATAGAACCCGGAAAATATCTTAAATCCTATCTATAAACATATTATTATCGACCAAAATTAATATTCCTTTCCTCCATGAAAAAAAATCTATTCACATTGACTTTTGCATTAATTTTTTCCGTGGGAGGAATTAGTGCACAAAATCAGCCGCCTTCAAATCGGATCTATAGTATTCTGATCAAGGGAGGTCATGTGATCGACCCAAAGAATAATATTGATGGACTGATGGACATTGCCATCCATTCTGCACGTCCTGCAAAGGATGGGCAGCCGGCACAGGAGGCAAGAATTGCATTGGTAGCAAGGAATATTGATACTGCACTGGCTTTTCAGGTTGTGGATGCTAAAGGGATGTTTGTGACTCCCGGACTCATTGATATTCACACCCATGTGTTTTATGGTCCGTCCAGAACAAACTATTTGAGCAACGGCTCTATTTCAGTTATTCCCGATGGACATACTTTTAAGGCTGGCGTAACTACGGTTGTGGACGCCGGAGGAGCAGGATGGAAATCATTTGATACCTTCAAGAAGAATATCATCGACCAGTCTGATACCAGGGTCTTGTCATTATTGAACATCGTTGGTGAGGGTATGAGAGGTGGAGCTTACGAGCAGAATCTTGAGGATATGGATGCTGAAAAGGCTGCTGAAGCTGCGATTAAGAACAAAGATTATGTAGTGGGCTTTAAACTGGCGCATTTCGGAAAGCCGGATTGGGCACCTGTTGAAAGAATAGTGAAGGCAGGCAAAATAGCCAATATGCCGGTTATGATTGATTTTGGGAGCGGAAACTTATCTCTGGAGGATCTATTGCTAAAATATCTCCGCCCCGGTGATATCTATACCCACACTTTTATCGAAGCTCCAAGAAGCAAGGATCCTATTGTTGATTTTGAAACCAGGCAACTGCGGCCATTTGTCAAAACCGCTCAGAACAAGGGAATTATTTTTGATGTTGGTTTTGGTAGTGGCAGTTTTAATTTTAAACAGGCATTTCCAGCATTAAAATCAGGATTTTACCCGAATACAATGGGAACAGACCTTCATTCCGAAAGTATTATTCGTGCTATGAAAGATCAGTTGAATGTGATGTCTATATTTTTGTTCCTTGGAATGGATATTCCATCAATTATTAAAGCTGCAAGCTGGGCTCCGGCTCAGGCAATAAAAAGGGAGGAACTTGGCAATCTTTCTGTTGGCAGTATTGCCGATATTGCTATTCTCAGTATGCGCAAAGGTAATTTTGGATTCAGGGATGTTGCCGGCAATAAACAGAGCGGAACACTGAAGTTCGAATGTGAAATGACTATAAAAGGAGGAAGGATCGTTTATGATCTTAATGCAATTGCATCCCCCATTGCAAAGAAGTAAGAATAAAATTAAATCTATGGTACACTCCGTTTTCATTAAATACAGATTCTTTTTTCTTTCTTTTTTGCTTCTTTCTGTTTCAGGCTTCGAAGCCTATTCACAAGATCCAGTGTCCAAAAAGAGAATTTATGGTATAGTTATCAAAGGTGGTCATGTGATTGACCCCAAGAACAACATAAACGAAGTGATGGATATAGCAACAGAAATTGCCTCTCCATCAATTAATGGAAAGTTGGGTGCTGAACCCAAAATTGCCCTCATTGCTAAAAATATCGATACCGCATTAGCCCTTCAGGTTGTAAATGCTAAGGGGATGTATGTTAGCCCTGGACTTATTGATATCCATACCCATGTTTTTTACGGTCATTCAAAAACTGATTACCTCAGTAACGGATCCATTGCTGTTATTCCTGACAGTTATACATTCAGAACCGGGGTTACTACTGTAGTAGATGCTGGTGGCGCAGGATGGAAATCATTTCAAACTTTTAAAAAGAATATCATTGACATTTCGGCCACGCGGGTGCTATCTATGCTGAATATCGTTGGAGAAGGAATGCGTGGAGGAGACTATGAACAGAATATAGAGGATATGGATTCTGAAAAGACCGCGGCCACAGCCTTAGCGAATAAGGATTATGTGGTAGGTTTTAAACTGGCACATTTTGGTAAGGCCGATTGGACTCCTGTTGAACGCCTTACAAAGGCAGGAAGAATAGCCGATATGCCGGTTATGGTTGATTTTGGCAGTGGTAATCAGTCACTTGAAGAGCTCTTTTTCAAATATCTTCGTCCTGGTGATATCTATACCCATGCTTTTTGCTATGTTCCCGGAGTAAGAGAACCTATCATTGATACTGAAACCAAAATTGTTAAGCCATTTGTACGTAAAGCTCAGCAAAATGGGTTAATTTTCGATATCGGGTTCGGTAGTGGTAGTTTTGACTACAGAACAGCCCTTCCTGCTATGAAACAAGGGTTTTTTCCAAATACCTTGGGAACAGATCTTCATGCCTCGAGCATCAATGGAGCGATGAAGGATCAAATGAATGTGTTTTCTGTTTTTCTGGCAATGGGGATGGATATCCCTTCAATTATAAAGGCCTCAACCTGGACACCTGCAATTACTATAAAGAGACCTGAATTGGGAAATTTATCACAGAGTGCTGTTGCCGATATCACAGTGATGAGTATACGTAATGGTGATTTTGGCTTTAAGGATATTGTTGGAAACAGACAGGAAGGAAAACAAAGATTCGAATGTCAGTTGACCATAAAAGGTGGTAAGGTCGTTTATGATCTGAATGCAATTTCTTCAAAACCACTCTTACAATAATCACGTTTGATGGATATTTAATCAATATAATTATTTGATATCCATTTTGTTATAGGTTTTTATTTACTATTTAAAGCTATTGGGTTTGTTATGTCTTATCTGAAGTTCGTCTGTCTTTTTCTAATACTGAATCTATGCCTGGCAGCACAGAAAAGTCATGCCCAGAAAAGGCCAAATATTTTATTGATCATGACCGATGATCAGGGAGTTGGGGATCTAGGTATACACAATAATGATGTGCTGAAAACCCCGAATATGGATGCGATTGCGAAACAAGGTGCTGAATTCAAACAGTTTATTGTTAATTTCAATTGCTCTCCAACCCGCGCAAGTATGCTCACCGGACGAGATAATTATCGTACCGGGGTGGTAGGAGTAACTGAGACATCCCATCTGATGAAGTCTTCTGAAGTTACTCTTGCCAAAGTATTGTCTGAAGCCGGATATAGTACCGGAATTTTTGGGAAATGGCATCTTGGAGACAGCTATCCTATGAGGCCGTCTGACAAGGGTTTTCAGGAAACTCTTATTCATAAAGGAGGTGGCATAGGGCAGGCATCCGACCCTCCGGGAAATTCCTATTTCAACCCGATTCTTGAACATAATAATATCAGAAAGGTCTATGAAGGCTATTGTGACGATATTTTTGCAGATGCAACTATCAGTTTTATAGATAAAAATAAGGATAAACCTTTCTTTGCTTTTTATGCAACCAATCTTCCTCATTTTCCGCTGACAGTGAGTGATAAATGGGCTGATCCATTTCGTAAAATGGGCCTTCATGAGCTAAATGCCCGTACTTATGGTATGGTTGCTAATGTAGATGCAAATATCGGCCGCTTACTGGCTAAACTTAAAGAACTTGGATTAGAGAATAATACGATTGTGATCTTTATGTCCGACAATGGACCGAGAACAAAACGAACCAAAAATGATCTTTATCCAGATCGTTATAGTATGAATCTTCGCGGAACTAAAACCAGTGTATATGAGAATGGTATCCGTGCTCCATTCTTTATAAAATGGCCGGCAAAGATACCGCAGGGGGTAAAATACACGAATTTAGCTGCCCATATAGACGTGATGCCAACCTTACTTGAAGCATGTAATGTTTCAGTGCCAAAAGATTTGAAGCTTGACGGATTTTCTCTGATGCCCTTATTAAGCGGGAAGGTGAAAAATCTCCCGGAGCGCGAAATTTTTATACAGGGACATGCCGGATCTGAGCCTTTCAAATACTTTCATTTTACAGTTCGTGGTCAACGTTATAAGCTGATTTCTCCTACGGATGATCCTTATGGTAATATTAGTCGCCCGACTGATGTTGATGTAAAGAAAATGATCGCAAATCTTGAATTATACGATATAGAAAAAGATTCCAGTGAAATCAATAATATTGCCAAGCAGCACCCCGAGATAGTTAAAAGCATGCTGACAAAATATGAGAACTGGTTTGATCAGGCTATTAAGGATCGTGGTCCGGACTGGCCTCAGCGGATTTATTTAGGAACTCTATTTCAAAAGAATGTGCAGTTATCCCGCTTCGATTGGGGAGGTCCCGGAGCTTATGTTAATCAACCCGATAAATGTGGTTATTGGGAAGTTTTTAGTACAGCCGCCCGATATCGGATTACCCTTCGTTTTCAGAAAACACCGACATCTGGCTTAGCCTTTTTTAAATATCAGGGTCTTGAAAAGAATACCCCGGTCTCAGAAGGAAAAACTTCAGTAATTTTTGGTGATATTGAACTGCCTGCAGGTTCAGGCAAATTTGAGGCATTTCTCAAATTTGATTCCAGGGAAACAGGGGTTCAGTTTGTGGATGTAGAACGTGTTAACTAAATAAGGTTTATGGAAAGAAGACGGTTTCTTAAATCCGCTTCACTCGGTTCAGCAACTATGATGCTGGGATTTCCTGTTATGGATGCATTTGCATCTTCAGGGATTAAAATAAAGAAAATCAGGTATTATAGTGCTCCTGGATATACCAAGCCATTGTTTAATCAGGCTCGTGGAATCGTAGAAATTGAAACAGATAGTGGAATAATCGGTATTGGTGAAGGTGGTTCGAAAGATATGATTGAACAGTGTGCGCAGATGATGATTGGTGAGGATCCATTCAGAATAGAACATATCTGGCAAAATCTTTACAGAGGGATGTTTTATCCTCCGGGCAGGGAAAAACTCCATGCCGTGGGTGCACTTGAAATGGCCTTATGGGATATCAAAGGAAAGGCGTTGAATGTTCCTGTTTATGAATTACTCGGAGGAGCAACGCGTGATTATGTTGAATGTTATGCAACCGGATTCAGGGCCTCAAAAGCAAAAACAGAAGAGGAGAGGGCAACTGATTGCCTGAAAGCAGGTTTAAGATCTTACAGGATCGGACCAACCGGAGGAAATGGTGATCAGCCTTTTGATTTCTACCAGAACGCTGCCAAGACTATTGATTTCTGTAAAAGAATAGATCAGGCAGTAGGAGGGCAGGGAAACTGGGCTATTGATTTGCATACCCGTTTTGACACGACCGAAGCGATCAAGATATGTGATGCCTTGGAAGAATTAAGCCCGTATTTTGTGGAAGATGCAATCCGGTCAGAGAATCCAGGAGCATATCGAAATTTCAGACAACTTACTAAGGTTCCACTTGCAGTTGGTGA
This sequence comes from uncultured Sphingobacterium sp., assembly GCA_964529165.1. Taxonomy (GTDB): domain Bacteria; phylum Bacteroidota; class Bacteroidia; order Sphingobacteriales; family Sphingobacteriaceae; genus Daejeonella. The sequence continues at coordinate 7,044 of CAZGWG010000053.1, forward strand.
ACAATTCGGTGATCGCTGGGATATTAATGAAATGATTGAGCAGCAATTGATTAATTATTCGCGGGTTACCCTACCGAATACAGGTGGTATTGTTGAGTTTAAAAAAATAGCATCCCTTTGCGAAACTCATTATGTAGGAATGATCCCTCATTTTACCGGACCCTTATCCACAGCTGCTTTGGTTCATGTGCTCGGTTCAAGCAGTCCTTCGAGGGCTATGATGGAATTAGCCGGTGGTGAACCAGAAAGGCCCGCCTACTTTAATGAAGATTACCTGAACTTTTCTAATGGTAAATTATATTTGAATTCTGTACCTGGACTTGGGGTGAAATTTGATCCAAAGAAAGCCGACTTTGTAATGGAAATAACTGAGAAAACGAAATATCCTCATCCGGTCTTGAAAAGCCCCGATGGCGCCATACATAATTGGTAAGTAGTCGAATCTTAAGGCTGGTTCACTCAATAGAACAATTTAATTATATTTAGAGCGGAAATAGGGAATAAAGGGAATAGGGAATAAGGAATGGAATAGACCCGATTGCTATCGTCCAGGAATAGACAAGTTTACCAATTACATCCAATACCCCAATATTAACCACCATGTGAATAGAATATTAACCCAGATAATCAAGATAAATTGAAAACAAAATCCTTAATTTTTTCCTCCTTACTCCTAGCAGCAAGTTTCGGAACATTTATATCAGGCTGTAATTCAGATAAAAAAATAGCTGATTCAACTACGGATACTTCTGTTTCTCCTATCCTGTTTATCACGGGAGCAGATCCACGGTTAAATGACAGAAAGTTTGAGCAGGTTCCTGCTATAGGTACATCTGCTGATGGAAAGCAGATATTTGTTGCCTGGTATTCAGGCGGAGCTGCTCCGGGTCCCGGAAATTATGTTACACTTTCTGTAAGTCAGGATGCTGGAGCTACATGGCTGAATGACCAATTAGCAATTTATCCGAATTTACCGGAATACCGGTTTTTTGATCCGGCTTTTTGGAGAGATAAAAGTGGACAGCTTCATTTGTTTTATGGAAGCGTCAAAGATAGCCTTCTATGGGATGGATTTGGAGGAGTAAATGCTCTTGAAATTTCATGGGATGGCTCAAAAGTTACCCATAGCCAGCCGAAGCGCATTAGCGACGGTGTGATGAGCAATAAACCGCTTTATCTTGCTTCCAAAGATATTGCCCTTTTTCCTGTTTATGTGGATAAGCCCCTTCCAGGGGATAGTTCCGGAAAAGTATTTCCGGCTAATGGCGCTTTTCTTCGTGCCCTGGATTATTCCAAATCAAGTGATCTGGCTGCTTTAAGCAACTATTCAACAATCAAGATTGAAGAAGCTATCCGGATTCACGATGAACCGCAGGTTGTCGAAATCTCAGATAAAGGTGATCTCATGGCAATGGTTAGAACTACCAAAGGAATATATTTTACTACCAGTTCCGATTATGGTTTGAACTGGGCTCAGGTTCAACCCTTTACCGCTTCCGGTCCAACAACTTCAAGTCGCTTTTACTTAGGTAAACTGGCTTCAGGAAATTTATTGCTGATTTCAAATAGCAGTACAACACGTAACAATATGACGGCATTTGTTTCTTCTGATGGTGGTAAAACATGGCCGTATAAGCTTTTGCTCGATGCAAGAGAAAACGTATCATATCCTGATGCAGATCAAACTCCTGATGGAAAGATTCATGTTGTTTTCGATCGTGAAAGAACGAGCGCTAAGGATATTTTATATTTCAGATTTTCGGAGGAAGATGTTTTGAAGGGAAACACGGAAATGGTGTTTAAAACAAGGGTTAATAAATAATTGATAATTGGCAGTTGATAATTGACAATTAGTAAAACTTACGAAATCACTTAGGAGGTTGAAATTTGATTTCGTCAGTTAGCTGGAAATTTTGCTTTGAGAATAAAAAATATGGAATTGTAAAAGAGATATGAATAAATACATTTTGTGCTGTGATTGGGGAACTTCTTCATTCAGGTTAAGGCTGGTTGACAAGCTTAGCTATGATGTTATTGAAGAACTATTATCGTCTGGCGGGGTAGCAGGAACATTCAGGTCCTGGAAAGAGCAAACTGAAATTAATCGATTTGATTTCTATTCGGGGATACTTAAATCAAGTATTAATGAATTAGCACAAAAATCAGGTGTAAACCTTGATAAGCTTCCAATTATTGTTTCAGGTATGGCTTCCTCTTCTCTGGGAATGGAGGAGATTCCTTATGCGGAACTGCCTTTTAATATCTATGGAAGTCAGGCATCAGTTAAGATATATGAAAATTTTAATGGTCCTGGTGCAAATCTTGTTCTGGTTTCCGGTGTAAAAAGTTATGAGGATGTGATGCGTGGAGAGGAAGCCCAGTTAATCGGCCTGATTAAAATAAATGAGGTTATTGTTCAGGAGCAATTGGTGTTTGTATTTCCCGGAACGCATTCTAAACATATTTATGTAAAGGATGAGCAGGTAACTGACTTTAAAACTTTCATGACCGGGGAGATCTTTAATATTCTTAGCGAACACAGTATACTAAAGGATTCTATTGATTTGAGTAAATCTTCAGGTCTGGCTGAACCTGATAATATTGAGGCATTTAAGCGCGGGATAGAAGTCTCAGGATCATCTTCTCTACTACATAATTTATTTACTGTCAGAACCATGCAACTCTTTGGTAAGTTCGGTAAAGAGCAGAATTCCTATTATTTAAGTGGATTGCTAATAGGAACAGAACTGAGAGAACTTTACTCCGGAACTCATGATCACCTGGTGATCTGCAGTGGAAAGCATTTGTATGATCATTATAAAATTGCTGTGGAACTGCTTTCCTTCAAAACCAAAACAACCTTTATCCAATCTGAACTGATAGACAAAGCAACTATAGCCGGACAGATTCAATTATTTAATGCACTACAAATCACTACTAATGAATAATCAAGAATTTTCCTGGGAAGACTTCTCCAGGGTGCCTTTGGTTGGTATAATCAGGAATCTGACATTTGATGAAATTGCTAAAATACTGCCTGTTTATCATGCCGCCGGACTAACAACCATTGAAATTACTATGAATACTCCCTTTGCGGAGGATATTATCCGTTATGCTGCAGAGCAATTCAATGGCCGATTAAATGTTGGTGCTGGTACAGTTTGCAGTATAGATGATCTTAATATGGCACTTCAGGCAGGTGCACAATTTATAGTAACACCTATTCTGAATCCGGAAGTGGTACGGTCTTGTGTTGAGTCAAAGATTCCGGTATTTCCGGGAGCCTATACTCCTACTGAAATATATCAGGCATGGGTTCTCGGAGCCGATATGGTCAAGGTTTACCCTGCTACTGCACTTGGTCCTGATTATATAAGGGACGTAAAAGCACCATTAAATAAGATTAAGTTAATGCCTACTGGCGGTATTAGCCTGAATAACATTGAGGTATTTATGAAATCCGGTGCCGATGGTCTGGGAATAGGGGGACAGCTTTTTGATAAGCAACTAATTAAAAATGAAGATTGGGATGGATTGCTGGAGCACTTTAAACAATATGTGAAGCATTTTACTTCATAGATTCAAGAACCGAAAATAATTGATAATTGATAGTTGACAGTTGATAATGAAGGAAAAATTTCCATCCAGACAACAGATAACTGACAACAGATAACATAAATTACTTAACCAACTAACAACCAACAGATGGCATCAGGAAAAATCAAAAATTACCGCTGGATTATTGTGGGATTATTGTTCACAGGGACTGTGATTAATTATCTCGATCGCCAGATTATCGGCCTTCTGAAGCCTACTCTTGAGGCAGAGTTTAACTGGACTGAAACAGATTTTGGTAAGATTATGTCGGCCTTTTCATTTGCTTATGCCATTGGATTATTGGTATCGGGAAGGTTTATCGATAAAGTAGGCACTAAAATGGGCTATAGCGTCGCTGTGATTGTCTGGAGTCTGGCAGGTATGTTTCATGCACTGGCCAAATCAGTGATGGGTTTTGGTATTGCAAGATTATCTCTGGGAATAGGTGAAGCCGGTAATTTCCCGGCAGCAATGAAGGCTGTTGCAGAATGGTTTCCCAAAAAAGAGAGAGCATTAGCAACAGGTATCTTTAATTCAGGTACAGCAATAGGTGTTGTTGTAGCCTTGATCCTTGTTCCAATAATTATGCAGAATTATGGCTGGCATGAGGTATTCTGGATTACCGGTGCACTTGGTTTTATATGGCTGATCTTCTGGTGGATTCTTTATGAGGTTCCTTCTAAACAAAAAAGATTGACTGCTGAAGAACTAGCTTATATAGAAAGCGATAAGGATGATGTTTCTGATCAGGTAAAAAGCACAACCAGTATTTCCTGGTCAAGGTTATTTACATTCCCGCAAACATGGGCTTTTGTCACTGGAAAATTCCTGATTGATCCTATTTTCTGGTTCTTCCTGTTCTGGCTGCCATCTTATTTTTCTTCTACTTTTAATCTTGATCTGAAAGTAATCAGCCCTGAATTAATACTTATCTATGGTGCAACTACAGTTGGAAGTATCGCTGGAGGTTATTTTTCTTCCTGGTTAATCAATAAGGGCTGGCCGACATTAAAAGCCAGAAAAGGGGTACTGTTAATGTTCGCTGTTCTGGAGCTGGCTATTATGATCGCAATTGCTCAGTTTGTTACCGACAAGTGGGTGGCAGTGGGCTTAATCAGTCTGGCTGTTGCAGTTCATCAGGCATGGGCAACTAATATCTTTACAATGGCTTCTGATATGTTCCCTAAAGAAGTAGTTAGTTCAGTAGTTGGAATTGGAGGGATGACCGGTGCAATAGGAGGGATACTCTTTCCGATATTTGTGGGTTATCTGCTTGATGTTTACAAAGCCGCTGATAATTTAACCGGCGGATATAACCTGATCTTTACGATTTGCGGAATTACTTATCTGCTGGCCTGGACTATTATTCATTTACTCACCAGAAAATCTCAGAAGGTGGTTGTTGGTTAGGGAATAGGGAATAGGGAATAGATAAATATGGAGGAATGGATAGGATAAAAACATGGTCTTTTCAATGTCTTTATTCCTTAATCATTGTTCTTTTATCTAATAAACAGGTCTCAAAGGAATCAGGATTCAGTCTTGATTCAGAATTAGTATTAAATATTGAAATGAACAGATAATTATCTCACATCTTGTATCTCACTCTAATATGATTATCATGAAAAAGTTAATTGAAACAAGCTATAAGCAAGCATTCATCTTTTTAGGCTTACTTATAGCACCATTTTTTACATCACAGGTAAGTGCTCAGCTTTATAATTTTACTGAGGAGCAGATGATAAGTTTTACCGCAAAGAACCCTTATGGCCGTTTCCCGGGTGGTCGCCCGATGATCCCCGCAGCGGTTCTCGATACGATCCGTAAAATGGATATTCAGGTTGTTGAGGCCATTGGTTCTATTCCCAGAGAATATGCCAATCAGTATGAGGATGGCTGGAAATCAATCATTCCGGGAAAGAAACTTGTTGGTCGTGCATTTACCGTTCAGTTTATGCCTTCTCGTCCGGATTTGGTTGCAGGAATGCAGGCTGAAGCGGATAAGAATAATTTTACCGGTCTAAACAACAGAACAACCATCGATATGCTTCAAAAAGATGATCTGGTCATTGTTGATCTATACGGTAAAGTGCAGGGAGGAACTTATGTAGGTGATAAGTTATCTTATTATATATGGAAAACTACTGGTACCGGACTTATTGTCGATGGTGGAATATATCTCACCGAAAATATATCTCAGAGTGGGATGCAGGCTTTTTATCGCGGAACCTATCCCGGACCTTTGAGCAATGCTACTGTATCAGGTATTAATGTTCCGATTAGAATAGGTAAAGCGGTAATTATGCCTGGTGATCTTGTTATTGGTGATCAGGATGGTATACTGGCTATTCCTCCACAATTTGTTCCTAAACTGATTTATACAGTAACCCGGGATCGCCGTCGTGATGTTTGGATGAAAAAGGCATTTGACCTGCAAAAGTATAAATCCAGTGATATTTATGGACGTCCGAAAGATCCGGCACTTTTGAAACAATACGAGTCTTATCTGGATTCCGGCGATCCGGCTTTACTACCAAAATAATCGTTATTCAGAGGGCTGAACAATTCATTCAGCCCCCGACAATGCTGCTTCTGTTTCAATGCTGATTAAAACTGCATCATTACTTAAGGCCTCAATTTCAGTTTCATTTGAATTCCATAGTATCAGGCTGTCACCAGGATGGATTAGTCTTCCGCTAACTTCAAATGCTCCTGACAGGGCAAAAATAAAATGAGATGACCCTCCTTTCAGAGGATATATAAACTCCTTTCTTCCTCCGAACCGTCCTGCAGATAATTTGAACTTTGATTCTACCACTAATACCTCATTGAGCTCATCTGGGAAAGATGTAAGGTTAAAAGGGAATTTCTCTTGCTGACCTGAATGAGAATCTGCTTTAATTCCAATTTGAATCAGATGTATATTCTCATAACTATATGGATTGCAAGTTTGGAATAAGCTCCCTTTCTGGCATGGACAGATTATTATTTCACCTACTTCAAGAACTTGGCTTGGTTGATCACTAGTCTGGTAATTAAGACTTCCTGTTATTGGGATAAGAATAAAATAGCAGTTATGCTCAATAACAGTAGCTAAGCGGGCAGAAGAGTTTAAAATAAGTTCATTGAATAAGAAAATGGATCCGAATGCCTGCTTAGCTTCATTATAATACCCATCGTAGTTGAATGTACAGAAGCAATTTGAATCCGACTTTTCAATTAAGCCTCTTTGTTCATTCAAATATATAATTGCTGATGTTTTCTCCATAATTAAATTGCCTTTATGAGATTGCAATAGAAAGGTTGAATCAGGCAGATACATTTAATTGTATAGAAAGGTCAAAACCAGAATCAGTGCTTCCGCTTACCACAGCAATCTGGTTTTTCCCGCCATCCTCACCAAAAACATTATCATTCGCATTATAGGTATAACCCGACATTCCTTTTTTATAACCATTACCAATTGCTTTTGCACTTCCTGCACCCTCAGGGAATGCGATTTGGGTAACTTTGAGGGAACTGCCACTTGCACTATAAATATGTACATGGATATGGGTTGCTCTTCCGGAGTACCATCCGGGGAATATACTCGTGAAATTGACCTGCCCATTGGCGTCTGTTACCTGCCTTCCTCTCAAAAAGTGAAGTGACTGGTAGTTGTTAGCCTGCATTCCGGTTCCGCCATATTCAGAATAGTTGCCTTCTGCATCGCAATGCCATATATCCACAATAGCGCCGGCCAAGGGAGCGCAACTATCATTAATATTACCAATAGTGATCTTTGCAGTCATTTTATACCCTTCCTTATCATCCCTGATATCACTCCTTATATAGGATGAAGGAACCTTTGTAGGAAATGGGCCTTCTGTTTCTGTTGGGGCTATTATACAGCCGCTTGTGCTGCTTCCTGTATTTGTTACCGGACCTGAATTCAAAGCAGTTGCTACTGATTCTGATTTTTTACAGGCATCAAAAAGAGCCGGGCATGTTACTATCCGATTAGCAGGCTTTTTAGAAATATTTTTCTTTCCGCTGAAGGATCTGATTAGATTTAACTATAAGAATTTCGGTGCAAATTAAATCTGTAAGATAAAGAGTTTAATTTTATGTGATTTATAATGATTACTCAAATTATTGAGCAGGCTGATCATTATTTAAATATCATACTGTTAACTACTTAATATCTGGTTATAATACTCTAATTTTATTTAAGGTTTAAAATGGTGTGATATGAAAATTTTCAATAGTATATTTCTCTTTCTCTTTTTAATCTCTGCAGTCCTTCAGTACAATGATCCTGACCAGGTCTTATGGATCCTTATTTATCTGTTTGGAGCCACGATTTGCTTTTTTGCAATCAGGAAATATAATTACCCCCGTATTACCTTAGCCGGAGTATTCCTTTTATTTGTTTACGCTGTTTATTTGTTCTTTGATAAAGACGGGGTTTTAACCTGGTTAACTCAACACAAGGCTGAAAACATTGCAGGAAGCATGAAAGCATCTGCTCCCTGGATTGAAGAAACAAGAGAGTTTTTTGGCTTATTAATATTGATTTCTGTTTCACTGCTTAATTATTTTGTTTCTGGCAAGCAAGGGGATAGTAAGGCTGAATAGCCTCAATTTTTTAAATGCTCAAGAATTTGATCAATATGCCGGAAAATAGTATCATGATTTTTACCAAATACTTATTATAAATTTTAATCTTTCCTGATACTAAGCTGGTTTTTTTCTCAAAACCAACTATTTAGCAGCTTGGTATTTTTCAACATTGGTTTAATAATTTTTGTTTTTGTTTTTTATTGATTTATAATTTACTGATAATCAAATAATTGCATTTAGTTTGTTTTAAAATTTAAAAACCTTAAGTGACTTTACTAAATATTTGGTATAATAAAAAAAAGTATTACTTTAGTCTTGCCAAGTGGTATGTAATACAACCATAAGTTTTGCTTATCTCGTGGTTAATCAATTAATTATTTATAATCTAACACTAAAAAAGTATTATGATGAAAAAAGTTTACAAACTAGTCGTATTGCTGCTATTGTGCCAGACCTATGTGTTTGCGCAGAATATCAGCGTTACCGGAAAGGTTACCGACTCTGACAACTTGCCTCTTCCTGCTGTAAGCATTAAGGTAAGTGGATCAACTCAGGGTACAAGCACTGATGCTAACGGTAGTTTTACAATTTCTGTGCCATCCAATGCATCACTGGTATTTACCTACATTGGATTTGCAAGTCAGACCATTGCAGTTAATGGAAGAACAACATTAAATGTTCGTCTTGAATCTGATGCAAAACAACTTGAAGGAGTAATTGTTACTGCTATGGGTATTAGTAAAGATCAAAAGGTTTTGAGTTATGCAACTCAAAAAGTTAATACTGATCAGTTTGAGAAAGCAAGGGAGTTAAATATTGGTAAATCTTTGATCGGTCGTGTGGCTGGTCTTGATGTTGCCGGTACTTCTTCAGGTCTTGGAGGTTCAACCCGTGTTGTACTTAGAGGTGACCGTTCAATTACTGGTAATAACGGAGCTTTGATTGTTGTCGATGGTGTGCCAATGGATAACTCAAACTACAGTCCTGGTACTGGTAATGGTGGCCGTGACGGTGGTGATGGTTTATCAAGTATCAACCCGGATAACATTGAATCAATGACTGTACTAAGAGGTGCTTCTGCGACCGCGCTTTATGGTTCGCGTGCTGCTAATGGTGCATTGTTAATTACTACCAGAAAAGGTGGTTCTCAACAAGGCTCAGGAGTTACTTTCAATAGCTCTTCTCAGTTAGAATCGGCAATGATGCTTTATGATTTCCAGAATGAGTTTGGACAGGGTGCTGCTGGTGTTTACAACAGAGCTCAGGAAGGTTCATGGGGTCCTAAAATGACTGGTCAAACAGTTGCTTTATGGGGTAACGATCCTGCTGATGCTGCTAAAACTTATAGCATGACTCCTCAACCGGACAACTACAAAGACTTTTACTCTGTTGGAAATCAACTATCTAATACTTTAGCATTCTCTGGTGGTAATGAAAAGGCTCAAACCTATTTTGCCTATACCCGCGTTGATGCAAAAGGTATTGTTGATAATAATAAATTGGTAAGAAACAACCTTAACTTACGTCTTACCGGTAAAGTTAGTCCTAAATTATCTTATGACTCAAAGGTTACTTACCTTAAACAAGATATAGCTAACAGACAATATACTGGTGAGGCTTATCAGAATAACCAACGTCATATCCTTCGTATCCCTCGTAACATTTCTACTGAGCAGGCTAAGAAGTCTGAATACATTGATCCTTCTACAGGTAAATTAATGCAAAACTACTGGAACCCAGGTTCTAACGGTGGTGAAAATCCATACTGGACAAAAAACCGCATTGTATCTAAAGATCAAAGAGATCGTGTAATGGGATTTGGTTCATTAACTTATCAGGTTACTCCGGCATTAAGCTTAATGGGACGTGCAGGTATTGATAAAACCATAGATGTTTCTGACGGTAAATGGTATAATAATACGTATACGATAGCTGATTTTGGTAACTACATTACTGAGAATAGAGATGTTACAGAAACTAACTTTGACTTCATCGGTATTTTCAAAAAGAACATACTTGAAGAATTAACCGTTGATGCAACTTTTGGAGCAAGTCTTCAGCATGTGGATAGATTATTCCAAAGCACTAATACTGGTGGATTAAACAGAGATAATTTATTTATTCCATCAAATGGACGTGGTCCTACGGATTCCCGTACATTTGTTCAGACAGAAAAACAGGGTGTATTTGCAACAGCAGATTTCACATACAAAAATGCAATTACAATTTCTGGATCTGTTCGTAATGACTGGTCATCTACTTTACCAAAAGCAAATCAGTCTTATCTGTTTGGTTCTGGAGGTTTCTCTGCAATTCTGTCAAACATCTTTACTTTACCTAATGCAGTATCTTTTGCTAAATTAAGAGGATCTTATGCCACAACTGGTAACGATGCATCACCATACCTGACTACTCAGTTATATAACTTTGCTGCTGGTGGTAATGGTGGTTTCATCAGCAGAAATAGTGTGAAACCTTTCCCTGATTTGAAACCTGAATTAACAACAGCTAAAGAAATAGGTTTAGAAGCGAAATTCTTTAACGATCGTTTAGGATTTGATTTAGGTCTTTACTCTTCTGATACTAAAAACCAATTGTTTCAGGTAACTCTTCCTCCGGCTTCCGGATGGGGTTCAGAATATGTGAACGCAGGTTTAGTAAATAATAAAGGTGTTGAATTGACTTTAAATGGTACACCGGTTATGAAAAATTCATTCCGTTGGGACATCAATTTAAACTTTGCTAAAAACACGAATAAAGTTGTTGAATTATCTCCTACTTTAAAGACCTTAAACTTGACTCAAGATTTCATGGTATTCCAACGTGCAATTGAGGGTATGCCTTTAGGTCAGATGTATAGCAGGGGTTACCAACGTGATGCTAGTGGAAATATTATAGTAGGACCTAATGGCTTACCTTTAATTACTCCAGGAACCACAGTTGATATCGGTAATTCTCGTCCAGATTGGACTGGAGGTTTAAGTAACTCATTTACTTTCAAAAATATTACTCTTAGTGCATTAATTACTGCTCGTGTGGGTGGTACAGTAACATCATTTACTAATGCGATTATTTATTCTGATGTCAGGTAGAAGAAACATTAGCAGGAAGATCTTCTATGATTTTCCCTGGTGTAACTGCAGCCGGAGCAGCAAATACTGTTGCAACAACTGCTGAGCAATACTGGAAGTTTGTAGGTGGTCGTAACACTCCGGTAGGTGAGGTTTGGGCTTATGATGCAACTAACATTCGTTTACGTGAAGCTTCTTTAAGCTATACATTGCCTAAGAATTTACTTAAGAATGTGCCATTCCAGGCCGCTTCTGTATCTTTAACAGGTCGTAACTTATTCTTTATTGTAAATAAGGCTAAAGGTTTCGATCCTGAATCTACTGCAGGATCAACGAATACTTCTGTGGGTCAGGAAGGATTCTCTTTACCTACTACCCGTCAGATTGGTTTGAACTTAAACTTATCGTTTTAATTAATAAAAATTATCAATTATGAAAAAATTTAGATTATATATCATTGCTTCAAGTTTAGTCTTGGTTACAGCTATTGGTATTTCTTCTTGTACCGACAAGTTTGAGGAATATAATACTGACACAACCAGGTTAACTGAGCTTGATGCATCCGCTGTTGGTAATGCATTTGCTGCATCCCAATATAGAGGTATCTCTTTTGCATGGCAAACCTTCCAAAGTTTATTTGGCGATTTATATTCCCAATATTTTGGAAATATTGCGCAAAACTTCGATTCTGACCGTTACGTACCGGTTGGTAACTGGATAGACGGTGCATTCAGAAACTTTTATAATAATGCAATGCCACCAATGTTAGGTGTATTGGAAAATACGAAGCCTGGTGGTAAAGCAGAAAACCCTGCGATTTATGCGATAGCCAATATCTGGAAAGTTCGTATGTTCTTGCCAATTACTGATTATTGGGGACCAATTCCATACTCGGCAGTAGGTAATGGTTTAAAATCAGTTGAGTATGATGCTCAGGATGTTATTTATAAGGATTTCTTCGTGCAATTAGCAAAAGCTACTGCTGACCTTCAACCCTACAAAGGAAAGAATGTTCTTGGTAGTAATGACCTAATTTATGCTGGTGATGTAGATAAATGGATTCTTTTTGCGAATACATTACGTTTACGTCTGGCTATTCGTGTATCTGGAGTTGAACCTGCATTGGCAAAAGAAAATGCCGAGGCAGCAGTAGCAGGTGGCGTTATGGAAGATGCTTCTTCTGATGCTTACCTTAAGATTACTGTGAATAACCTCAATCCATTGAATCAGGCAACTCCTTGGAATGAATTCCGTATGAGTGCTGCTATGGAGTCTGTATTAACTGGTTATGCAGATCCTCGTATTTCTAAACTATTTTCTCCGGTAGAAGGTACAACTTCAACTTACAAAGGTATCCGTAACGGATATACTCAGGTTGAATTAGGTTTGCCTGAGAACCAGAACACAAAATTGTCGACCGTTAGTCCTAGATATCTGGTTGATAATCAATACAGCACTCCATTTGATATTATGTTTTCTGCTGAAGCTTGGTTCTTAAGAGCAGAAGGTGCATTGAAAGGATGGAACATGGGTACTGGTACTGCACAGTCGTTCTATGAAAAAGGTATCGAAGCTTCTATGAAGCAATGGGGTATCTCTGATGCAGCTGCAATTGCTTCTTATACTTCAAGTATGAATACACCAATTCCAGTTACCGGTGCGCTTGGTGTTACTCCTGCATTAAGTGATATTACTGTAAAGTGGTCCGCAGATCCTGCTAAGCAATTAGAGCAGATTATTACTCAAAAGTGGATTGCCTTATATCCAAATGGACTAGAAGCTTGGTCTGAATACCGTCGTACAGGCTTCCCTAAGTTATATGATAGAATAAATTCTTCTAGTTTATATGTAGCTAAGAATGAGGTTATGCGTCGCTTGCCATATCCTCTAGGGGAAAGTCAAGTAAACGCTACTCGCCTTGCTGGTGGTATTACAAAACTTGGTGGTCCAGATAATGAGGCTACCCGTTTATGGTGGAATAAATAATCAGATAAAAATTATCTTTAAAGCGGCCGTCCCGCCCTGGATTTAATCCTGGGCGGGACGGCCGCTTTGTTTAATGTCTTTTTTAAGGGGCTATCTGTCTC
>CAZGWG010000054.1:0-1322 GCA_964529165.1 uncultured Sphingobacterium sp.
CTTTTCTTTAACCGTAGTGGTTTCTTCGCCCTGTAGTTCCGCTTGTTTAGCAGTTAACTCCTTTTCGGCTTCTAGTTTTTTGGCCATTAATTAATTTATCTCCTTTTTCCGATTATTAAATCGGACTGCAAAGGTAGAAAATAAGATTTTTAATAAAAAACATTTCTGCTCTTTATTTTAAATTGACTTTTATGATTATGAGGTTTTGTTGTTTGTTTATAGCAGGGAGGCAGAATTATGTTTTAGGAGCTTTTGTGTCTAATTTGAGTCAAAAAACTGATTATGTTCTTCTGGCAGGCAATAATGGCATGATATGAGACAGCGCAAATTCAAGTTGCATATCCTGATCAATAGTTGAATTATCAAGTACAATTGCATCAGGAGCCTGTATTAGCGGACTTTCCTCTCGGGTGGTGTCCTGATAATCACGAAGTGCCAGATTCGCATAGATCTCTTCCAGGCTAACTTTTTCACCTTTGGCAATCAGTTCCTTATATCTTCTCTCGGCGCGAACAGAAGGATCGGCAGTCATGAAAAACTTCAATGTGGCATCAGGGAAAACTACAGTACCTATATCCCGTCCATCCATGATGATGTTTTTGGATTTTCCCATTCTTTGCTGCTGTCTGACCATTTCTGTGCGTACAGCTTTTATCGCGCTCACCTGACTAACTCTTTCAGAAACAGGCATCTGCCTTATTTCTTCAGAAACGTCTTCATCGTTTAAAAACACAAAGGTTTGTTCCTCGCGGTAATCAAAGTTAATGTGGATATTATGGAGTGCTTTTTCTACTTCCAGCGGGTCATTAAGATTAATAGGATGTCTGAGGAAATAAAGGGTTACAGCGCGGTACATCGCACCGGTGTCTATATAGATGAAATGCAGCTTTTTAGCCAGGGCTTTTGCAATTGTACTTTTACCACAGGATGAATAGCCATCTATGGCTATCACTACATTTTTACTCATGCCTGCAAAAATAGAATTTGCTTTCGATTTCCGGATGATTTAATATTAAAATACATCCTGTTACGATGCGGTTAATGTTTGGCTAATCCCTAATTTTGATTATGGAATTCACAGCAAACGATCTGCTAAAGGAGATTAGTTTCAAAACCTCAAGAAGCGGTGGTAAAGGCGGGCAAAATGTCAATAAGGTTTCTTCAAAAGTAGAACTGAATCTTAATATCAGGACTTCTGGTTTATTTAGTATCGCTGAGAAGCGGATTTTGCTGGAAAAGCTTGCAGCCAGAATTAATTCTGAAGGGGTTTTGCAGATTATTACAGAGGAGGAAAGAAGTCAGTTGCTAAATAAACAGAGGAG
>CAZGWG010000054.1:1332-20098 GCA_964529165.1 uncultured Sphingobacterium sp.
CAAAACCTAAACGTTCTGCGATTGAAAGCCGGCTTAAGGCGAAGCGCATGAATGCCTTGAAAAAAATTAACAGGAAGGGTAACTAAAGATTGATTTATTCTTTGTCGAGTCTGTAAAATAGAGCGAAAGAGCCATATTGATGTGTTTTTGCAAAACTTTTAATCTCCTTTGATTTGAAAATTACTGAGAAATCGACTGTCCACCTGTTCTTTGAAAAAATAGCACCGGCCTGCTGGCTGAAGACCAAAGGCTTAACATCAAACACAACAGGACCTTTATCTTTGCTGAAAATTCCACCTTGTATTGTCGCATCATAAGCAATAAAATGAAGCATGGGTTTGGCATAAAAGAAAAACTCTTTTTCTGTTATCGAACGGGCATGGTTCGAAATGAGGCTTTGTGTACTTGCTGAGCTGTGCAGCGGGTTGATTGAGCCAGTACGGAAAAGTATACCGGCTCCTGCACCGGTAAATGTGTTTCCGGCATTCAGGTATGAGTTAAGACTGAAATCGGTCTTACCTGATCTTGGTCTGCTGATGAGTTTATTGAATTCGAGGGTTGAATTAATCCCGAATTCATTGTTTACCTGCCATTCCCAGCCGTTAATTTTATAAAATCCGAATGTCTTATGTAAAAGTTCCTGAGCTTCTTTTCCTTTGGCCGATGGCCCTATCGTTCCTGCCTGTATACTAAGTTTTAGATTGCTTTCTGAATTATATAGAAAATTGATTGCTCCGCCTCCGTAAAGATAAGCTGCAAAAGGCCTGTCGATATAATTTAAATCAGTAATGCTTCCTGATTGAGGATTATACATTTTTTGTCCGGCTTCAATCTCCCATATTATTTTGTTCAGATTGGGGTTTTTTATTCCGGACTGATCCAGTGCCGATCTGAATTCCAGGAAAAGTCCGTTGGTGTAATACCTGTCCTGACCTTGAGCCAGATAGGAGTCATTATCAGATCTGAAACCAAACTCGCTTTTATAGGAAGTTTTTTGCGCTTTTAAAGCTGTTGCAGTAAAAATAAAAAGTAAAGCAATTAAGAAGTTTTTGTTTAACATAAAAATATCGAGTTGCGGCCCAAGTTCAACAAAAGCTTCGAAATAAACAGGGTTAAATCTGAATTAACAGATTTAACCCTATACTGAATTTTAATAATGGTATTATTTTGAATGAATCCCTGTGTTTTCTTTCACCGTCAGATCAATTGGATCTTTAACTTTATCCTTGAATAGTGCCAGCTCAATAACCTCTTTCATTTCATTGACATAATGAAATTGCATATCTTTTATATAATCTTCCTTGATTTCCAGAATGTCTTTTCTATTTGATTTAGAGAGTATTACTTCCTTGATATTAGCTCTTTTGGCTGCCAGAATTTTTTCCTTGATTCCCCCAACAGGCAGAACTTTTCCGCGAAGGGTAATTTCACCAGTCATGGCCAGATGAGGTTTTACTTTCCGCTGGGTGAATGCAGAGGTCAGAGCAGTAAGCATGGTAACTCCTGCTGATGGGCCGTCTTTTGGAGTTGCACCAGCTGGGACATGGATGTGCACATCCCATTGATCAAATATCCGGTGATCAATATTGAATTTTGTAGCATGTGCACGAAGATAGGCCATAGCAATCGTCGCAGATTCCTTCATTACTTCTCCGAGATTTCCAGTCAGGGACAGTTTTCCCTTGCCGGGGCTCAGACTTGCCTCAATAAATAAAATATCTCCGCCAACCTGGGTCCAGGCCAGTCCGGTCACTACACCGGCAACTTCATTGCCTTCATAAAGGTCCTTGTCATAAATTGGAGGTCCGAGAATAGTTTCTACATCTGTTTTACTTATCACCGGGTTATAATCAACTTCCATTGCTATTTTGGTTGCAATTCCCCTTACAAGCGAACCTATTTTCTTCTCAAGTCCCCTTACACCTGATTCTCTGGTATAATCTTCAATAACTTTTTCAATAACCGGATTTTTAAGGCTAATGTCTTTCAGTTTTATGCCGTGTTGCTCACGCTGTTTTGGCAGGAGATGCTGTTTGGCAATCTCAATTTTTTCTTCAATAGTATATCCATTCACTTCAATAATCTCCATCCGGTCTAATAATGCCGGCTGAATAGAACTCAGTGAGTTTGCAGTTGCTATGAACATGACACTGGAAAGATCATAATCTACTTCTACATAGTGATCATAAAAAGCATTATTCTGCTCCGGATCGAGTACTTCAAGGAGGGCTGATGAAGGATCGCCGCGGTAATCATTTCCAACTTTATCAATTTCATCGAGTACAAATACCGGGTTTGAGCTGCCAGCCTTTTTAATAGACTGAATAATTCTGCCCGGCATTGCCCCGATATAGGTTTTACGATGACCTCTGATTTCGGCTTCATCTCTGATTCCACCCAAAGCCATACGGACATATTTTCTGCCCAAAGCCTTCGCAATAGATTTACCAAGAGAGGTTTTACCAACTCCCGGAGGACCTACCAGACAAAGGATAGGGGCTTTCATATTGTGTTTCAGCTTCAGAACGGCCAGGTATTCAATGATTCGCTGTTTAACCTTATCGAGTCCGTAATGATCTTTTTCGAGGATTTTGGCAGCACGTTTAAGGTCAAAATTATCTTTTGTAAAGTTATTCCATGGAAGATCCAGAAGCAGTTCCAGATAATTAATCTGTATAGAATAATCTGCTGCGGCAGGATTCATCCTGGCTAGTTTCTCCAGCTCTTTATTAAAGTGAACGGATGCTTCCTTGCTCCATTTTTTTTGTGCAGCACGGCCTCTCAGGTTTTCAATTTCCAGATCTGGTGAATTCCCTCCAAGTTCTTCCTGTATTGTTTTTAACTGTTGGTTCAGGAAATAATCACGTTGCTGTTTGTCGAGGTCAACCCTTACTTTCGATTGGATCTGGTTTTTTAGTTCCTGCATCTGAAGTTCCTGAGTTAAATGCTCAAGAACCATTTTTGCACGCTCATGGAGATTTGCAACTTCCAGCATCTGTTGCTTAACCGCCACCTCGGCATTCATGTTGGACGAAATGAAGTTGATCAGGAATGAAGAACTTTCAATGTTTTTAATAGCAATACCTGCTTCACTTGGAATATTAGGAGAAAGCTGGATAATCTGCATGGCCATCTCCTTAATTGAAGCCATAAGAGCTTTAAATTCCTTGTCAGCCTTAGGGCGGAATTCCTCAAACTTCTGGATGCTGGCCTTGATATATGGATCACTTTGTACTTCCTCATTTAGTCGGAAGCGCTGTTTACCCTGAATAATAACCGTGGTATTACCATCTGGCATCTGAAGCATTTTGATAATAAGCGCTACGGTGCCTACCTGATTTAATTGTTCAAATTCAGGATCTTCAATGCCTACATCTTTTTGAGACACGACACCTATAATTCTTTCTCCCCGATAAGCATCTTTAATCAGTTTAATAGATTTGTCTCTGCCTACTGTAATAGGAATTACAACACCCGGAAATAAGACGGTATTGCGTAAAGGCAGAATCGACAAAATGTCGGGTGTATCTTCGTTGTTCATTTCCTCCTCATCTTCCTGCGACATCAGTGGAAAGAACTCGGTATCTTCACTAATCAGGGGTAA
This sequence comes from uncultured Sphingobacterium sp., assembly GCA_964529165.1. Taxonomy (GTDB): domain Bacteria; phylum Bacteroidota; class Bacteroidia; order Sphingobacteriales; family Sphingobacteriaceae; genus Daejeonella. Next base: position 4,937 of record CAZGWG010000054.1, read on the forward strand.
TGTGCGGTTAAAATCAAAGTTATCGTAGTTACTCATCTATATCTTAATAACGTCATTATGACAGTTGAATTTTCTTAAAAGCCAATTAATTTAGCCTGAAAACTAAAAGTGCAAGGTATGTGCCAAATCCTGGTCTTTATTAAAATAGTCAGATAAAAAGAAATATACAGACATGTTTTCTGACAAATTTTTATTTAATTGACCTAGTTTTTTTCAATGAAGAAACTAAATTCGTACATTTAAAATAATAAACATATAAGATCGTTATTCCTTCGAAATTAAACTGTCACCAATTAAAATGAGATCATTTTCAGGCTTACTAATCATTCTATTATCAGCGAATTTTGCTTTCGCTCAGACTGCTTATCACAAAATGGGCCAGAAGGCTCTGATTGACGGGGATTTCAAATCTGCTGTTTCAAATCTTGAAAAGGCGCTTGCCAAAGACTCCAATGATGTTAATACCTTGTATATGCTGGGATATTCCTATTACCATTCTTCCAGGTATAAAGAGTCTGTTAATACTTTTAACAAGGTAATCGCTTTAAAACCTGCTGAGAATAGTGCCTACTATTACAGAGGTAAGGCTAGCAGTATAATGGCAAATGATACCAAGGGTATCGCAAATGCCGACAGAGAAAAATTGCTTCTTGCTTCCATCAAAGATTTCTCTAAAGCCATTGACCTGAATGCAGATGACGTTAAATTATACCAAAACAGGGCAGTAGCATATCGGGATTATGGTGTGCTTAAAGGGCAAAAGATCCCTGGCTTGTACGACAAGAATAAAGCTACAGGTTCATTCAAATCCTGTATTTCAGATTTTGAAAAAGTTTTGTCAATCACACCAGATCGCAGGGATATTATTGCTCAACTGGAAGATGCAAAAATCTACCTTCAGAATTTGAAATAGTATTTATCAGAACTTATAGAAAACCCGGCTTTGTCCGGGTTTTCTGTTTTTATTAAAAAAATAAAGATATTCGGAATCAGAATATTCGCAGATGTTAAGATCGATCAGAAAGTTCGAAAATCTTCATATAGCCTGTTGGTTGCTTAAAGATACCTGTTGGGTCTTGGATATGCGGGTAATGGGTGTAATAATGATCTTCCCAACGCTTTTTCTTGCCTTTTTTATCACTTATAAATTCAGGAAAATAATCTCTGAGTTTTACCATAATGTAGCGGTTTGCTTTTGGATTGTAGCAAATACCATTTGGATGATAGGTGAATTTTTTTACGAGGATAGTTTGCGTCCTTTTGCAATGCTGTTTTTTATTAGTGGCCTTGTAGTGTTGATGATTTATTACGGGTTCATTTATAAAAAATTGTCAGATTTTCAGGATAGCAGGGAGCATGAATCCTAAAGTCTGTTCCGATCCGGGTTTATTTCATCACTTTCCCAATAATCCGGTAATTATTATCCCCCAGGAATCTTACCCTTTGATTTTTATTTATAGTGTAAATTGAATCAGGAATATAAGTCAGTTCTTCTGAAGATTCATACAGTTGACTAAGGGTAATGTTTTTTATTCTGAAATAAACAGGCCTTCCCAGTTTGTCTTTTTTAATCTGCAGATATCGGGTTCGCAGATTAGTATCAATTGCCATATAACTGACCTGGATGCTATCTTCTTTAATTCGATAACTATCTCTCCAGGCGGGTTTGTTAATGTCTGAGGAGACAAAAAGAGCAAGCTCATCTTCCCAGTTTACAGAAACGGCCCTTTTTTCTTCCGATAGCTCATTTTGGCTGACACGTTTATCTGCTTTGTAATGATTCGCTGTCAGTCGTTTAGATTCTGCTTCAAAAAAACCTTTAACATCAAAAAAAGAAGCTCTTGTTTTCACTTCTTGCTTCCCATTGCAGGAAGAAATGAACAGGATGAGCAGGATAAATAGCTTAGGATACATTAAGAAACCAATACTTCACCGCTCATAACTTCAGGAGCTTCAATATTCATTAATTTCAGGATTGTAGGTGCAATATCTCCCAGTTTACCATCGTGGATATGTTTAAAGTCCTTATCAATCAATATACATGGAACCAGGTTTGTTGTATGTGCAGTATTAGGCGAACCATCTTCATTAATCATATAATCTGCATTGCCATGATCAGCGAGGATAATGAATGAGTAGTCGTTTTTTATTCCGCATTCCACAACCTGTTGCAGGCAGTGGTCCACCGTTTCTACTGCTTTAACTACGGCTCCAAATACTCCGGTATGTCCAACCATATCGGGATTTGCGAAGTTAAGACAGACAAAGTCAGGCCAGCCACTTTCAAGTTCGGGACAGATAGCTTCTGTGATTTTCGCAGCGCTCATCTCCGGCTGTAAATCATAGGTTGCAACCTTAGGTGAAGGAATGAGAATCCGCTTCTCATTATTAAATTCTCTTTCTCTTCCGCCAGAGAAGAAGAAGGTAACGTGCGGGTATTTTTCTGTTTCTGCAATCCTGATCTGATTTTTATGATTTTGTTCCAGCACGGCTCCAAGTGTTTCATTAAGATCATCTTTGGTAAATACGACATGAACATTTTTAAATGTTTCGTCATAAGTGGTCATGGTTACATAATAAAGATTAAGAGCCTGCATATTGTATTCAGGAAACGATTGCTGGGTTAGTGCAGTAGTAATCTCTCTCCCCCGATCTGTCCTGAAATTAAAACAGATTACAACATCTCCCTCTTCAATCTTTCCAACCGGTATACCATCATTGTCAATTTTAACAATTGGTTCTATAAATTCATCACTGACTCCTTCATCATAAGATTGCTGGATACTATCAGAAATATCATTGCTGGGTTTTCCGGTACCATGAACCATAAGATCATAGGCCAGTTTCACCCGCTCCCAGCGATTGTCTCTGTCCATGGCATAATAGCGACCAATAGCAGAGGCAATTGTTCCTGCAGAGTGTTCCAGATGAGCGTTTAATTCCTGTATAAACTGCAAGCCGGAAGCCGGATCGGTATCCCTTCCATCCATAAACGCATGAATGAATACCTTATTTACCTGATTTGCTTTTGCTGCATCACATAAACCTTTCAAATGATCTATATGGGAGTGTACCCCGCCATTAGACAGAAGTCCAATAAAGTGTACACTTTTGTTTGCTTTTTTAGCATAGTTGAAAGCTGCACTCAGAACCGGGTTAATATTTAGTTCTTTTTCTCTGACAGCTTTGTTTATCCGACCTAATTCCTGGTAAATAACCCTTCCTGCTCCCAGATTCATGTGTCCGACTTCAGAATTACCCATTTGTCCGGCAGGAAGGCCAACTGCTTCACCCGAAGCCTGTAATCTGGAGTTTGGGTAGGTTTTAATTAAATGGTCAAAAAAAGGTGTATTTGCTACACTAACTGCATCAGATTTGTCATGTTTTCCACAGCCCCAGCCATCCAGGATCAGAAGAATTGCTTTTTTATTTTTCACATTACAAATATACGTTCAAATTAAATAAATTCGTATTTTTTGTATTATGGCATACTTTTAGCACTATATTTAATAAAAATGGGAGCCAAATTTATAATCTTCAGTATCATTTCTTGTTTTTTTACATTCATGCCTGCGAAGGCGCAACAGAAGGATATTTTTGATACGCTTTCTGGCTATTTGAGGGAGTCAAACACCAGAGAGATGGCTGGCTACTTTGCAAGTGTAATTGAATTAAATATTTTTTCTGAAGAGGAGGAATATTCGAAAGCACAGGCAGAATTAATTCTTCGTGATTTCTTTTCAAAACATACACCTGTTGCTGTAAGAGTGATTCACAGGCTTAGTTCCAGTTCAAATTATAAATTTGGAGTATTCTCTGTACTTTGCAAAGAGGATAAATTGAGAGTATCCATATCATTGGCAAATAATGGAAATAAATTTCTGATTAAAACCATTCGAATAGAAAACGACAAAGAATAAATTTTGTAATAAGTATTTCTATTTTTGCCAAACCAATTACAATGAATTTAGACAAAACAATATTAGAGACATTCATTCAGAATGCTCTGGCCGAGGATATTGGGGATGGTGATCATACTTCACTTTCCACCATACCGCAGGGCCAGGCCGGGAAAGCAAAGTTGCTTATTAAAGATAGTGGAATAATAGCAGGGGTTGATGTTTCCTTAGAAATATTTAAAGCGGTTGATCCTGAACTTCAGATTGAGATCCTTATTCAGGATGGAGAGGCTGTAATACCCGGAGATATCGCATTTTATGTAAGTGGAAGTGTACATTCTATTCTTAAAGCAGAGCGTGTTGTTTTGAATGTAATGCAGAGAATGAGTGGGATTGCAAGTACCACCAATCGCATTGTAAGAATTCTTGAAGGCACCGGAACCAGAGTACTTGATACCCGGAAAACCACTCCGGGGCTGCGTTATCTCGAAAAAATGGCTGTTAAGATAGGAGGAGGAGTGAATCATAGATTTGGCTTGTACGATATGATATTGATAAAAGATAATCATGTTGATTATGCAGGAGGTATCAGCAATGCCATAAAATCTGCACAGTCCTATTTAAAAGAGCATAAGATTAATATTCCTGTTGAAGTGGAGGTAAGGAATCTCGATGAGTTAAAAGAGCTTATGCAGTTTGGGCAAATCGACAGGATTTTACTCGATAATTTCAGTTTTCCGCTACTCAGAGAAGCTGTAGAACTAGTGAAAGGAGCTTATATTACAGAGGCTTCTGGTGGGATCACTGAAGATAATGTTCTCGAGTACGCAAAATGTGGAGTTGATTACGTTTCAATGGGGGCATTAACTCACTCTGTTAGAAGCCTGGACATGAGTCTGAAGGCAGTGAAGCCTTAATAAAAAATTATTTTTTCGTTTATAGACCTGATTGAATTAGTAATATTGTAAAGAATGATATCGATTTACTCGCTCTCGGCCTTAATTCTTGCATATCTTTTCGGATCAATTCCAACGGCAGTCTGGATAGGGCAAGCCTTTTATGGAATAGATGTTCGGGAATACGGTAGTGGTAATGCAGGAGCGACTAATACCTTCAGGGTTTTGGGTAAAAAGGCAGGAATTGCCGTAATGTTTCTGGATATTTTTAAGGGCTATACTGCAACAAATCTGGCTTATCTCATTGGACTTTCTGTAACAGGTCCTCAAAATTCAGTTCAATTTGTGAATTATCAACTGGCTTTAGGTGTAACCGCAGTATTAGGTCACTTATTTCCTGTTTTTGCAGGATTTCGGGGAGGAAAAGGAGTAGCTACATTATTTGGTATGATATTGGCAGTACATTCTCAGGCAGCAATGCTTTGTGTTCTTACCTTTGTTGTATTTTTGCTGATATTCAAATATGTATCATTAAGTTCTATCATGGCGGGGTTCTCATTCCCTCTAAGTATAATTTTCATATTTCAATCTCCTATACGTTCCGTTCTCTTGTACGGAATGTGCATTTGTGTACTGATTTTAGTTACACATCAGAAGAATATCGAGCGACTTCTCAAGGGTAAAGAAACCAGAGTAGATCTGTTTAAAAGAAAAGTACATTAATTACATTATTTAGATCTTATTTATGAAAAAATTAAACGTGATCATCGCAGCAGCGATTGGAATTTTCCTGTTTTCCTGCTCTCAGGTGCCACTTACAGGCAGAAGCCAGTTAAGTCTGGTGGACGATGCTTCCTTGCAAAATGAAGCTGCCACTGCTTATAATAAATTTCTGTCTGATCCTTCGACTAAAGTGGTCGCTAAAGGTACAGATGCCCAAAGGGTTAACACGGTTGGAAATAAATTAGCATCTGCAATAAACAGGTATATGCAAGCCAATGGCTTTGGGGATAAATACAATTATAAGTATCAGTTCACGCTTGTAGAAAGCAAGGATATTAACGCTTGGTGTATGCCTGGTGGAAAAGTGGCAATTTATACAGGAATATTGCCTGTTACACAAAATGAAGCCGGTTTGGCCACGGTTATGGGGCATGAAATAGCCCATGCGATTGCACAGCATGCTGCTGAACGATATTCACAGATGAGCCTTGCTCAGGCTGGGGGCGGTCTTCTTGGAGCAGCAGTAGGTGGTGCTTCAGAAGGAACTCAGCAGGTTATAGGCCAGCTTTATGGTATTGGTGGTCAGCTTGCCTTGCTGAAGTATTCCCGTAATCAGGAGAGTGAAGCAGATCGTTTAGGGATAATTTTTATGGCTATGGCCGGATATAATCCGGATAGTGCTGTTAGTTTCTGGGAACGGATGGCTTCAGCAAAAAACAGTACCGGTGAGACGCCTGAATTTCTAAGCTCCCACCCAAGTGATGCAAGCAGGATAGCTGCAATCAGGAAACTTCTGCCGGAAGCACGTCAGTATTATTCAGGGGCGAAAGTCAAATAAAAAAACGTTGGCAATCAGGGCAGGTGTTGTTTCAGAACATCCCTGATTGCCTTGCCTTTTAAGAGGCATTCTTCATATTCTTTTTCAGGATCAGAGTCAAGAGTAATTGCACCACCTACTTGGAATGAAAGGTACTTTTGTTTTGAATTATAAAGAATGGTCCTGATCACCACGTTGAAATCAAAGTCCCCGTTTGGAGCGAAATAACCAACAGCACCCGAGTAGACTCCACGTTTGGCACTTTCATACTTTTCAGCCAGTTGCATCGCCCTTATTTTTGGAGCGCCTGTCATAGAACCCATCGGAAAGGTGTTTGCAATTATTGCCGTATTACTGAGATTTTCATCAGCTTCACAAACTATGGTGGATATCATCTGATGGACCTGCTTAAAGCTGTATATGCCGAATAGCTCTTCCACTCTGACCGTGCCTGGTTTTGCACTTTTGGTAAGATCATTCCGTACCAGATCTACAATCATGACATTTTCAGCACGTTCTTTCTCATTGCTGAGCAGTTCTTCCTTCTGCTTTTTATCCCTTTTAACATCGGTATTCCGGGAAGAGGTGCCTTTGATAGGCTGACTGATTAATTTATTCCCTCTGCGGCTTAAAAAGCGCTCAGGCGTGGCCGAAATTATATAATGCTCGTTTATTTTAAAATAATTCGCAAATGGGGTAGGAGAAATCTTATTTAATGAAATAAAAACTTCTAAGGGATCAATTTCAGCATTTTCAGCATAGAATTCCTGACAAAAATTGATTTCATATATGTCTCCTCTTTGGATGTGCTTTTGTATTTCCTTAACAGTTTGAATATATTCCATCCGGCTAATCCTGCTCTTTATTTCCGGAAGAACTTCCTTTATTTGCGAATAAGATAAGGGAGTTAAGGGAGTCTGATGAATCGATTCCCATATCTCATCTGCTACGGCACTGAAAATACTAATCTGCTTCCCCTTGATTAGAATACTGTGTTCAGGAAGGAAAAAGTGAATATTTGGAAAAAAAAGTTGGTCAGGGTTTTCGGATTTAAGATTTTCAATCTCATTTTTCAGATCATATGAAAAATAGCCGGGAATATAAGCCCGGTTTTCAACTAAAAAACTATCCAGTTCTTCAAAAGGGTTTTTCCCCGTATCTCTGAATTCAGCACCTTTACCGGCTCCTATAAATACCTCGAACGCAGAATAGGGATCTGAAAATTCATTTGAATCGAAGTAACAGCTTGTTTCAAATGAATTTGCCCAGTGTAAGGCTTTTGATTTAAAAATATCCGGATTATCAGTATAAAAAACCTTTAACATAGATAGTTATTAAATCAAATAAATAACCCAAAGATGTCCTGATCCCTGATTAACAAAGAGTCAATGTTTGAACGCGATCCGGACCTACTGAAAGGTATTTAATTGGTACACCCAGATGTTTTTCAAGGTAAGCGATGTAGTCTTTAAGTTTTTGGGGAATCTGATTAATTTCCCGTATTGCGGTCAGGTCTTCTTTCCATCCCGGAATAGCCTCAAATATTGGCTCTGCCTTTACCGCGTTGATGTCGTATGGCATATAATCTACAACTTCGCCATTGTATTTGTAATGTGTGCAGGCGTAAATAGTCTCAAATCCGCTTAATACATCAGCCTTGGTCATTACCATTTCAGAGACACCGTTTAGCATGATTGCATATTTTAATGCCGGAAGGTCTATCCATCCGCAACGGCGCGGTCTGCCGGTGGTTGCACCAAATTCATGACCAATTCGTCTGAGTTCTTCGCCGGTTTCATCTTCCAGTTCGGTTGGGAAAGGGCCGCTTCCTACACGTGTGCAATAAGCTTTAAAAATGCCGATTACATGTCCAATATTTTTCGGAGCCACTCCGAGTCCGGTACACGCACCCGCAGTGGTCGTATTGGAAGAGGTTACAAATGGATAGGAGCCAAAGTCTATATCCAGCATGGTACCCTGAGCGCCTTCTGCCAGTACTTTTTTACCCTCTCTGAGGTATTGATTTACAAAATGTTCACTATCAACCTGTGGTATAGTTTTTAATAGTTCAACAGCCTCAAAGAACGCAGCTTCTTTTTCTGAATAGTCAGGTATTTCGCCATAATGCGATAAAATGGAGCGGTGTTTATTTACCAGACGTGTATAACGTTCGCGGAAATCGGCTAGCATGGTGTCACCAACACGCAAACCATTTCTACCGGTTTTATCCATATAGGTTGGACCGATACCTTTTAAGGTTGAACCGATTTTGCTCTCACCCATATTGCTTTCTGATGCAGCATCAAGCAATTGATGTGTTGGCAGGATCAGATGGGCTTTGCGGGCAATCACCATTTTTTTTCTTGCAACCGGATCAAATCCATTTTTTTTAAGATTGTCAAGCTCCCTTTTTAAAATGATCGGATCAATAACCACACCGTTACCGATGAGATTCATAGCCTTATCATTGAATATTCCTGAAGGAATTGTATTCAGCACATATTTCTGATTGTCGAACTCCAGTGTATGGCCGGCATTCGGTCCACCCTGAAAACGGGCGATCAAGTCGTATTCGGGACTTAATACATCAACAATTTTTCCTTTTCCTTCGTCGCCCCATTGGAGGCCTAGCAATACGTCAACAGTCATGATTTAAAATAGGGGAGTATTAGGTGTGTTTGGTTTAATTTTTATTAACAAAAGAATCGCAATGTCCTTCTTTAAGGCGTGAGCAGTTTCCATATAAATTCAGAGAATGATGTTTTATGTCAAATTTCAGGATATCTCCCATCATGCTTTGAATCTGCTGAATTCTTGGATCGCAAAATTCAACAACTTTACCGCAATCAATACAAATGATATGATCATGCTGCTTGTAGCCATATGATTTTTCGAATTGTGCCATGTTTTTTCCAAACTGATGTTTGGTAACCAGGTCACATGAAACCAAAAGTTCAAGTGTATTGTATACCGTGGCTCGACTTACCCGGTACTTCTTATTTTTCATGTGGATATACAAGGATTCCACATCAAAATGGTCGTTACGCGAATATATTTCCTCCAGGATTGCGTAGCGTTCCGGAGTTTTACGCAGGCTTTTATTCTCAAGATAAGCCTCAAAAATTTTTATAACGAGTGCAATTGTATCTTTTCCGGGCATAGTGCGATTAAATGACGCCCAAATTTATCCAAAAAATAAGAATATTCAGTATTTAATTCAGGAAGCCTTTACCATATCTTCATCCTGAGAGTCAAATCTGGTCACAGAGCTTACTCCAACCACTTCTTTTAGCTTGAGAATAAGGTTATCCAGGTGTTTGGTATTATTTACATATACCATAATTGAGCCTTCAAAAATTCCATCTTCAGTATCCACGGTAATCGAACGCATATTCACTTTGAAATCGCTTGAAATTACAGTGGTAATCTTATTGATCAATCCTACATCATCAATGCCTGTGATACGGAGGCCAGTTAAAAATGCAAGTTCTTTTTGCGAGTTCCATTTGGCTTTGACAATTCTGTATCCATAGTTGGCCATTAGCTTTGCGGCGTTTGGACAGTTAGTTCTGTGAATTTTTATTCCATCTCCTACAGTCACAAAGCCAAACACATCGTCCCCCGGAATAGGGTTACAGCAGGCAGAAAGTTTGTAATCTAATTTCTGTAAATCTTCACCGATCAACAAAGTATCACTATCGTCTCCTTTTACTTTCTTGTTAAATTGCTCATTTGGAACAAATTCTAACTTTTCAGGCTTGTTTTCTACAACTTTTTCAGAAGCGACAAATTCTTTAAGTTGTTTGACATCAATTTTACCCTGTGCAACATTATAGAATAAATCAAGCGTTGATGAGAGCTTAAAATAGTAGGAAAGCTTATAAAGATTATCTGAATTATAAGTGACTTTTAAGGATTTAAGTTTCCGTTCAAGGATTTCTTTGCCATTTTCAGCGATTTTTCGTTTTTCCTCTTTCAGCGAAGATTTAATCTTTGATTTTGCCTTTGCAGTAACTACAAAATTCAGCCAGTCTTCTTTTGGTGATTGCTTGCTGGAAGTTATTATCTCAACCTGATCTCCGTTTTGAAGTTTATAAGAAAGTGGGACTAATTTGTGATTTACCTTTGCACCGATACAACTGGCACCGATATCGGTATGGATTTCAAATGCAAAATCCAGTGCTGTGGCATCCACTGGTAGTTGAATAAGTGCTCCTTTTGGAGTAAAAATGAAGATTTCATCTGAGAATAGATTCATTTTGAAATCATCCAGGAAATCCAGTGCATTTGCTTCAGGATTACTCAGTAATTCTCTGACTTTGTGGATCCATTGATCAAGTCCACTGTCATTATTAGGTTCTTCCTTGTATTTCCAGTGTGCTGCAAAACCTTTTTCTGCAATTTCATTCATTCTTGTTGTGCGGATCTGAACTTCAACCCATTGGCCTCTTGGTCCCATTACCGTGGTATGTAGTGATTCATAGCCATTAGCCCGGGGTGATGATATCCAATCCCGAAGTCTGTCCGGATTCGGATGATACAGGTCAGTTACTATAGAATAAGCCTTCCAACAATCAGATTTTTCATTTTCAGGTTTACTCTTCAGGATGATTCGTATTGCAAAAAGATCATAAACCTCATCAAAAGGAATATTCTTTTTGCGCATTTTGGTCCATATTGAATGAATAGATTTGGGTCTTCCATAAACATCTGCATCGAGGCCCTGCTCGATTAATATTTCCTTGATTGGAGCAATAAAGTCCTTTATGAAGTTTTCACGCTCTGCTTTCTTTTCATTAAGCTGCTGGGCGATGAATTTGTAAGTAACCGGTTCCATGTATTTCATGGAAAGGTCCTCAAGCTCTGATTTCAACGCGTAAAGGCCTAATCTGTGAGCCAATGGAGCATAGAGATATACAGTCTCAGAAGATATCTTTAATTGTTTATCTCTTGGCATGAATTCCATGGTCCGCATATTATGCAGACGATCAGCGAGTTTAATCAGAATCACTCTGACATCATCAGCAAGGGTCAGAAGCATTTTTCTGAAGTTCTCAGCTTGCAGAGAACTGTTATAATCGAAAACGCCGGATATTTTTGTTAATCCATCAATGATTTTGGCTACTTTCTTGCCAAATTCACGTTCGATATCTTCCAGCGTGATGTCGGTATCTTCTACCACATCATGTAGAAGAGCACAGACAATGGAAGTAGTTCCCAGTCCGATTTCTTCTGCTGCTATCTGAGCGACTGCAATGGGATGATAAATATATGGTTCCCCTGATTTTCGGCGCATGTCCTGATGGCTCTCAAGTGCCATATCAAAAGCAAGACGGATCATACGTTTATCACCTTTCTGCATGGTTGATTTACAAGCACGCAGCAAAGCCCGGTACCTCTTGAGTATTTCCTTCTTTTCAGCCTCCAGATCGATTACAATTTCTTTCATATTGTCATGCAATAGCTATATTTTACAGTTCTGAACATAAATGCAGGGTTACATTACGTAAATTAGATATTATATACAGAAAATTTAGCTGTAAATTTGCAGAGTATAAATTTATGAAATTTTTCAGGCTATCGGTAATTATTTGTGTGGTTTTGATGTCAAAAATGACATATGCCCAATATAAAAATGACCCGACCATTAAGGGGCCAAAAGATACAATCAGAGTTTCTGTGACCAATGTGGACAATGAATTGATCCCCTGGATCGTTATACCTGAAGTTTCTGTTATTGACACCCGTCTGTTCAGATCTCCTGAGGAGAAGGCCCGGTTTAACCGCCTGAGGTATAATGTGCTGAAGGTTTTGCCTTATGCGATGTATGCAAGACGAAAATATCAGGAACTCCAAATGAATCTGGCTAACGTAAAGAACAGAAAAGAAAAGAGGGTAATGATTAAGGCATTTGAAGTTGAGATCAAAGAGATGTTTAACCGCGAGGTGAAAAATCTAACCATCACACAGGGTGGAATATTGATCAAATTAATTGACAGGGAAACCGGAACCAGCAGCTATGACCTGCTCAAGGAAATGAAAGGTGGTATCACTGCATTTTTCTATCAATCCATTGCAAGAATCTTTGGCAATAACCTTAAAAATACCTACGATCCTCAGGAAGACAGAGATATCGAGGCCATCATCCAGTCTGCAGGATATTACTCATACAGCTATTTATGAATAAAAAGTCAGTTTACCAGTTCAGTGTTCAAAAACTGAATGGGGAGCATATGAGTTTAGATGTTTATGAAGGTAAGGTATTGCTTATTGTAAATATAGCTTCCCAATGTGGTTTTACCCCACAGCTTAAAGAACTTGAAACTCTCCGGAAGAATTATCAGGGCGAGGATTTTGAAATTCTGGCATTTCCATCAAATGATTTTGGCGGACAGGAGCCTCTTGAAGGTTTTGCTCTGGGGGATTTTTGCGAGAAGAATTATGGTGTTAGTTTTCCTGTTTTTGAAAAGATTAGGGTCAGGGGTGACTATGCTCATCCATTGTATAAATTTTTGTCGGATAAGAAACTAAACGGAAAAGTTGGAGCCTCTCCAAGGTGGAATTTTCATAAATATCTCCTCAATACGAAAGGTGAAACAGTAGATTTTTTCTACCCTTTCACTAAGCCGAGTTCTTCAAGAATCAAAAAGAAAATCAATAAATTACTGATTACAGAGAAATTATGAAATTAGATTTGCTGGTATTTGCAGCTCATCCTGACGATGCTGAACTTGGATGTTCAGGTACCGTACTGAAAAACATAGCGGCCGGAAAAAAGGTTGGTATTGTAGACTTTACCCGTGGTGAATTAGGCACCCGTGGAACCGCTGAAACCCGTGATCAGGAAAAGGCCGAATCAAGTCGTATTCTTGGTTTGCATGTGCGGGAGAATTTAGAGATGAGAGATGGTTTTTTTCGAAATGATGAGGAGCATCAGTTAAAAATCATTCGGATGATCAGGAAATACTCTCCTGAAATTGTATTTAGTAATGCTCTTCATGATCGTCACCCTGATCATGGAAAAGCTGGAGATCTGGTTAATGATGCTTTGTTTCTCGCCGGGCTTCCTAAAATTAAAACAGAGATAGACGGCAAAGAACAGCTTGCATTCAGACCTCGTTTATTATTTCAATACATACAGGATAGGTACATTCAGCCTGATATTCTGGTGGATATTAGCGATTTCTGGGATAAAAAGATGCAGTGTATACAGGCATTCAAAACTCAATTCTATGACCCGGATAGCGATGAGCAGGAGACTTATATTTCAAGTCCATCTTTTCTGAAAGTTATCGAAGCCAGGTCCAGGGAATTAGGAAAGGCGATAGGCGCAGAGTTTGCCGAAGGTTTTACAAGCAGAAAATTACTGGGGATTGATAATCTGTTTGATTTGCGGTAAAAACGGATTGTTAAATTACTAATATCCGGTTAAGAAAATTTGCGTGTCGACCCTCTTCGGGCCCTTGCTGGTGCGCGCTCAATGTCATTAAGTTAAGGGGCAGGAGGTTCTGGCCTTCGCCAGATCCGATACCTATCGGATGACAATGTATTATTTGAAAAATGGAGGAGATCCTGACTTTCGTCAGGATCGTAATCCTTAACTTAATGACATTGCGCGTGCGCTAGCCGGGGAAGAATGTATCGGGTGCTTTTTGTATAAAAAATACTTTATAAAGAGGGTACAATATTTTCCAGAATCTCAAGTCCTTCATCGATATGTTTTTCTTCAATAATCAAAGCAGGCCTGAACCGGATTGATTTCTCACCGCAGCCAAGAAACATGACATTTTTTTTCATTCCTGCAGAGATGAACCGGTCACGCATACTTTTATTCGGAAAATCAAATGCAGTGATTAGTCCGCGCCCCCTGACATTCGCTATCTTTTCCTGTTTCTCAGAGATTTTTCGGAGTCTTTCCTGAAGGTAGTTGCCTGTTATAGTAGCGTTACTTAATAAATTATCTTCTTCAATTATCTCAAGGATACGTGAGGATCTGACCATATCCACAAGATTTCCTCCCCAGGTTGAATTAATACGTGAGGATATTTTAAATACATTGGTTTCGATTTCATCCACTTTCTTGCCAACCAGAATTCCGCAAACCTGCATTTTCTTGCCAAAAGCAACAATATCAGGACGAGCCTTTACTCCGAAATGCTCATGGGCCCAGAATTTACCGGAGAGACCTACTCCCGTTTGAACTTCATCATAGATTAAAAAGCAATCGTTCTCGTCGGCAATCAGCCTTAATTGTTCCAGGAATTCCTGACGAACATGATTATCACCACCTTCAGATTGTATTGGTTCAATAATGATGGCGCAGATATCATCTTTGTTTTCGATAAACGCTTGTCTGATCTGGGCAAGAGAAAGGGCTTCTCTTTTCTTCAGTTCTTCATATCCTTCATCGGTAAACGGGAACTGGATAGCAGGAACGCTCACCCTTGGCCAGTCAAAATGTGCAAACCATTTAGTTTTATCAGGAATAGTATTGGTTAAACTCATTGTATAGCCGGTCCGGCCATGGAATGCCTTTTCAAAATGTAGTACTTTAAATCCGCGTTCTCTGGTATATCCTTTTTGAAAATTTTTCTGGACTTTCCAGTCCATCGCAACTTTAAGTGCATTTTCAATCGCAAGTCCGCCACCTGCAATAAAAAAAGCATGTGGCAGGTAATCTGGAATACCTATACGTGAGAATGTTTCAACAAACTGAGCGTATTGAGTAGTGTAGATATCCGAGTTGGAGGGGTTGGTTAATGCGGCCAGTAGCAGATTTTTTTTGAATTCTTTATCATTTACCATTTTTGGATGATTATAACCCAAA
>CAZGWG010000055.1:0-20023 GCA_964529165.1 uncultured Sphingobacterium sp.
CATTTAAAGAATATCTGTTCCTTTCTGAATATTCCAGATATCACGTAAAGTGGAATATTTTTTTTATGTAGTTCTTCAAAGTAATGATACCAGTATTCATATTTCGTAAAGACAGCCATCTTTGGATTTAATAGCCTGATAAACTCATTGGCATTTGCTTTGGTATCAATGGGGAGATAAAAGACATAATCAGCTAGGGAGTAATTCTTTCTGATCTCATATCCCGAGGGGGAGAAAAAGGTGATTACAATAGGCAATTCCGGATTCTCAGATTTTAAGCGTTCAAGGACAGGTCTTCCTTGCTCGAATTCGCCCAAGGAGGCAAAATGAAACCAGGTATAACTTTTGTTTTTGTCCAGACTGCTTTCAATCAATTGAAGGAGCCCTTTTCTTCCATTTATCCATGCAGCAGCTTTTTTGTTTTTTATGGAAGCAATCCGGATGGAAAGTGTGTAAAAATAAATACCTGTATTGTACAAAAAAAGCATTTTGAATATAATTCTTATCTTCGTCGAAGTTAATGTTAAATCTTTTAAAAAGTCTTCGTCAATAGATGAAAATAGCAGTAGTTGGTACAGGATATGTAGGCTTAGTAACCGGTACTTGCCTTGCCGAAACAGGAAATACAGTTATCTGTGTAGATATAAATGAGGAAAAGGTTAAAATGATGCAGGCATTTAAATTGCCGATTTATGAGCCTGGTTTAGATATACTTTTTCACAGAAATATTGAACAGGGAAGGTTGAAATTTACAACAATTCTTGCTGATGCAATAAAAGATGCTCAAATCATATTTCTTGCATTACCCACGCCTCCTGCCGGAGATGGAGCTGCAGACCTGAGTTTTGTGTTAGGAGCAGCTAAGGATATCGCAAAAATCATTACAGAATATAAGGTTATTGTTACTAAATCAACGGTGCCAGTTGGTACTGCTGATAAAGTGATTAAAGTATTTAATGAAAATACATCTATTGAAGTAGATGTGGTTTCAAATCCGGAGTTTTTACGGGAGGGCGTTGCTGTTGATGATTTTATGAAACCTGATAGAGTAGTTGTAGGTACTCAAAGTCTAAGAGCCCAAAAACTGATGGCAGAATTATATGGGCCGTACGTAAGACAGGGCAATCCAATTATTTTCATGGATACCCGTTCTTCTGAGTTGACAAAATATGCTGCAAATTCATTCCTGGCTACAAAAATTACTTTTATGAACGAGATCGCCAATTTATGTGAACTTGTTGGAGCAGATGTTGATGCGGTTAGAAGAGGAATTGGATCAGATGATCGAATAGGAAAACGTTTTCTGTTCCCGGGTGTTGGGTATGGAGGAAGTTGTTTTCCAAAGGATGTTCAGGCTCTTGGTAAATCGGCCATCGAAAATAATTATGACTTTAAAATCCTCAATGCAGTCATGGAGATTAATGATTCTCAAAGGGTACGGCTGGTCGAAAAGCTTAGAAAGTATTATAACGGGAATATAAAAGGAAAGAAAATTGCAGTATGGGGTCTTGCTTTTAAACCTGAAACAGATGATATCCGTGAAGCTCCTGCACTATATATTATTGATGAATTACTCATGGATGGAGCAATAATTACTGCTTTTGATCCCGAAGCAATGAGTAATGTAAGGAAACAGCTTGGAGATAAAATTTCTTATGGACTTAACCAGTATGATACCTTAAAAGATGCTGATGCATTATTGATTGTTACAGAGTGGTCTGTTTTCAGGACCCCTGATTTTGATAAGATTGCTGAATTAATGAAGTCTAAAGTTATTTTTGATGGACGCAATTTATATGATCTGCAAAAGATGATCGATTGTGGATTTTATTATAATAGTATTGGCCGAAAAGCAGTGGAAGAATGAATCAGCATAAACGTATTTTAATAACAGGTGCAGCAGGGTTCCTTGGCTCACATCTCTGCGACAGGTTTATTAAGGAAGGTTTTCATGTTATTGCTATGGATAATCTCATTACTGGAGATCTGCGTAATATAGAACATCTTTTTCCACTTGAGAATTTTGAGTTCTATAATCACGATGTTTCGAAATTCGTTTATGTAGCAGGTGAGCTTGATTATATTCTTCATTTTGCATCTCCTGCAAGTCCCATTGATTATTTGAGGATTCCTATACAAACACTGAAAGTTGGATCATTGGGAATTCACAATTTGCTGGGATTAGCTCGATCTAAGAAATCAAGAATTTTAATTGCTTCTACATCAGAAGTTTATGGAGATCCGGCTGTAAATCCACAACCTGAGGAGTACTGGGGTAACGTAAATCCAGTAGGCCCACGGGGTGTTTATGATGAAGCTAAGCGTTTTCAGGAGGCTATGACAATGGCTTATCATACCTTTCATGGTTTAGAAACACGCATTGTAAGAATATTTAATACATACGGACCAAGGATGCGTTTAAATGATGGAAGAGTATTGCCTGCATTTATAGGACAGGCATTACGCGGAGAAGACCTAACAGTATTTGGAGATGGCTCACAAACACGCTCTTTCTGTTATGTAGATGATCTTGTAGAAGGTATTTATCGTTTATTATTCTCGGATTATGCATTGCCGGTAAATATCGGTAACCCAGATGAAATCACTATTCAGGAGTTTGGGGAAGAGATTATCAAGCTAACAGGAACCAAACAAAAGATGATATTTAAGGCTTTACCTACTGATGATCCCAAGCAAAGAAGGCCAGATATCACAAAAGCCAAAGTAATTCTGGGCTGGGAACCAAAAGTCAACCGGGCTGAAGGTTTGAAAATCACTTACGAATATTTCAAATCCTTGCCAGAGCAGGAAATACAACACAAGGATTTTACTTATTACAATAAGAAATAATGTCAGGCAGGAAAATTTTAGTAACCGGTGGAACTGGGTATATTGGCTCGCATACTGTTGTGGAATTGATCAATGTCGGTTATGATCCTGTAATTATTGATAATCTTTCGAATTCAAGCCCAAAGATTATTGATCAGATTGAGAAGATTACCGGTAGAAGGCCTGAATTTTACAATTTCGATCTTTGTGATGAAAAATTAACCTGTGAATTTTTAGAAGAACATTGCGATATAAGCGGCTTAATACATTTTGCCGCGTTCAAAAGTGTGGGTGAGTCTGAAAGAGAACCGCTCAAGTATTATAAGAACAATTTTTATCCACTTATAAACCTTCTTGATTCCTGTTCTGATCGTAAAATGAATCTGGTTTTTTCATCAAGCTGTACAGTTTACGGAGAGCCTGATCTATTACCTGTCAACGAACTTGCTCCGGTAAAAAAAGCGGAATCCACTTATGGGAATACTAAGCAGATCGCCGAAGAAATACTGGAGGAGGTATCAGGTGTTAGTGAAAACCTTAAAGTAATCGCCTTACGTTATTTCAATCCGGTTGGAGCTCATTCATCTGCCCTAATCGGTGAATTACCAATCGGTGTTCCTCAAAATCTGGTTCCATTCATTACCCAAGCAGCGATTGGAAAGCGTGGAAATATCATTGTCTTTGGGGATGATTATAATACACCTGATGGAACCTGTGTAAGGGATTACATACATGTTGTTGATCTTGCCAAAGCACATGTTGCTGCTAATAAGCAGATGGAAAGCGAGCAGAATACCAGGAAATTCGATATTTATAATATTGGTACCGGCAAAGGAAATTCTGTTCTGGAAGTGATCTATGCATTTGAAGCTGCAACTGGTCAGAAGTTGAATTATACAATAGGCGAGCGTAGGGCAGGGGATATTGAACAGATTTATGGTGATGTGAGCAAGGCTGAACACGAATTGTCATGGAAGGCTGAATTAGGTATTTATGAAATGATGAGTTCTGCCTGGGAGTGGGAAAAGTATATCAAGCAAAATCCATTGTAGACTTGATCCTGTCCTAATAAATAAGTGTAAGTATTTATAATCCGAACAGAAATAAATATCAGGGGATGAAAAAAATATTGGTTACCGGAGGAGCTGGATTCATTGGATCCCATGTAGTCAGACGATTTGTGATCAATTATCCTGAATATCAGGTTGTTAATTTAGATAAACTCACTTATGCGGGTAATCTCCTTAACCTTAAGGATATTGAGGATAGACCTAATTATAAATTTATCAAAGGGGATATCGTTGATGCCGGATTTATTAACAGAGTATTTTCAGAAGAGCAAATTGATGCTGTAATTCATTTGGCGGCAGAGTCACATGTCGACCGTTCGATCAGCAGTCCAATAGAGTTTGTGATGACCAATGTTGTTGGAACAGTTAACCTTTTAAATTCTGCCCGTAATCAATGGAAAGGTGATTATAAATCGCACAGGTTTTATCATGTTTCAACTGATGAAGTGTATGGTAGCCTTGGGGAAGATGGTTTGTTTTCTGAGAAAACAGCCTATGATCCGCATAGTCCTTATTCTGCATCCAAAGCAAGTTCTGATCATTTCGTAAGGTCATATCATGATACTTACGGGATTGATATTGTGATCTCAAATTGCTCTAATAATTATGGTTCATTCCACTTTCCGGAGAAGCTGATCCCGCTTGCTATTAATAATATTAAGAATAATAAAGCCATCCCTGTTTATGGAAAGGGAGAGAATATTCGTGACTGGTTATGGGTAGAGGATCATGCTCGTGCGATTGATGTGATCTTTCATCAGGCATCAAGCGGAAGCACTTATAATGTTGGTGGCCATAATGAATGGAAGAATATCGATCTTATTCGTTTGCTATGTAAGATTATGGATGAAAAATTGGGGAGGGAGCAAGGTGCATCTGCCAGACTGATTACATTTGTTACTGACCGTGCAGGACATGATCTCAGGTATGCAATCGACTCTTCAAAACTACAAAATGATCTTAACTGGAAACCTAGTTTACAATTTGAAGAAGGATTGGAGAAAACTGTTGATTGGTATTTGCAAAATGAGGAATGGCTGCAGAGCGTAACATCAGGCAGTTATCAGTCTTATTACGAAAATCAGTACGGCAAAAGATAACTGCATCTTTTGCTTTTTTTACTTCTTTAATCCTTGTTTTATTCGTATCTCAGGGACTCCACAGGATCCATTTTGCTTGCTTTAACCGCTGGATAAAGCCCTGATATGAGTCCGACTCCAATACATAAAGTTAAACCCAGAATTGTCCAACCCCACGGCATAATAAATGAACCACCCATAACCATGGAAAGCAGGTTACCTATCAGAATACCCAGAAAAACTCCGGTTATTCCTCCCATCAAACAAATGACAATTGCTTCAATCAAAAATTGACGCCTTATCACTATAGGAGTAGCGCCAATAGCTTTACGTATGCCAATCTCACGTGTACGTTCAGTAACAGAAACGATCATGATATTCATCAATGCAATAGCAGCACCAATCAATGTGATTGCACCAATCACAATACCGCCGATTCTAACAAATTTTAAATTGTCGACCAGAGTTTGTGCAATTGCATCACTTTTAGTGATCTCAAAATTATTATCATCTGCAACTTTCAAATTTCGGATATTTCTGAAAAGAGAAGTTGCTTCACCAATTGCCGCATCCATTTGGGCCGGATCATCACTTGTAACTGAAATAGTGTAGGATGGGTTCTGAATTGTCATAACCTGCTTGGCCCTGTATAGAGGAATCACACAGATTTTATCGCCGCCAAAACCAACACTCGATCCTTTTGCTTCTAAAATACCAATGATTCTGAATTTATTGTTCCCGATACTTATTGTTCGGTTAATTGGGTCTGAATTGGGGAAGAGGCGTGTCTTAATCTCATCTCCAATAATTACAACACTGGTACCGAACTCTAACTCAGATTGGGAGAAATTTCTCCCCCTGGCCAGTTTATAGCCCGCAGATTGAATATAGTTTTCATCTGCCCCAAGCACAGAAATATTTGGATTGGTTTTTTCATTACCATATTTCACTGTACCTCCGAATGATGCGAAAACATTTACAGAAATCATCGCAGGGAAATTAAAGCTGCTTTTAAATTCTGTTGCCTGTCTGTAGTCTATTGATTTATAGCGCTTGGGTCTCTGACCACCACCTCCAATCCGAATCCCGATACCCCGGTTTCTGATCGTAAATGAGTTTGCTCCCATACTTGAGAAGGTATTATTCAATGATCCTTCTATTGCATCAATTGACGTTAAAATACCCACCAATGCAGTTAAACCTATGGCAATGATAATAGCAGTTAAAAATGTCCGTAGCTTGTTACCCTTAACGGATTGCATTGCCACTTTGACATTTTCCGCATAACTCATTTTTGTTGCCATTGTATAAATATAAAAAGTCCTGCTGGTTTGACAGCAGGACTTCATTAAATGTTACAATTTTTTTGCTAAACAGAGAAGGATGTTCCGCATCCGCAGGTGCTGCTTGCATTCGGGTTACTAAAAGTAAAACCACGTGCATTTAGTCCATCTTTGAAGTCTACTTCCATACCTGCCAGATATAATCCATGAGCTTTATGCATAAAAACCTTTATGCCATCAATGAAATACTCCTGATCGCCATCTTTTTGCTGATCAAATCCTAAAACATAATTCATGCCCGCACATCCACCACCTTCAACGCCCAGACGTAATCCATATTCCTCACCTAGCTCCTGTTGCTGAATGAGTTTTATAATTTCTTTTTTAGCGCCATCTGTTAAAGTAACCGGCGCTGTGAGAGTTGCAGTTTCTGTACTCATAATTCTTTCAAAATCTTATCACAAATATACGTGAAATTGCTCACTTTTGTTTTGACCGCAGGCATTTTGACTATCTGTTAACAATTGCAATACCATGAACGAAACTCTTTTTATACTTGATATACTGAAATATGCACTAGCCGGACTAATTGTGTTCTTTATCGGATGGTTTTTTATAAAGGCTTATCTGAGCGAAAAACTTAATTTCCAGAGAATGGAGTTAAAAAAAGCCGGACTGAAGTATACTCTGCCACTCAGACTCCAGGCTTATGAAAGAACTGTTTTATTTCTTGAGAGATTAAATCCAACAGGTATGCTGATTCGTCTGCATACACCTGGCTTGAGTGCCCGTGAAATGCATAGTCTGATAATTTCGGATATTCGGGCAGAGTATCAGCACAATATTTCGCAACAGATATATGTTAGCGATCGTGCATGGGCAACAGTGAAGCAGGTTAAGGAAGATACGATTAGTATGATAAACAGTGCAATAAATGCATTGCCTGAAAATGCAAGTTCAGTTGATTTGAGTAGGGCGGTTCTAACCCATCTGGCAAATCTGGAAACGGAAAACCCTTATGATCTTGCTTTATCAATTGTAAAAGGAGATATGCAATCTTTATTTTAAGGGAATGAGCGAAAAGAAAATTAAAACCAGTTCCGGCATTGAAATAAAGGAAGTCTATACAGAAGCAAAGAGTATTGAACTGCCTGGAGAATTCCCGTTTACCCGTGGAATTCAAAAGGATATGTATCGTGGAAGAATGTGGACAATGCGGCAATACGCCGGATTTTCTACAGCCTCCGAATCCAACAAACGTTATCATTATCTGCTTTCACAAGGAACTACGGGTCTTTCAGTCGCTTTTGATCTCCCCACACAGATAGGTTATGATTCCGATCACATGATGTCGGAAGGAGAAGTTGGTAAAGTTGGGGTTGCAATTGATTCATTGAAAGATATGGAAATACTTTTTGATGGTATCGACCTTCAAAAGGTCACCAGTTCCATGACTATCAATGCAACTGCAGCGATTTTACTGGCTATGTATATATGCTTGGCAAAGAAACAGGGTGCAGATCTGAAGCAGATATCAGGAACTATTCAGAATGATATTTTAAAAGAATATGCCGCAAGGGGGACCTATATATATCCTCCAAAAGCTTCCATGAGGCTGATTACGGACATTTTTGAGTACTGCAGTGTTGAACTTCCGAAGTGGAATACCATTTCTATTTCCGGATATCATATCAGAGAGGCTGGTTCTACGGCGGTGCAAGAACTGGCATTTACATTAGCAAATGGGAAGGCTTATCTTCAGGCAGCTATGCAGAAGGGTTTAGATATTAATGTTTTTGCGAAAAGACTATCTTTCTTTTTTAATTGCCATAATAACTTTTTCGAAGAGATTGCGAAATTTAGGGCAGCCCGCAGAATGTGGGCTAAACTAACTCAAAGTCTTGGAGCCACAGATCCAGCAGCACAAAAACTTCGTTTTCATACCCAGACAGGTGGATCTACGCTTACTGCCCAGCAGCCTCTCAATAATGTGATCAGAGTAAGCAATCAAGCAATGGCAGCAGTTCTGGGAGGAACTCAATCACTCCATACAAATGGTTTTGACGAAGCTCTCTCATTGCCGACAGAAGCTGCTGCAAAGGTTGCTCTTCGGACTCAGCAGATCATCGCATTTGAAAGCGGCGTTACCGATACAGTTGATCCACTTGCAGGCTCTTACTTTGTAGAAGCACTAACTGATGAGGTTGAGGCAGCAGCATGGAAATACATTGATATTATTGATGCCAAAGGAGGATCAGTTGCAGCTATCGAAGAAGGTTATATTCAGAATGAAATAGCCGCATCAGCTTATCAATATCAGACAGAAATTGAAAGTGGTGAAAATATTCTGGTTGGTGTGAATAAATATGTAGATGAAGAGGGGCTGAAGCCAGAAGTTTTTAGAGTTGATGACTCAATTCGAAAAGTGCAGATTAATAAGTTGGTTAGCCTCAGGGCAGAGCGAGATAATTTGGCCGTTGAAAGGGCTTTGCAGGCATTGACTGATGCGGTGAAAAAGGGATTGAACGTTATGCCTTATATTATTTCCGCTGTTGAGGTATATGCGACTCTTGGAGAAATCGCTGATACCTTCAGAAAGGAATTTGGTGAATATTAGGATTGGGAATAGTTTTTACAATTAATAGTTTTTGAAAACAGGATAGGATGTCTTCTTTCATAAATTATTCCGTTATTTTTTTTGAAAGTGCAAGGATTTTAGCTTATGAGAACAGGCTTTTTTTTCAAATGTGGAAATATATTTTCTCAAAGAAATATCCTTCTTTTTTTGATGCAAAAACCGCTATGAATTAATGTATTCTTCTGTTTAGCAGAAAGTTAAAACTTATTTCAAAAATTAGTTTTTTAATCCAATTTTTTTCCGAATATTCGATTCTCCAAAGAGTTACCAACATTTATTTCGGCATCAATTGGAAATCAGATTATTAGTAAAATTATATGGAAAAAACTTGTACACATGTATGGAATAATTGCCTCCTGATCATTAAGGATAACATCCCGGCCCAGAGTTTTAAGACCTGGTTCGAGCCGATAAAAGCCTTACGTTTGGATGGCAATGTGTTAACTATACAGGTTCCGAGTTTGTTCTTTTATGAGTGGCTCGAGGAGCACTATGTTGGCCTGCTAAGAAAAACGGTAAAGAAACAGTTAGGGGAAGAAGGAAGACTGGAGTACAATATTGTTGTGGAAAAGTCTTCCACAAACATTCCATACACTACTAATATGCCTTCAAATGGTAATGGCGCTGAAGGTAAAAATCAGTCGATGCCAATGCCAATATCCTTAAACAAGGATATTAAAAACCCTTTCGTGATTCCTGGATTGAAAAAGTTACAGGTAGATCCTCAATTAAACCAGAATTATACTTTTGAGAATTTTATAGAAGGCGACTGTAACCGTCTTGCCCGTTCAGCAGGCTATGCAGTTGCCGGAAAGCCGGGAGGTACCTCTTTCAATCCGCTGATGATTTATGGTGGAGTTGGCTTAGGTAAGACCCACCTTGCACAGGCTATAGGCAATGAGATTAAACGTACTTTAACTGATAAGCTAGTTCTTTATGTTTCTTGTGAAAAGTTTACCCAACAATTTGTTGATGCATTAAAGAATAATAATATCAATGATTTTGTGAATTTCTACCAGGCAATGGATGTCCTTATTATGGATGATGTCCATAATTTCGCAGGTAAGGAAAAGACACAGGATATTTTCTTCCATATTTTCAATCATTTGCATCAATCAGGTAAGCAACTGATCATTACTTCTGACAAGGCACCCAAAGATCTCTCAGGGCTTGAAGAAAGACTTCTTTCCCGTTTCAAGTGGGGTTTATCAGCTGATCTGCAGATTCCTGATTTGGAAACCCGGATGGCAATCCTGAACAAAAAAATGTATTCTGATGGAATTGAACTTCCTTCAGAAGTAATAGAATATGTTGCTCATAATATTGATAATAATGTTCGGGAGCTCGAAGGAGCGATGGTTTCCCTGCTTGCTCAGTCGACATTAAATAAAAAGGAGATCGATCTGAACCTTGCCAAATCAATGTTAAAGAATTTTATCAAGAATTCAAGCAAAGAGATTTCTATGGAATATATTCAAAAGCTTGTTTGTGAGTATTTTGAAGTACCTATTGAAATGGTGAAATCCAAAACACGGAAACGTGAGATCGTTCAGGCTCGTCAGATATCAATGTATCTTGCCAAGCTGCATACCAAAACTTCTCTTAAATCGATCGGAGCATTCTTCGGTGGACGCGATCACTCTACAGTGATTTATGCTTGTCAAACCGTTGATGATCTTATTGATACTGATAAAAAGTTCAAGGGATATGTGGCTGATATTCAGAAGAAATTGAAAATGAGCTAATCTTTTACCGTTTTAATTTTTGCCAATCTCATAGACCTGGTTTTTTAGCCGGTTTTATGAGATTTTTTATTTCTGCTTTCCGGATCTTAAAAACCTTCCTTGCTTTTGTTCACTTAAATCCTTTAATTGCTATAGTATTAATCTGTAGCAATAATCCAGTGAAAGCAATCCAATCAAAATTCTTTATTCTGTTAATACTTAAAGGCCTGATATTTAGTTCTTGTTCTGATTCAGAAAGAATTGATTATTCCACCTGGGCCAGTTATGGTGGGACCAAAGACGCTAATCGCTATTCATCTATCGACCAGATTAATTTAGAGAATGTGAAATACTTGAAGGAGGCCTGGGTTTTTAGTACTGGGGATAAAGATACCGCTAACCGGAGTGAGATGCAGTGCAACCCAATTGTAGTTAATGGAACATTATATGCCACAAGTTCGAAGTTGAAGCTTTTTGCGCTTGATCCTGCCACTGGGAAGCAGAAATGGGTTTTTGATCCAAATACAAACTCAATTGAGAAAGCGGGATTTGGAATTAACCGTGGATTGATGTACTGGGAAGATAGAACTGACAAACGAATTTTTTATGGCGCTGGCTCAAAGCTTTATGCGGTTAATGCTGAAGATGGAAATGCCGTCAAAAATTTTGGCATAAATGGATCGATTGAATTGAAGGAGGGACTTGATATTCCGGAATCTCAGGATGGCTCACTGATCCTCAAAACTCCTGGTGTAATTTTCAGGGATTTAGTCATCTTAGGAATGAGCCTTTCTGAAGACGCTGATGCATTACCTGGGCATATCAGGGCTTTTGACGTTAGAACCGGAAAGCGTAAATGGATATTTCATACTATTCCGCAACCGGGTGAAGTTGGATATGACAGTTGGGAAGATAAAGATGCATGGAAAAATATTGGAGGTGCCAATAACTGGACCGGGATGTCTCTTGATGAAAAGCGTGGTGTGGTTTATATTCCGACTGGTACTGCGTCTCCCGACTTTTACGGTGGCACCCGCAAAGGCGCGAATCTTTTTGCAAATAGTATCATAGCTTTAAATGCAGCCAGCGGAAAATATCTCTGGCATTATCAGGTGGTACATCATGATCTTTGGGACCGTGATCTTCCTGCTGCTCCTAATTTAATTACAGTAAATCACAATGGGAAAAAGATAGATGCGCTCGCACAAATCACCAAACAAGGGTATGTTTATTTGCTTGATAGAACTAATGGGAAGCCTGTTTTTCCGATTCCTGAAGTTCCTGTTCCTCAGGAAGCATTACCCGGAGAAAAGCCATGGCCAACTCAACCTGTTCCAACACTTCCAGAGTCTTTTTCCAGGCAGAACTTCGGACCTGAAGATATAAGTGACCTTAGTCCTGAAACCCATAAGGAACTATCGGAAAGATACCTCCAGATCAAAAACAGAGTACAGTTTAGTCCTCCGAGCAAAGAAGGTAACTGGATATTCCCTGATTTTGGAGGTGGTGGTGAATGGGGTGGTGCGGCAGTTGATATGGAAACAAAGGTGCTTTATGTCAATAGCAATGAAGTACCTTCAACTCAAGTGATGCTCGATGCTCCACAAACGGATGGTACAGGAATAACTCCCGGTAGAGCTGTTTATAATAAATATTGCATTAGTTGCCATGGTGCAGAATTAAAGGGCAGCGGTACAGAATATCCATCGCTACAGAATGTGGCAAAGAAATATAATTTGCTGCAAATAAGTCAAATCATTCAACAGGGGCGGAATAGAATGCCCTCTTTTAAGCATATTCCGGAATCGGAACGGAAACTTATAGCTGCATTCTTAAGCGGTACCGAAGATAATTCCAGGCAAGAAAATCCTATTGCAGTACCTAAGGAAACTAGAAAGAGTCAGATTCCTTATGTCATGAAGGGTTATGACCGATTTGTAGATAAGGATGGTTATCCCGGGATTAAACCGCCATGGGGTACTCTGAATGCTGTAGATTTGAACAGCGGAAAACTACTCTGGAAAGTGCCATTAGGGGAATATTCAGAATTAATCAAAAAGGGATTAGGTATAACCGGCTCAAGAAATTATGGCGGACCGGTAGTTACAAAAGGCGGGCTCGTATTCATTGCAGCCACTCCTGATGAAAAAATCAGGGCATTTAATAAAAAATCAGGGAAAATAGTTTGGGAATCTAAACTACCTGCCGCCGGTTTTGCAAGTCCGGCGACTTATATGATCAACGGGAAACAATATCTTGTAATTGCTTGTGGTGGTGGTAAATTAGGTGCTAAATCAGGAGATAGCTATGTTGCCTTCGCTTTACCCGATTAGGATATTAACCCGAGTTTAAATAAGGCATAGAAAATCCCACTGGTATGGAGAGCTTGTCCAAATGAATTGCTTAAAACAAGTTCCTTTAATTTTTCAGGACTCACAAGCTCAATATCAATTTCTTCTCCCTTATCCAGTTTCTGCTCAGCCACCCGCTTTCCACCTTTGGCAATGAAGCAATAGGTTTTGTTTTTTGCCGTTGCAGGATTGGCATAGAGTTCCGAAAGGAATTCAATCTCCTGAAATTCATAACCTGTTTCCTCAAGTAATTCTCTTCGCAGCGCATATTCCGGGCTTTCATTTTCCTCAATGCAGCCACCTGGAAGTTCAAGAACTACTTCTTCTGCTGCATGACGGTATTGTCTTAGGAGAATAACCTGATTATCATCTGTAAGTGCAACCGCATTAACCCAGTTGGGGTATTCCAGAACGTAATAATCAGGGATAATGGTGCCATCAGGCATTCTGCAAGTATCTACACGCAAGGTTGCCCAATTTTTCTGAATGATATATTGGGTTGAAATCTTTTCCCAATTGAGATGGCTCATGGTCTATATGCTAATTATCGGGAGTCCGGTTTAAGTAACTAATAGTTTTGTTTATCGTTGGTTCCAAAAACGATGTTCAGGGAAAAATCAGTACAGCATGCGCCCATTGTGTTTACCAAAAGGGTGTTGATTGATGCCTGGTATGTACCAATTGGCAAATATTTCTAAGTTCTTCATTTACCAACTCTCTCTATTATGGCTCTTCATAAAGTATGAGTAAGTGAAAAATCCTATGAGTAATTTACATATTCTTTCTTTAAACACTCATAAATGCAGTTTTAAGATACTTGATGCCTCATACCTTAAAGATTTTAATGCTTATCGAACTCACCTTACTTACATCTTGGCTTCCTCACCAACTTCCACTTGATCCGCCACCACCAAAGCTTCCCCCGCCGAATCCGCCAAAGCCTCCTCCACCCCCGCCAAAACCGCCCCCGCCACCTGAGAATCCTCCAAAACCGCCCCCGCCGTTTCCTCTGCCCAATTGAGAACCCATCAATAACCACCAAAACGGACTTGCGCTTCCTCTGCCACCAATAACTTCACTTCCCCCGCCGCCACCTTTCTTAATAGCGAGAAGTATAACAATGACTATGATGATCACAATGACAATATCTAAACCTCCTTTTTGACCTTTACGTTTAGGTGTGTCGTTTTTATATTCTCCTTTAGTATAGGCAATGATAGCATCGGTCCCGGCCACTAATCCGCCGAAATAATTGCCTTCTTTAAAGTTTGGTGTAATTTCCCTTGTGATTATTCTTTTGGTAATTCCATCAGGTAAAGCCCCTTCAACACCATAACCGGTTTGTATTGTTACTTTTCGGTCGCCAAGTGATACCAATAGCAAAACTCCATTATTATTTTTTGCACCACCTATACCCCAGCTTTCGGCAAGCCTTACTGCATAGTCAGCTACATCATATCCTTCGAGAGATTTAATCAGAACAACTGCAATCTGTGTGGATGTCGAATCGTCGAATGCGACGAGTTTCTGTTCAAGCTGATTGATCTGATCAGAGGAAAGAGTCTGCGTGTAGTCATTTACCAGCCGATTTGGTTTTTCCGGAAAAGTTTGTGCCGAAATTACCAGGCTTAGTAAAAGCAGTAAGATTGTTGGTATTATAAGTTTAAATTTCATTTGAAGCTTGCTTATGTTTTTCAAATCCCCTATTTACCATCTCCATAAGAGATCTCATTAGGCAATTCATTAATATCGCCATCGACGTATGGAAAATAGGTCTGAAGCTGTTTGCCAGCCAGTTTTATTCCAGCAATAATTCCTGCGGCCAGATCACCATTTTTAAAATGGCTTAACATTGCCTCTTTTGTACTATCCCAAAAATCAGAAGGGACCTGCTTATTTATGCCTGAATCTCCAATAATGGCGAACTTATGATCATTGGTCGCAATGTAAATCAACACGCCATTTCTTCTGGCTGTTTTATCCATTCCAAGTTTATGGAAATAGTTTGCAGCACGATCTAAAACCGGTTCACTGCAGGTTTTCTCAACACAAATACGGATCTCGCCAGAGGTATAGCGCTCTGCTGATTCAACTGCTTCACTAATAAGCTGTTGATCTTTTTCACTAAAAATTGACATGGCCTTAATTTAAATCGCCGGAAATAAATTCCGGCGATCAGTATAAAAATATGAGTGCAAAAAGCATTCTTAGAATTCAACCTTAGGTGCTTTATTCGCACCGGCTTCAGCCTGGAAGTATCCTTTAGCCTTGAATCCAAACATACCTGCAGTCAGATTATTTGGAAAGGTTCTGATAGTAGAATTGTATTCCTGAGTCACTGTATTAAACTTCTGACGTTCAACGGTGATACGGTTTTCTGTTCCTTCAAGCTGCGCCTGAAGTTCAAGGAAATTTTGGTTCGCCTTCAATTCAGGATAGGCTTCTACTGTGGCAAGTAATCTGCCCAATGATTGACTTAATTGCCCTTGAGCAGCCTGAAATTGTGATATAGATTCAGGAGTTAATTTTGTAGGATCGACATTTACTGAAGTTGCTTTGGCACGTGCTTCAATAACCTGAGTTAAGGTGTCTTTCTCAAAATTTGCTGCCCCTTTTACCGTAGAAACCAGATTAGGAATCAAGTCAATCCTTCTCTGATACACATTTTCTACCTGGGCCCATTGTGAGGTTACCTGTTCATCAAGTTTAACCATACTATTGTATCCGCATGAACTTAATGAAAGTACTGCGAAAAATGCAATGATATTCAATACTATTCTTTTCATAATTGATTTTGCTTTTACTGTAATCTTTAAATTTACACTATAGGAATCAAATTTCATACCTTTGTTACAAATCCGGGATAATACCCGGCAAAAATTATGATCAGAGAGATTGAATTGGTTCTGCCTCCGGAACATTCAAATGATACAGACTATATCAGAGATTTAGCTCGTAAATCGCTGAATATTAGCAATGAACGTGATGTTTTTGTCCGAATTTTAAAGCGTTCAATCGATGCCAGAAGCCGTAAAGTAGTTTTTAGATTAAAAGTTAATGTTTTTGTCGACGAGCATGCTGAGCCTGAAATTTTTACCGTTAAATATCAAAATGTCAGCGACAAAAGGCCGGTTTTGATCATCGGGTCAGGACCTGCAGGTTTATTTGCCGCATTGCGATGTATTGAACTTGGTATTAAACCGATTATCCTGGAGCGTGGTAAGGATGTTAAATTAAGGAGGAGAGATCTTGCCTTGATCAACAGGGAAGGCTGTATCGATCCTGATTCAAACTATTGTTTTGGAGAAGGAGGTGCAGGGACCTACTCTGATGGTAAGCTTTACACCCGATCAAATAAACGTGGAGATGTACAGTATGTTTTAAAGGCTTTTGTTTCTCATGGCGCTACAGAAGATATTTTAATTGATGCCCGCCCGCATATAGGCACTAATAAGCTACCCGGAATCATTACCTCGATCCGCGAAAGTATTTTGAATTCCGGTGGGGAGATTCATTTTGAATGCAGGATTACAGATCTATTGATCAGTTCCAGGAAATTAAACGGAGTACTTGCAGGAGATAAAAAGTTTGAAGCAGCTCATGTCATACTTGCTACTGGTCATTCAGCCCGTGATATTTATTATCTGCTGGATAAGCATAATATCTTAATGGAAGCTAAACCCTTTGCCCTTGGTGTAAGGATAGAGCATCCGCAGGAGATCATTGATCAGGCACAGTATCATTGCAGTGATCGGGGGGCCTATCTGCCGCCATCCTATTACAGTCTTGTAGAACAGATAGATGGTCGTGGGGTATTCTCTTTCTGTATGTGCCCAGGGGGAATAATAGCCCCTTGCTCTACTGATCATAATGAGATTGTAGTGAATGGTTGGTCACCTTCAAAGCGTAATAATCCGTTTGCAAATTCCGGAACGGTTGTCCAGATTAATCTGGAGGATGTTCCCGGCCAGTTAAGTGATGCTCTAAGGATGTTAAAATTTCAGTCGGAGATAGAAAAACTCGCTTTTCGGGCAGGGGGAGGCAAGCTGATAGCTCCTGCACAACGTATGCTTGATTTTGTGAATAATAAGCTCTCAGCAGATCTTCCTCCCAATTCCTATATTCCCGGCACGAAAAGTGCTGAACTTAACTCGGTACTTCCTGAATTTATTTTCAAACGACTTCAGAAGGCTCTTCCTGCGTTTGGGAAGAAAATGAAAGGCTATTTTACAAATGAGGCGATTCTTGTTGGAGTTGAATCCAGAACTTCAGCACCCGTAAGAATACCCCGTGATAAGGAGTCATTGCAGCATCCTCAACTTGGAGGTCTATATCCTTGCGGTGAGGGAGCTGGTTACGCTGGAGGGATTGTATCGGCCGCAATTGATGGTATAAATTGTGCAGATGCAGTTTTCAGAGCAATAAATTAAGCTGAGTTATTGTTTATAAATAAGGCGCTTGTGATGTTTTTTGGATATTATATGATTTTTATGTTTGGAAATGTGCTGATGTGCAATTTCAAACGGTAGTCCCGTCTTCCGCTTATACCCCACAGGCCTTAAGCACTGGCCGGTATCCGCTACAGCCGGGTTTAAGCCCGTCAGGACTGTGCTGTTAAACCGAAAATATTCTACAAAGGAGAAAAGTAAATTCAATTGTATAAAATAAAGCTGAAGGCATCATATCTTATCTTAATATCTTATAAATTGTTGACCTTAATATGAAAAAGACCCTGATTCTTGGAGCAAGCACTAACCCGGCACGTTATTCTAATCTAGCGGCACACCGGCTCGTAGCTAATGGACACCCCATCATTAATGTTGGTTTAAAAGCCGGAGAAGTTGCTGGTGTTCCGATTGAAAAACCTGAACAAATACATACGGATCTGGATACCATTACTTTATACCTTGGGCCGCAAAACCAGCCTGAGTATTATGATTATATTTTAAAATCTAAACCCAAACGTATTATTTTTAATCCCGGAACAGAAAATCCCGAACTTGAAGAACTGGCTGCGTCGAATGGTATAGAAAGTACAGAAGCTTGTACGCTGGTCCTGCTCTCAACAGGTCAATATTAAATATAGTGATTAATGATTGTTCAAACTCCGGAAATTGGATCACTAAGATAGTGAGTAGGAAATTGGGAAGTGGAGGCCGCTAATTGCCGTGTAAAATTTTAACACTCAATTCTTCTTCATACCGAAAACTGATACTTACCTTATAACTGATTAAAACTAATGATTAATTCAAACTCACGTTATTTAGGATTTGAGGAACGAGTCAGGAGCAATCAGATTTAAGTCCGAAAAAATATTAATAATGTGAGTTTTGCGTAAATATGGCTCAGATCTTACATCCCAAAGCAAAATAAAGATCAATTTACTTTTAGAAATAATATGCTAATAAAGACGTATCAATATAATTCTCTAAATCACATTCGGGTTAGTTATCCGGATTTCTTTGGGAAAGTAATTGTTTAGACGATTATCCAGAATTTTTGCCCATCCCATAGGATGCCCCTCAAAGCACATCAGGGCCCAGCCACGGATTTCTGATTCAATTTTGAGTTCATCACGTTTAAGGTAAGCGATGGATTGTTCTCTTGTCAGGTTAAGTTTTGGCAGTTCAGCGCCAGCAATCAGACTAATTGCAAGTTCATGGTTAGGAACAAGGTCTTTACCCATTATTTTTCCAATTCTTACTCCCGATTTTTTCAGGTATAAATTAGATTGTAAATATTGCAGATCAGCCTCATGACCGATTGGGATTGCAAAATATTCATCACTAAAATTAACTATTCTGATATCCTCTGAAGGTTTTAGCCATCTTCTTATCAGATCTTCACTTTTTTGGTTTACAGAATTCTCTTTTGCTCTTTTGATATGGGGAGATGCTGTTACCTGGTTTTTTCGGAAGGCTGCAATGAAGAATCCTTCACCTTTAACCTTATGAGGATAAAAACGGTAGCCAAAGCACTTATGCCGATCAGACAAAGTCTCAAGAATGCCCCATTCGCTTTCTAGGGGAATCTGGATAGGAGAGAGATCAAATTCTTCGCAAAGCCAATCAGATATTTCTTCATTCTCCTGTTTTGAATAAGAACAGGTTGAATAGATTAATGTTCCGTTTTGTTTTAATGCAGGATAAACATCAGCTAGTATTCGCCTCTGTCGTTGGCTGCATAATTCCACAGCATTTTCCGACCATTCATTTATTGCGGCAGGATCTTTTCTGAACATTCCTGATCCTGAACATGGCGCATCAGCTACAATGACATCGAAATAGCCCTCAAGTCGTTTAAAGTCTTTAGGATCATTGTTACTGACATAGGTATTTCCCGGCCCCCATTTACTTAGATTATCGCAGAGAACTGGTACACGGGTTTTGATGATTTCATTTGCTAATAACAAGCTGTTTTTGTTCAGGAGTGAACTGATCAAGGTGCTTTTTCCTCCGGGAGCAGCACATAAATCGAGGACTCTGAGGTTTTCAGAAAGGTCTGTAGAATACTTCAGTACCTGTTCAAGGAACATCGAAGAGGCTTCCTGTACATAATAACAGCCTGCATGAAACAGCGGATCAGCGGTAAATGAAGGCCTTTCTTTCAAATACCTTCCGTTTTCACACCAGGGCACTTTTTCTTCAGAATTAAACAGATTCGAAGGTTTAAATGGGTTTATTCTGACCGAGGTGAGTTGTTCGCCGCTTTCATGGGATGAGATAAACTCCTCCTCCTCAATATTGTATTGTTCTATTAAAGATCGTATAAATGCGGGTGGAAGTTTGGAGCTCATTATATTTGTACCTTCTGAATGGAATGTATACCTGATTAATCAGGTTATTACTATATGCCGGAAACAAAGTTATTCAAATTGTGGCGTTTAATATTATGGCATTAGTTAAACAGATAAGCCCGTTTTTTTTTAGTATCTGAGAAACCCTCATGTTCGCTCATTTACCACTCATTGTCCGCTTACAGTCCACTCATTGTTCGCTGATTTACCGCTGATTTACCGCTCAGGCACGGCATGTTGACCGCTTATAGCC
>CAZGWG010000056.1:0-19992 GCA_964529165.1 uncultured Sphingobacterium sp.
GAATAAATGGGGTACTTTGTCGCGGAACACTGGCGTACTTTCGTCGGAATATCTATGAGCATTTAACAGACGACACGACAATTGAAATGAAAATCAAAATTTATAGAGGGACAAAGGAAATCGGAGGCACTTGTGTAGAGTTGACGGCAGACAACGGAAAAGTTCTTTGGATTGACCTTGGTGCTCCACTTGACAACACAAACCCAAATATTGACTACGCTCAAAATAAGTTTGACGCACTCTTAATTTCTCATCCGCACCAAGACCATTTCGGACTAATGGAAAAAGTGGGGGCTACCGCCCCCATTTTCATTGGTGAATTATCTTTGGACTTGATAAACGCAACAAAAATATTCAGAGGCATTCCGCCATTAGACGGCAATTTCAAAACGATTAAACCTTGGGAGAGCTTCACCATTGCCGACACATTTCGGGTTAAACCATTTCTCACCGACCATTCAACACCCGAAGCATTTGCATTTTTAATTGAGGCAGACGGCAAACGAATATTTTACAGCGGAGATTTTAGAGCGACAGGAAGAAAAAGTATCGTTTACAAAAAGCAAATTGAAAACCCGCCTGAAAACATTGACTTGCTTTTAATAGAAGGAACAATGGTTGAACGGACAAACCACCTTTATTCAACAGAGGACAGCGTGGAAGAAGCCATTTACAATACAATCAGACCACAAACTAATCTATCGTTTATAATTAGTTCAGCACAAAATATTGACCGTTTGATTTCAGTTTTCAGAGCGTGTAAGCGGACAAAAAAATATTTAGTGATAGATGTTTATTCAGCATGGATTTTAGAAATGGTGAGAAAGCAATCCAAAAACATTCCTGCAATTGAATGGGAAGAAATAAAGGTTTACGACCACCCTTCGCAATTAGAAAAAATAAAAGACCCATCGTTTGACAATTTTCGCAACAGAATAAAACCGCAACGAGTAGGCAATTCAGTTTTTAGCAATCCTTCTGACTATGTTTATTTTGTTCGTTGCCCAAATGAAAAATTGATAGATAAACTCCGAGGCAAAGGAACAATCAATATCATCTATTCACAGTGGGAAGGATACTTACTTGAAGAACATAAAAATTTCTGCACCGACAATCTTAACGCATTAAAAAAGGACAGTGATATTTCATTTCAAACAATTCACACAAGCGGACACGCAACCGTTCCCGACCTAATGAAATTTGCAAAGGCGATTAACTCAAATAAAATAGTTCCTATTCACACCGCTTTTCCCGAACAGTTCAAAAAAGAATTTGAGAAACAAGGTTTTTCAAACATAACTCTTTGGCAAGACGGGCAAGAGTATTCAGTATAATTCTATGAGCGAATTTAAAAGAGGCATTACCAATCAAAATTTCATTACTGAATTAAACAGTAATAAGTATTGGCAGCAAATGGTAAAAGACGAAGATTTGTTTATTGCAATTCGCAATAATTATCTCAATGTTTACTACTACGGACAGAGCATTTGCAAAGTGGAGTTTGTGAAAAATAAAATCAAATGGACTTCACACAAAAAATATCTTGGCATAGATGAAAGCGGCTACATAGACACAGGAGCTTACTTGGAAAAAATTGAGGAGTTAAAACAAAATGCAAGAAAGCACGGAGGCAAAGAAAAGGAACAGGTTAAGCAAAATATTTTAGAGGACAAGCGACTTTGTATTCTTGATGTGGAAATTACTTTCGGAAGAGAAGGAAGTTTTGGAAAACGAAGTATTGACTTCTTGGCGATTGAAAAAGATAGCAGTGATAAAATCAAATTGGTTTTCTATGAAGCCAAACATTTTGACAATTCTGAAATCAGAGCAAGAGAAATTCCTAAAGTGTTTGAGCAAATTGAAAAATATGAGAGTGTGTTGAACGACACAAATCATAGAACGGAAATTTTAAACTCTTACAGGACAGTTTATGAAAACATCAAAGCATTAAACCTCAACAACAAGAACAGTCTTGTTCAATTAATTGGTGCGGACAGCGACAAATTAGAAATTGACACCGAGCCACGACTGATAATTTTTGCCATTGACAAAAGCAAAATGGACGACATTCATATTCAAAAACTAAGGAACAATTTTGGTGACGAGCGACTAATATTAAAAATCAAGGCAGTTTAACTTACGGACTGACAACTGGACAAATGAAAAGAAAAACGGCAGGTAACAAGGGGTTTGCGATAGCGGGGGTTCCGTGCTTCGCAGACACATTTGTGCAAGGTGGAAGTTCAGTTCTCCGAATGAAGTTTAGTGCTAAAATTCCCCGCCATCGCAAACCCCCGAAACGTCAAACTGTCTAAAAACCCATCCCTGGTTTTCCACATATTTTAATAAGTAGTAATCCTTGATTTTTGCGGTTATGGGTATATTCAGGTATGAAATTCATCACCGGAAAAGACAGAAATCAGACCGAGTTTTTCTGTTTAGAACAGGCCATAGCCCAGGATAATGAAGTACGGCTGATCGATTTGTTTGTTGCTTCAATCAATCTGGCTGATTTTGGCTTCAATATGCAATTTATCGATAATGGCAGACCAGCCTATCATCCTTCAGAGCTTTTGAGGCTCTTCATTTATGGTTACCTCAACAGGATCCGATCTTCCCGGCATCTGGAAAAGGAATGTAAGCGAAACATCGAATTGATGTGGTTAATGAAAGGACTAGTCCCCGACCATAATACAATTGCCAATTTCAGAAAGAACAATTCTAAAGCCATTCGTAAAATATTCCATGCTACCGTATCACTGGCAAAGAATTTCAACCTGATCGGGGGAAAGCTTCTGGCAGGTGACAGTACCAAACTCCGTGCACAGAACTCCAAGAAGAATAATTTCAATCCAGCCAAGATCGAACGCCATATTGCCTATATCGATGATAAGCTCTGCGAATACAGCAACATACTGGCCCAGCAGGATCAAGACCTGACGCAGGAGAATAAAGCTGAGATTCAAAGTAAAGTCACCAGGCATAAACAACAGAGGAACAAATATGAAACCTATAAAAAGTATTTGGACGAAACCGGGGAAGTGCAGATCTCTACCTCAGACCCGGACAGCAGGCAGCTCATTACCCGCAATAACATCACCGAAGTGGCCTACAACATACAAACCACTGTGGATTCTAAGCATAATATCCCAATCGATTTCAAGGTCACCAATCAGAATGACAGCAAGGCCATGGGCAACATGGTACGCAGGGCTAAAACCATTATTGGTTCTGCTGGTTTTACCATACTTTATGACAAGGGATACCATACCGGAACAGAATTTCAGTATGCGGATAGACATGGTATAGAGGTTTTGGTGGCTATTCCGGAGGTTGCCTCACATGCCCCGGATCTGGCTTTTGATGTGGCTAACTTTAAATATGACAAAGTACAAGATCAATACCTTTGTCCTGCAGGTGAAAGCCTGACTACGAACGGAAACTGGTACTTCAAGAAACACGGCAAGACCATCAACCGGATGAAGCATTACAAAACAAAAGCATGCCTGAATTGCCAGTTTTTTGAGCGCTGTACCAAAAACAAAGCGGGAAGGCTGATCGAACGTACAGAACATGCGGAACTTATTGAAGCTAACAGACAAAGAATTATTCAAAGCAAGGAACTTTATAGAAAACGACAGGCTATTGTGGAGCACCCCTTTGGAATCATCAAAAGGCAGTGGGACTTTTATTACATCATGACCAAGAAGAGTATCAGGCATGCTTCTGCTGATGTGGGACTCATCTTTACTGCTTTCAACCTGCGACGGATATTTAATTGCATAGACCTAAATGTGCTCAAAGCCTATCTGAGTACACTTGCCACGCTATTTATCAGAAAAACATTCAAATTTAAGCCACTGGACGCCATTCTTTATTCCCCAATGATAAATGCCAAATCTCAAAACACAGGCATATTTATGCCGGTAAATCGCTTATATTTAATCTGCAGTATATCGGTTTGAAAATTAATTTAGGTTTTTAGACGAACTGCCGTTAGGCGTAATTATCAGAACCATTGAGACGAGACAAAATATATGAAGACTTGGAGTTTACCGAAGAATTCTCGGTTGAGGATTGGAATGCCCTAATTGACCTAAAGTTTGGCAACTACTTTACCGACAAATCAATTTTTGAAAAGAATAAAGAACTTCTCAGGACAGAGATTATTAATTATATCAGATTTTGTACTAAGCCTGAATACTTTAAATTATTTGAATGGACATTTGACTTATATAAGGAATGCTTAAACATTGACAAACCAAAGACCATTGAGATAATAGCTGATTCATTTTATGATGTTTCAAATACGGACATGAAATGGATGACGAATGTTTTAACAAAGCCTGACTCCTCAACTTTTTCAGAAAGAGATAAGATAAGTTACTATTTTAAAGCTATTGATGAAACATTAGAAGGAGCCTTTAAGCCCCGCTTCAAATTATTAGATAAACTAACGCATTTCAAACTGAACCAAACAGTAATTGACAATTCAAATTTTGACTTCGGAAAACTAATAAGAGATTTTCCGGCTCAGGTAAAAAATGATGTTTCCCTATTTCTCGAAGATCCAATTTTTTCAATATCCACAAATCAATGGCGCAACATAGCTGCTCATAAATCATTTACCATAAATAAAAGCGATATAGTTATTGAGTACGGCAGGGGAACTATTCAAACTCATACCATTTCGTACGCAGACTTTTACAAAATAGTTCATTGGACTCAGGATATCTATCGGGTAATCCGATTAGGTCAAGTACTTTTTGACTTAAACTACATCAAAGAAATTGTAACTGAATTAGGAGGGACAGAGAATATTAAGGTACGATTCGAGTCTTCTCTCTTGCACCTAATCCACAATGTTCAAATTGTCGGATTTAAATTCGTGTCTACTGAGGAGTTAGACGGAGTATTTTGTCTCAATTTAAAACCCAAATCAAATCACGACTTAAAATCATCCCTTATACATGCTTCTCAGTTCTTAGACCAACTATCATGCGCCATATTTGACGATGAATTTGTGCGGGACAAATTTCAACAAACACAAGTGAGTCTAGTTGATGACGAAATGAAAAGTTTGGCTTCAGCTTCAGTAAGTATAGAAATTGCCCTAAAAAGGGCTGAAAGTAAGATTACACTTGATGAGTATTTAAAAAATGTTGATTTTAAACTTTAGAACTTCCACTAATCAAGACAAATCAACCAACTTGGACAAAGAAATATCCAGAGCGTTGGCAATTTTTAGTAAAGTACCTAACCGAGGATTTGTTTTGCCGTTTTCAATCATGTGCAATTGAGTCCTACCAATCTCACAATCAAATGCAAAGGCTTTCTGATCTACCCCCTTTTCTTCTCTCAATTCTTTGATCCTGACACCTAATGTTTTAAAATATTTTTCTTCTTTCGTGTTCACTATAGCGAATATCCAAATATTATTTTTACCTTGTGTTCGGATTAACGAACACAATACGATGAGCCTGTTTAGAAAATTAAAAATTCATAGTAAGTTCCGCAGCAGACGCTGGGACAATACTACTGTGCCAGAAATCAGACTTGAGGGAAGATGGTTGGAAGAAATGGGGTTCAATGAAGGAGAGCGTGTCAAAATTCAAGTAGAGAAAAACAAGTTGACTATTACCACTGATAATGAGCAAAAATAACTAGGCAAAACATAGGTAACTGTTGCACAACTTCAAGCTGCAAATTTGATTGGCTAATCTTCAAACTAAATCAGTTCCATAACCCTAAGCTGCAAAACCTTAGCGCTATAAGAAAATTGACAAAAGAACGTTAATTTTGAACCGTGATTTGTCAAATTGGAAATAGTGTATTTACCAAAATTCTTTGGGGACTGATGGGACTCTATCTGCTCAACATTAGTGTTGACACGTCAAATCCTAATCCTGAACATCTTACACAAGATCTGACAATTAGCGAGCAGGAAAGTATTATTGAAATTATTGTTGAGCAAGTTTTGGGGTATGAAGACGCCATTACCATTAAAGGATATGATGACAATGAGACAGAAGACAACAATAAAAAGACAAATATTAAAATAGACTTAATCAGTAATTGCACGGCAGATTACATTATTAAAAAATCATCTGTTGAAACG
The DNA here is from genome assembly GCA_964529165.1 of uncultured Sphingobacterium sp. Taxonomy (GTDB): domain Bacteria; phylum Bacteroidota; class Bacteroidia; order Sphingobacteriales; family Sphingobacteriaceae; genus Daejeonella. The sequence continues at coordinate 6,119 of CAZGWG010000056.1, forward strand.
AAAACGAGCAAGTTTCCTGACTTCAATGCTTATTTGACTAACCGCTTTCAGCAACTCGACACCCCTCCACCCCAAAATTGATTTGTTTTAAAATTTGACTAGTGTTATGTTAAGTGTAATTGGTCATTGGTTTTTGCTAAGTGCTACGGCTTTGAGCCACCAAATTTGAGTAATACTCACATTATTGCTATTTTTTCAGATTTCAAGCTGATTGCTCATAGCTGATTGCTCAATGCCATCAACGTCATTTCATTTTTAACATAATACTAGTTCCTATCACCAAAATGGCGGTGCGAGAATATCATTATGCTTAAAAAAAATCAAAAATGAACATAAAAAACTCATTGGTGCTAACTATACTATTGGCATCCTCAACATATTCAGTTGCTCAAATAACTAAGTCTGAAAAAGACAGCATTTACATTAAACAAGTGGAAGACAATAAAGAGCCTGATAAGGTTTTACACGCTGAACCATTGTATATTGACCTTATACGTGATTTAGGTGCACGAAAAGGTGAGAAAGAATGGAATTTGGGCTTAGGCTTGACCGACAATTTAAAATTTGACTCTTATGGAGCCTTGATAGAATACGAATGGGCACCCATTGACAGATTGGGATTAGAAGTAGAACTTCCTTTTACATTCTATTCTTCAGTAAACGGAACGAAAAAAGATTCAGTTCCGTCTAATCGATTAAACAGCATTAAAATTGCGTCTCAATGGTCATTCTTTGTTAATGAACCTATGGCTACTTCAATGGCAATCGGTTATATTAACGAGTTTGAGCTGTCGGGCTTTGGGAACTTTGGAAATCCCTTTATTAAGGGAAACGTGTACAATCCATTTTTAGTGGTTGCCAAACGTTGGGGAAACAATTTTCATTCGTTAATTTACACAGGACCAATGATTGAACAGAATTTCAGAACAAACAAATTCCACACGACTTATGACATCAATACAAGTTTTCACTATATGATTTCAGGTACGAGAAACTTCATAGGAATTGAATTCAATAAGACCTTTGATAATGGCGATTTTGATATGACAATGCGACCGCAAATGCGTTTAGGAATTGCTGATAACTTATTGATTGGAATTGTTGCCGGAATTCCTGTGAGTAGAGAAAATGAAAGATTAAGTTCTTTTGTAAGACTGATTTGGGAACCGAAACATAAGAGTAAATAAAGAAATACGGCAGCCAGCATTAGATAAGCATAATGCTGGCTGAATACCTAATATTGGATGTTTTGCCATTTATCAAAGTTTAGAGTGATGGACAATGAATCAATCGTTCCGAAATGCCGTACTACGTTTATACTTGACCGTTAGACAATACTTTCAATTCTTTAACTGGGTTAAATTATCCGAGGATAAGAGGCTTGAACAGCATCATAATACAAAAGCATTAAATAAGATGAAATTACAAAGTGAAAGATGAAGTTTAGCGGCTTTGGACATCCTTTACATCAAGGGTAAATCGTTAATTAAAGGCCATTGTAAATTTAACAAGCAAAGCGGATAAGTTATACAAAGCGAACCTAAAAACCTCTGAGGCATTTCATCCTTTACTTGGAATATTTGAAGTTGTTATTTGAAACAGGCTCCATGACATATTAACTTCCTAATCCCAATTAGATAATTAACCAACGTAGCAGCACAGTGCTATTTGAAACCCGCTGATTTCTAACTACTTTAGTGTTAAGGGCAGGGCGAACTGCTCCCGATAGCTATCTGATTAATTTAAACAAATATCAACATTATGAAAAAGTTGCAATTCAAAGTAAGCATCAATGCACCTGTGACCAGGGTATATGATTTCATGCTAGGTATTAACAGTAAATCAACTTATGAGCAATGGACTTCTTTGTTTAACCCGACATCGACCTATGAAGGGAGCTGGGACAAGGGAAGTAAAATTCTATTTGTTGGAGTGGATGATAAAGGAGAAAAGGGTGGTATGGTTTCCAGGATAGTTGAAAATATCCCCAAGCAATTTGTTTCAATTCAGCATTATGGTCTTTTAGCAGCGGATAAGGAAATTACAGAAGGACCAGAAGTAGAAAAATGGGCAAACGGATTTGAGAACTATAGCTTCGAAGAAAACAATGCGCGCAAGGATGATCCGGTCGGACAGGGAAGCACAAGCCTTACTGTTGACTTAGACACTACTGAAGATTTTGTAGATTATATGAACGAGAACTATCCAAAAGCACTCAACAAACTGAAAGAAATTTGTGAAAAGTAGCAAATTTAAGCAGGTCTTAAAAAGACGGGGAGATAAACACCACTGTCCGTAGAGTTAAGCGCAGCGTCTCTACGGATTGTTAAATGAATAAGAGTCTTCAGACTCGTTTATGAAATTTTTGATTAAACTTCCCCTAACATCGGGAATTTGTATATTCAAATCTATCATAGTATGATGTTTTGCTTCCTGATGAATGGTTCAATTTATTTTCAATAAATTAGGCTTACTTGCTTTCTTTATTCAATTCTAACCAAACAAAATGATCAGACCCTATATTTTAGCAGAAACAAACTCCAACTGTCCGTAGAGTTAAGCCCACTGTCCGTAGAGTTAAGCGCAGCGTCTCTACGGATTGTTAAATGAATAAGAGTCTTCAGACTCGTTTATGAAATTTTTGATTAAACTTCCCCTAACATCGGGAATTTGTATATTCAAATCTATCATAGTATGATGTTTTGCTTCCTGATGAATGGTTCAATTTATTTTCAATAAATTAGGCTTACTTGCTTTCTTTATTCAATTCTAACCAAACAAAATGATCAGACCCTATATTTTAGCAGAAACAAACTGGCAATCTGTCAAAGATTCAGATTATGACTTGGCAATCCTTCCCTGGGGTGCTACAGAAGCACATAATTACCATTTACCTTATTCAACGGATGTGATTGAGGCAGATTATATCGCTGCTGAATCTGCCCGGATTGCCTGGGAAAGTGGTGCGAAAATTATTGTTTTGCCTACTGTTCCATTTGGAGTCAATACCGGTCAGGCGGACATAAAATTGGATTTAAATATTTATCCAAGTACCCAACTGGCAATTTTATGCGACCTCATTGAGGTGCTTCAAAGGTCGAATATTTTTAAGCTGTTAATCTTTAACGGTCATGGGGGGAATGACTTCAGAACCATGGTCAGGGAGTTGGGTTTAAAATACCCAAAGATGTTTGTCAGCACCTGTAACTGGTTCCAGTCTGTAGACAAAATGAAATTCTTTGAACAGGATGGTGACCATGCAGACGAAATGGAGACAAGCCTGATTCAACACCTGGCTCCGGATTTAATGCTTCCTTTGGATACAGCCGGAGATGGCAAAGAGAAAAAGTATAAAATCAAAGAGTTTTCAGAAGGCTGGGCCTGGGCAGAAAGAAAGTGGTCGCAAATTACTAAAGACACTGGGGTAGGAAACCCCGAATTTGCAACGAAGGAGAAAGGAGAAAAATACTTTAAGGCCGTGACTTTGAAAATCTCCCATTTGCTGATTGAATTGGCTAATGCTGATGTGAATGATCTTTATGAGTAGTACTTGTTTTAAATAAAATACATGCCGTGGAGGCGCCTTATCCTGAATCGATTCCAGCGAAGGCTGGAATCTCCTTCACTCCCCCAATACGTTTGTCATCCGATAATTATCGGATCCCGCGAAAGCGGGAACCTCCCGTGTTCCCTCTATTTTCATAATGAGTACCTATATATTACTCTTATAATGATGTGTCCAACCGACCCCGAAGGTGGTCGCATGTTTATAGAAACGTAATAGAACATCGTTTTCGACCCTTCAGGGTCATTAGAAAAAAATCCAGCCTGATTACGACCCGCCTGTCCTTAGAGTTCAGCGCAGCGCTCTAAGGATTATTCAATGAAATCCCGTGCATACGGGACAAACTCGTTTATAAAAATACCAACACTACCTTCCTTAAGAGCGGGAATTTATATCTTCATATCCATAATCATTAGATAAATTATCAAATGCTATAATGAAAAATCAACCACATGGATTTTTGACTAAACGTTCAATCAGAACAATTTGCCTGATTTTCTTCTTCGGATTAACAACAATAACCTTTGCTCAAAATAAAATCCCTGCAAAGTCACAATCAGACAGTTTAAAACGAAAAGCCAACCTTTCCAGAATCATGAAGGTTTTACCTGAGGATCGTACAGCTAACGGTCGGGTTTCATTTTTGGACCAGACATTTAAGGATTGGCTCAAGCGAACCGGCGAACTTCCACCCGATTTTGATAAAATGCCTTCCATACCTTTTCTTCCTGATCCGCTCATTCTGGATGAGGGTGGTAAAAATATTCCGATTACTTCGGCCGCACAGTGGGAAGAAAAGCGCCGGTGGATGAAGGAGCAGTTAGAATATTACATTACGGGAACCTATCCAATATCTCCCGGTGATTTCAAGGTCAAGATTCTGAGTCAAAAAAAGGAGGGTTCAACTACGCTTCGTATGGTTGAACTGTCGTTCGGTCCGCAAGAACAAGCCAAGCTTACCATTGAATTGATGATTCCGCGGGGGAAAGGTCCTTTTCCTGTGTTTATGACTCAGTGGAACCATAGGGGCTGGGCTCAGATTGCGGTAAGACGCGGTTATATGGCCTGTGTTTATGCCGCTTCGGATGCAAAGGACGATACTGAAAAGTACTCAGAAATATGGTCGGGCAAATACGACTTTACCCGCTTGATGAGAAGAGCATTCGGTACTTTCAGGGCGATTGATTACTTGTATACGCTTCCAATTGTGGACAAAGAAAGAATTGCCTTAAGCGGACACTCCAGGAATGGTAAATTAGCACTAATGGCTGCCGCTTTTGATGAACGCATTAAGGCTGTTATTCCGAGCAGTGGTGGTTCAGGTGCCGAAGTTCCATGGCGATATGCTACCCAGCAATATGATGTTGAAGATATTGCCTTATTATCCGCTGCCCAGCCAGCCTGGCTGCACCCCCGCTTACGGTTTTTTATAGGCCGGGAGAATAAACTCCCCATTGATCAAAATCATTTTATGGCGCTGATAGCACCCAGAGGTTTAATGCTAAGTACAGCAATCAATGAAGGAGCCAGTAATCCATGGGGCATTGAGCAGGCTTATGGCTCGGCACAAAAGGTTTACAAATTTCTTAATGCAGAGGATAATCTGGCAATCAGGTTCAGGGATGGTGAACATGGTACTGCTGCCAGAGATATTGAAGACTATATTGATTTTTTTGATTATGTTTTTAAACGTTCTAATTATAAGCCTGAAAACAGATTGCTTTACAATTATACATTTGAAGGCTGGCGTGAGCGAAGCAAGGAAGACATAAATCCATTAAATTATCCAGCAAAAGATGAACAGAGCATCAAGGAAATTGCAGGGAAAGACGTATTACGAGCGAATTGGGATCTTAAGAAAGCGGAAATAAAAGCTCAATTGCGATGGATCTTGGGGGATGAACCTCCCGGTCTGACCAACTACGGTCCGGAACATTTAGAAAATGGGGGAGCCGGAGAAGATTATTTTGGTACTGTGCTCAAACGGCCAGTTGTAACTTCTCGTATGGGGCGTATGGCCCTAACACCATACAAGGAGTTTGGTGATTATTTGTACGGCTATATTTATTATCCGAAAGATAAGGATGGAAATATTAAGGCCGGTAAATTGCCTGCTCTCATTTATCAGCATGAATACGACTATTCCAAGGGTTTTTCCTCTTATCATGATGTTCAGTCCTTTTTTGAGGGAATGACAGATCTGGGTTATGTTGTTTTTGCATACGATATGATTGGTTTCGGGAATCGCATTGATGAGGGAACACGTTTTTATGACCGTTATCCCAATTGGTCGAAAATGGGTAAAATGCTTGCTGATGTTAAAGGGGCTGTTGACGCATTGAGTCATCTTGATTTCGTAGATAGCAGGAAAATATTTGCAGGAGCTTATTCTTTGGGTGCAACTGTTAGCCTTTATGCTGCTGCTCTTGATGAAAGAATTGCCGGGCTTGTTTCAGTTAGTGGATTTACTCCCATGCGCACAGATTCGAAAGATAATGGCATGGAAGGGGTTAAAGCTTTTTCGCACTTGCATGGCCTGATTCCCCGCTTAGGTTTCTTTGCTGGCCATGAGAACCGTATCCCTTATGATTACCAGGATATATTAGGATTAATTGCTCCAAGACCTTTATTGATTATTGCTCCGATGCTGGATAAGACGGCTAATCTTAAAGCTGTTAAAGCCAGTGTTGCGGAGGCAGTTGAAATCTACAAAATAATGGGTGCTCCCAAACACATCAGTATTTCTTCACCCGATGATTTTAACAGGTTTAGCAATGAAACGCAGAAGATAATCTATGATTGGGCTCGTAAATCAGCAGTACCATCTGCTGAAATTATACCTTAACCTTAAGACATCCTGGTAAATATTCTGTTTTTAGGATATACCAGAAACCAAAAAAGCAGATGCACCAACATGCATCTGCTTTTTTGGCATTTCACAGGAAATTATTTATCCCACCACACTTTATTAACAGTGACTTCATCTCCGCCTTGTTTGGATGCTTCTGCATTATTTGTTTGCCTTTCGGTCTCAGGATACATAAGCCTCAAGGGTCTTGCATCAGGAGATGGGGCAAGAAGGGAGTTAGGAATGGCAGGCAGTTCTAATCTTCTGAAATCACTCCAGGCTTCGATGCTGTTAATGCTGTTCATTGAAAGCCATTTTTTTTTTTTTTTTCTTTCAATTTTATTGCCTGCAGCAGCAAAGTTCACTGATGCCTGATTATTGTAAGCAACGAAATCAGTAGCATTCACTTCCAGATATTTGAAGGACTCTTTTATTCCATTTTCGTAAAAGCTCGCCGCAGAGCCACTGATCCAGCCTCTTTGCGCTGCTTCTGCCTGTAAGAAGAGGCTTTCGAAAGAAGAAAGAAGAACAGCAGGCTGGCTAAAGCTTTTAAACAGGCCAGCAGGCTTGTTTGAGTTCTCATTTGGTCCTCTGAATGCTGAAGTTGCCGCAGCATTGTATTGACTCTCAACATTCGGATTCCCGAAAAGTACGCCTTTATATGCCCCGGAAACCGGTACATAGATCGCAGCAAGCCGGGGGTCATTTAATGTTGTGTATTTGTTAATCAGGTAGATTGTAGGGCGGATATTGGCATAATTTGCAGTTGTTGCACCACCGGCATCGCGGTAATTGCTTTCATAGAAAGGATTCATTTTGCCCGCTGTATTCAGATAACCCGGCTGAACATAAGCATTCTCACCAAGTCCTAAAAAGCCACTGCCTTCAGTAATGATCTTTTGAATTTCTGTATTGATGTATGCCTGATTATCAGTCTGGCTTTGACGAACAAGTGCTCTTAATTTGATGGTGTTACCAAATTTAGCCCACAAAGTCTTGTTGCCCTTAAAAAGAACATCATCATTGCCGGGAATATTGATCACTGCAGATTTAATATCGGCAATTCCTTCAGTGATCAGATTTATTGATTTTTCATAAACAAGCTTTCCGTCTTCATACCTGGGGGTAGGGAATTTGGTTCCCTGTAGGGCTTCATCAAAAGGTACATTGTTATATACATCTACCAGACGCATGAAATGCCATCCCTGCATGATTTTAGCTATTCCCGCATAAAATGGAGCTGCTTCTGCCTTCGCCTGCTCTTTAATTAACTGGTAGTATAGTAAGTTGTTATAGCTATTTTCCCATACCGGTGTACCATCTCTTGAGCTTCGCAGAGATACCCCGTTATACGTCTTCTCCTTGAAGAAGAGATTAGCTCCTTCGCTGGTAGTTCCCCAGTAACCACCCCATTGGGCTCCCAAGGAGTTCAATTGAATGCTTTCCTGATTTACAGTAGTCACCAATGCGGTTGGCAGTTTTGCGCTGAGTGCCAGATTTTCTGTTACCGGTAAGTTAGGGTTTTCATTAACGTCCAGAAATTTTTCACAGGATGATGTTGTAATCACAGCCAGGGCCAGGACTACTATTTTTATGGTTCTTTTCATTATACTTTTCTGCATGGTATCGTTATGATATCTAGGGTTAATTAAAATGTGAGGTTTACATTAAATCCAAACATTCTTGTAGGTGGAATCTGACGGAAACTCAGGTAACCGTCTGTTGAATTATAAAGTGATTCAGGATCACCAAGTGTATTATCCTTATGCCTGATGATAAAGAGGTTGGTTCCTACAAAACCAATGCTGGCATTCTTAATGTATTTCTGAGCGCCAAGAATCGACCTCGGAATTGAATAATTAATATTCAGCTCTCTCATCTTAAAGAAATCAGATTTTGCTGCTGTATTAATCTGGACTTTACCCTGTGCATCCCAGAATGCTTTATCTCCCTTTGAGTAAACTGTGGTATTTGGAGTGAAGGTTCCGTCGGCATTTTTAATAACAGAGTTTGGGAAAATAAAAGGCTGTCTGTCGTAAGCAACTGTTGCCGGATGTGTGCCCGCAGTGTACATTGCCGGTACAACTTCAGTATATAGCCATCCGCCAAGACGGGAATCAAACTGGGCGCCGATGCTGATACCTTTAAATTCGAACATGGTATTCAAACCCATCTGATAAGGAGGGACCATAGTGCCCAGGTGAGTATTGTCTGCAACGGTGGTGGTGTTTCCCTGTGCGTTCACGATAACTCTGCCCTGCGGGTCACGGGCATAATCGCCCACCATTAAAGCCGGATAAGCAAGTCCGATGGTTGCGTAGGATTGACGAAATGTTCTGAAGGACTGCAGGCCTGAGAACAATTCCTTAACCTGGTTATTGATGTGGGTAAAATTCATTCCCAGGTTCCATCTTAATTTACTATTGCGGATTATATCGCCATTGAGGCTCAGCTCAATGATGTTATTGGTTAATCTGCCTGCGTTTACAATGGAATTATTGTATCCGGTGGCACTTGATTGCAAAGCTTCAAAGATCTGTCCTTCAGAATCAGAAAATACATAGGCACCTTCGAAATTAATTCGGTCGTTAAAGAAGCTTAGCTGCAGACCAGCCTCGTATGAGGTTACAAATTCAGGCTCAATATTAGGGTTAGGATTGTTCAAACCTGGTGTAAACCCAACCAATGAACCAAAAGGGAAACCTGCAGTTTGAGAATAGGCATTATTAAGTCTGTACGGATCGAGTGTTACGTTCCCGGTTCTGTTATATGAGGCAAATAACTTACCGTATGAGATAGTATTGCTGTTTTTCAGACTTTCTATCGCTTCGTTGAAGACAAATGAAGTGCTCACACCCGGGTAAAAATAGGAGCGGTTATTTTTACTTAAAACGGATACCTGATCATTCCTCCCGGTTAAGGTTAGGAATAAATAATTATTGTATCCGGCAGTAAATTCACCATAGGTGCCTAAAGACCTGTATTGAGTGATTGTAGCACTTCCACCAAGCTCACCAGTCCTTACAGCCGGGTTAAACAATCCTGGCAATAAGAGATTTGATGAACTTATTCCAATTGCTTTGGTATCATCTGTACGTATGTTTTGTCCCAGAAGAAGTTTGGTGCTGAATTTCCCAAAGTCTTTATTGAAGTTCAGAATGAGGTCTCCGTTTAAGCGGCGGAAGTTATTAGTGCCATCGTTTACACTGCCATTGACATTTCTGGTACCTGTTCCGACAAATTTGCCTGTTGTTGCACGGGTATCTTCTGAGGTATTATACAATCCAAAACGGCCGAGTACTTTAAACCATGATGAGAAGGTGTAATCCAGTTCAATTTTTCCATTCACTGTTTGTTGGTCTGAAGTATTTCTGATATTACCAATCAGGAAGAATGGATTCTTTTGCTGGGCAGTAAAAAAGTTCGCCGGATTTCCTGCTGATGCAGGGTCCTGCCAGTTTTCCCAACTGCTGATATCCAGATTTGCAGGAAGCTTGTAAGCCGTTGCCCATGGACCGTCAGGCGTTGTATTTCTCTTGAAAGCAATATAGTTAACGCTATAAGAAGTATTAAGTTTTCCAAATTTTCTGGACCCGTTGAATCGTGCTCCTGTCCTTTTGCTTTCATCATCGGTAACAATACCATCAATTCCAACATGCTGAACAGAAATGAAATAGGTGGATTTATCATCCCCCCCCGAAAATGACAGGTCATTCTGGATTGTAGTACCGGTTTTGAATATATCCAGGCGGTTATCTCTGTCAAGGGCAGAATAGATTGCCTGTGGCTGCGTTCCATCCGGCAATGCTAAACCAACATTCTTCAGGGTTCCATCAAAAGCAGGTCCCCATGATTCGTATTCTGTGGCTGAGTAAACTCCATTTTGACCCTGACCATATCTGGTTTGAGCCGGAGGTGCAAGAAATACATCCTGAAAAGATGTTGTATTGCTGAATTTGACAATTCCTTTGCCTTTATTACCCTGCTTGGTAGTGATCATAATTGCACCATTCACGCCTTCTGAACCATAAAGAGCAGCAGCATTCGAGCCTTTAAGAACCGTGATGTTTTCAATATCGTTCGGATTAATTCTGCCAATCTCCGGAATTGGAACACCATCAACTACATATATAGGATTGTTTTTATCGGTGTTTAAAGACCTGCTTCCGCGAAGTCTGATCTGCAATAAAGGATCAACTTTGCCGTTTGCAGCATCATATTGATTGATACGAAGACCTGCAACCTTACTGGTTAAACCGAAGATTGGATTCACTGTTTTTCCCTGATTCAGGTTATCAGTACTGATACTCTGAGCAGAGGTTCCAAGTTCTCTCGATTGTCTTTGAATACCGAGAGCCCCGGTAACCACGACTTCTGATAGTTGACCCAGGTTTAGTTCGAGGCTAACATTCAGCACCCTGTTATCGGCCTGTACGAGCAAACGCTTGCTTTGATATCCTAAATAAGAAATGATCAATTCCTTACCTGCAGCGGCATTTATGGAAAACCTTCCCTCTGAATCAGAAATACTGCCTTCAGCACTTTCTTTAACTTTTACAGAAGCTCCGGCTAATGGTAAGCCGGTTTCTTTCTCAATGATCGTTCCTGAAATACGAATCTGAGCTGAAGCGATTCCAATAAAAGCTGAGCTGACGAGAAATAAAAGAATGAGCTTTTTAATTTTTTTTAACATGGTATCTGAATAATTTAAAAAAGAATAAAAATTTTTATAGTTTTGACCTTATTTATAAGGAGTCTAAATAAAAATAATGGCGCAAATATACTTCTGACTTATTCAGATTTATGACATCATAGGGAAAATGAATAACGATAAAAGGAAATTCTGAAACATGGCTAAAGCTTTAAAAGAAATAGTAGGGGACTATTCTTTCACTGATTGTGCTTTGCTGGATCAGGACCATTGGGAGGAAAACCGCTTTTATTTTGAAGGTAATAAATCCGATAATTCGAGTCTGGATTTCAGGCAGATGTTGTCTAAGAATTTTTATATAAGTCATCAGAGATTATCATTACGATCTGCCCAGATTTTTCATTTAAACAGAAGTACCCATATTGTTCAAATGTTCTTTGTGCTAAAGGGCAGTTGTGAACTCAAGTCGAATAACAGGACTATAGCGGTTTTAAATGCTTCGGAGCATGCCATTATATTTCTGGCAGACGATTCAATTATGATGAAGGTTAAAGCCGGAAGAGATCTTGAGATTGTTGATGTTCAGATTAATCTTGATTTTATAGGAAAATATTTACCCCTCAAGCAGGATCAGATTAACCGCCTGAGTGTTGCCGTACCCGATGATCTGAGCTCATTTAATTTAAGTGCGAGTCCGCAAATGCTAAGCACTATATATGATCTTTTGCAATGTGAGTTTGCCGGTTACCTGAAGCGTTTGTATATCCAGGCAAAGGTGATGGAGTTGCTTATTTTACAATTAGTACAATATGAAGAGCATGATCATGTTGGTCAAAATAAACTTAAGAAGACGGATATAGATAAGATGCAACTTGTGCATGATTTAATTGCGGCGAACCCCGAAAAAGCCTATACGCTAGCCTCTCTGGCCAGAGTTGCCGGTACCAATGAGCATTACCTGAAGACTCATTTTAAATTACTTTTTGGCAAGACGGTATTTAATTATCTGATCTCACTAAGAATGGAACGTGCAAGAGAACTCCTTTTATCAGGCGACAAAAAGATATCTGAAATTGCTAATGCTGTTGGATATCGTTATTCTACTCATTTCACTCAGGCTTTTAAAAAGCATTTTGGCTATTTGCCATTGAAGTTGAAAGGGAATGCAGGGATGTTATTATCGGCATGCCTTGGTTACACAGAAAGTGCTGCATTCCAGCTTCAGTTTTGCATGTAGTACTTAAATAATTAATCCCATATATCTATATAAAGATTCAAATCCGAATTACCCGAAGCAATGAAAGAGACAAGCAAAAAATCGACCTGGCAAAAAGCAAGAAAACTATTAAATGATATTCACCTATGGCTCGGTCTGGCGAGTGGGATACTTGTTTTTGTAATTTGTTTGAGTGGTACTATTTATGTCTATAATACTGAGATCAAAGAAATGGCTCAGCCAGAGCTTTATTATGTAAATCCTGAGCCGGGAGAACAAAAGCTTTCATCAGAAGAAATTATTAAACGTGTTAGTAAAGAATCTGGGGGTAAAGTAGTCAGTATTAAGATTCCTGCCGATCCTGCGAGGTCTTATGTCTTAACGGTTCGTAAAGAAGAGGCTGAGAAATCTGAAGGTAAGGGAGAGGGCAGCGGAAGGCCAGAGAAGCGCAAAGGTCCGGAAGGTGCTGAGTCAGCTTCAAGGCCCGCGGAAGGGAAAGCTGGTCAAGGCAGAGGCAGGCCAAGTCCGCCTGCAGGTGGCGGTGGGCCAGGACGTGGTACTCAGTATATGGTTGATCCGTATACTGGAGTTATTTTAGGGAGCAGCATGGATAAAAGCCCGGTAGCTGAATTTATGGGGTATATGTTTAGCTTACATCGCTGGTTGCTTCTTGACAAAATTGAGGAACCATTGATTGGAGAGCTTCCAAACAGAACTCTTGGCAGTTATATCAGTGGTACAGCAACCATTCTATTTACTATCGGGGTTATCACGGGGATCATTATATGGGTTCCGAAGAAAGCAAGAAACTGGCGTCAGGGATTGAAAATAAAGTGGAGCTCAGGTTGGAAAAGAATTAACCATGACCTTCATAACAGCCTTGGCTTTTATACTTGTATCCTGCTTTTCCTGATGGGTATCACAGGTCCGCAATGGTCTTTCCCCTGGTATAGGGAAGCATTGAGGAAATCACTCGGTACCTATGTCGCCGCTGATGCTCCAAAGCCTGAATCACCTAAATCCAATATCTTAAATGTGGATAGTAGTAGAGCTTCTTTATCGCTGGGTGATTATATCAAGGCAGCAGATCAACATCTGAACTACCCAGGAGATTATACCCTAAGTATTCCATCAGATTCGGCCGATGCGGTTACATTAAATAAAACCCGGGTTGGTTTCTTTGCTCCGGTAGCAGCCGATAAAGTTATACTGGATCAGTACAATGCTGAACTTATTCAGCTTGATATTTTCAGGAACAAGCCAATTAACGAGCGTATTTCAAACTCGATTAAGGCAATCCATGTAGGCGATGTATATGGAAAGTTCAGCAAACTGCTTTACTTTATTTCTTGTTTGGTTGCGACAAGTTTACCGATTACCGGAACACTTATATGGATCAATAAGTTTAAGAAAAGTCCGAAATCGTCTAAAAGCAGAATAAAGTAACCTGAGTTCGACATACCTACAAAGTTAATAAGAGCTGTTTTGTATCAACGGGATCCAATTTGAGGGATGGTTTTTTATCATTAATTGATAAGTGATCAAATCAGCGAACAGATTATTGAAAAAGCTCTTAGGGCTCCTGTACCCAATC
>CAZGWG010000057.1:0-19653 GCA_964529165.1 uncultured Sphingobacterium sp.
CTCAAATCCATTTATTATAAGGAATTTACTTAAATTTTTGGTTGCGCAATTTATATAACAAACAATATATTTCAAACACTGTATGAAAGAAATATAGATAAAAAAAATTGACTATAAATTTAAAGGGATCAACAGGGTTGGCATTGATATAAACAAAGGCTATTATCATACAAAAAAGCAGCTTTACAGTGACGCTGCCAAGCAATGCCTGGCCAGATGCTTTATCGCTGATTCTCATTCTCCAGGAGGCTATAAGATAGATACTTAAAGTTAAAATTTCAAATATCCAGAACAAGGCCCAAAACTTCGGAATTAAAAACTTCAATTCAGGATAAAAGAACTGTAATGTAAGCGGAGCACTTGCAAGAAAAACCGTAAAGAGAATAAAGTAAACAAAAAAACGAATTATACTCATGGCTTTAGCTGTCTGATGGTCTGATAAATTGATAAAAAAACACCCAAAACACATGCAATTGCCGTTACCCATTGGGTTTTATGTTCATAGTACTGATCGGTCTTATAGCCTAAATATGCTGAGACTCCTATAATAGCCATCATTTGAAAAGCTACTCCGGTATATTTTACATAACTGTTCAGAGCCTGCTTTTCAGCTCCAATTCCTTCAGTTTTGTCTTTCCTCTCTTGATTTTCATCCTCATGTTCCATTACACTCAATTTAATCCTGTAAAATTATCAAAATATATGCTCTATTCAGCGAAATAAATCAAAGCCAAAAACAGGATGAACCCCAAATTTAAAGAGCTTTATAACAGAAAGAGTTTATATTTATCTCTACAAATCCGTTGTTATAAAATATCTTTGCAAAGATTCTGTTATATATTTCAAGCAAGATTAAATTGAATTCAAATATTCTGATTGCATTTCGTCTTATATTCCTAAGCTGCTTTTTTTGCTTTTGTATGCTTTCATGCAGCTCACAGAAAGAATCTGTAGCCAGCAGAGGTATGCAGAACCTAACAGCCCATTACAATATTCTTTATAATGGAAAGGAGCTGGTTAATCTTAGTGAAAAAAATATTCAGTCAGCCTATACTGATAATTATGACCGGCTGATCCCTGTGTATAAAGAACCTAATGAAAGCCTTTCTCAGTCTGAATTAAAAAATCTTGATGAGGCTATTTTAAAGGCCAACACTATCGCTAATGAAAAATCTCTGAGTAAATATGTTGATGACGCATATTTTCTGATTGGTAAAGCAAACCATTGGAAATCTAATTTTTTCAACGCCGTTGAATATTTCGACTATGTGTACAAGAACTATCCGGCAGAAAAAGAGATCAGACAGGCTGCACTTGCATGGAAAGCAAGGTCTTTAATCGCGTCCGACCGTTTTGAGGAAGCTGAAAGTACTCTTGACACGGCTTTAAGCAATATACAGTCAGAAAAAAAATCTGTTGCTGATATTTATGCTACACGTGCTCAACTTTACATTTATGCTAGGCAAGATACAGAAGCAGTAAGCTTACTGGAAAAGGCCATAAAAACAGTCAAAAATAAACAGAAGAAGATTCGTTGGACTTATCTTGCTGCACAGCTTTATGAAACTATAGAACAACCTCAGAATGCCCTTGAGAATTATACCCGGGTCATAAAGAGTAATGCCCCGTTCGACATGGCATTTAATGCTAATCTCAGCAGCATTAATCTTAAAAGTGAATTGAGTGGAGATACCATAGGAAGGACCAGGCAAATTATGGCTCTTCTCAAGGATGATAAAAACAGGGAATTGATAGATCAGGTTTATTTTCAGATAGCTAAAAGTTATGCACTGGCAAATAATAAGGATAAGGCAATCGAAAACTATAATCAGGCAATACAGAAAAGTACAAAAAATCTAAGTCTGAAAGGATTCGCTTACCTGGAGCTTGCTGAAATTTATTTTACACAGTCCGATTTCTTAAAGTCTAAGATGTATTATGACAGTACCTTAATCAACCTTCCTAAAGATTACCCCGACTATTTACTGATTAAAAAGAAAGCTGATAATCTGGAGCTTCTGGCAAACAGTCTAAATATCATAGCCAAAGAAGATACCCTTCAAATGCTTGCAAAACTGCCTGAACCCGAGCGCAGAGAAAGAGTCAGCAAAATGATACTGGAACAGGCTGAAAAAGAACAAACTCTATCCGGGTTACCTGATGCCGGAAATACAACAATCTCATCTACCCCCAACTCTGCTAACCCGGGAGACACCCGATTCTATTTTAATAACTCTTTAGCATTAAGCCAGGGCCTAGCTGATTTTAAAAAACGATGGGGTCCCCGAAAACTAGAAGACAACTGGAGGCGAAGCCAGAGGTCAGCTTCTGAAATGCCATCTGCAATTCTCCCAGAACCAGGTGGGAATACAAATCCATTTCTTCCTGTACCTGAAGCAAAAACTGCCTCCGAAACAGAAGCAAAAATAGAGTTATATCTCATGTCAGTTCCGATAAGTCCGCAACAAATGGCTGAATCGAATCAGAATATAGGATCAGCACTCTATGATATTGCAAATTACTATCGTGACATCTCGGCTGATACCGCTGAAGCGGTAAAAACCTATGAAACTTTATTAAAACGATTTCCTGACAATCAGAACAAACTTGCCGTTTACTATAATTTATATCGCCTTTACAGCACTGTTAACCAGAAACGCTCTGAGGAATATAAAAACGTACTTCTCACCAGGTATCCGGAATCCGCATTTGCAAAAATAATTTTGGACCCCAATTTCAGTCAAAAGCTTGATGAGCAGGAAGCCGCTTTCAACCGGCTTTATAATGACATTTACGATCTTTACGTCAAAAGGAACTACACAGAAGTACTGAACGCTATTGAAAAGTACAAAAAGACCTCAGGAGTACTAAAAGTACCTGCTCAATTAGCTTATTTAAATTCACTTGCTATTGGCCATACTCAAAAACTTCCGGGACTGGAAAATGCGTTCAAGGAAATTGTGATTGATTTCCCCGATGAAAAACTTATTGTTCCTCTCATTAAACAACATCTTGCCTTTATTGATTCAAATAGAGTCTCAATGTCAGAGCGAGTTGTTGCATTGAGTGATCTGGATCTCAATAACAGATTTTATCAGGAACCTGAAATTGAACAGCCGGCAATTTTAGTTACTGAACCTGCTGCTGCAAATAAGCCAATTGCTGACAATAAGGACAAACCTGAACCTGTTAAATCTACACCAGAAGCAGAAACCGGACTATTCAGTAAAGAAGATTTAGCTGAGCACTATTTTGTGGTGAATATTTCTGACCCTTCAACAAATTTAAGTTCTTCACGTTTCGGAATAGGGCAATTCAACAGAGCTAATTTACCGGGATCGGGAATAAAACACCAATTAAAATCAATTGCTAATCAAAATCAATTGATATTTGTAGGTCCGTTTGAGGGAAAAGAAGCGGCTAAAACTTATTTTACAAAAATCAGTCCCCTGATGAGAGAAATCATGAAGATACCTGCAGCAAAATATAATACCTTCATCATCAATCATCAGAACCTTGAAAAAATTATTGATAAAGAAACACTTGACCTTTATGTTGAGTATTACAAAAACAACTATTAATACTAGCCTGATATGAATAATAAGCTGACACAGCAAGACTTAAATCGCTATACTATCCTGTTCTGGAAATGGATCCTGGGATTGATCGCATTTGGAGCTATACTGATTTTCAGCATTGGTTTAGGATTATTTGGAAGACTCCCTGACCTTCGCATGCTGGAGAATCCTAAAAGTTATCAGGCGTCCGAAGTTATTTCCAGTGATGATATCGTTTTAGGTACTTATTATGTTCAAAATCGCTCTAATGTTCGTTACGATGAGATTTCTCCAAATGTCATAAATGCATTGATTGCTACTGAAGACATCCGCTTTTACAGTCATTCCGGTATTGATTTCAAGCGTACCTTTACTGTTATATTCTATAACCTGGCAGGAAAACGGCAAGGAGCAAGTACAATTACCCAACAACTTGCATTAAATCTCTTCTCAAAAGAAGGCAGATCAAGAAACTTCACCAAGCGTTTAATTCAGAAATCCCAGGAACTCATTGTTGCTGTAAAACTGGAAAGACAATACACCAAAGAAGAAATTCTGACCATGTACCTTAATACCGTAGATTTCGGATCTTACAATACATTCGGAATTAAATCAGCAGCAAGAACCTACTTCAGTACAACACCTGATAAGCTTAAGCCTGAACAAGCCGCAATCCTTATCGGGATGCTGAAAGGCCCATCATTATATAATCCTCACCGTAATCCTGAAAGAGCATTAAGACGCAGAAATACCGTACTGGAAAATATGCATAACGCGAATTATATTAGTGATACAGAGCTAGAGAAGCTCAAGAAAACACCATTAAAACTCGCCTTCAACCCTTCTGATCATAATGAGGGTGCGGCACCTTATTTTAGAGCGGTACTCAAAAAAGATATTCAGCAAACACTCGAAGAGAACTCGATCTATAAAGCTGATGGAACACCATACGATCTGGATAGGGATGGCTTAAAAATCTATACAACCATCAACTCGCGCATGCAGAAATATGCAGAAGATGCTCAGAAGGAATACCTTAAAACATTGCAGGTTCAGTTTAATAATTCTTGGAAAGGCCGCGATCCATTTAATATTCCTGAAGCTAAATTACTGATCAGCCAGGGGATGCGCCGTTCAGACCGCTATCAGCAGCTAAAAGCTGAGGGAAAAAGCGAAGAAGAGATTCTTGAGAATTTCAGAACTCCTGCCCAAATGACCATTTTTAGCTGGAGAGGCGAAATCGATACATTGATGAGACCTGTCGATTCCATCAAATATTATAAACTGTTCTTACGCAATGCTGTTATGTCAATGGAACCGCAAACAGGTTATGTACGCGCCTGGGTAGGAGGTATAAACTTTAGCCATTTCAAATATGATCAGGTGAAAGTCGGAACAAGACAAGTCGGATCCACTTCCAAGCCCTTTACTTACGCCGTTGCAATTGGGAATGGTGGTTACTCTCCATGCTATATGGTTGACAATCTACCGGTTGGTATTGATGCAGGCGACGGTACAACCTATAACCCAAGAGCCTATAAACCAATACCTGGTCCTATCACTCTAAAAACGGCTTTAGCTCGTTCCCAAAACAACGCAACCATGTTTCTAATGGACAAGGTAGGTGCCACCGCTGTTTCGACACTAGTCAAAAATATGGGTATTACCAGTCCCGTACCAGCTGTTCCTTCCATAGCCTTGGGGGCTTTTGACGCTTCCGTATATGACATGGTTGGGGCATATTCTGTATTTGTGAATCATGGTATTTGGACAGAGCCTATATATCTTTTGCGTATAGCAGATAAGAATGGAAACGTTATTTATGAACGTCGTCCAAGAATAAAAGTGGTTCTGGATGAGCAAACTGCTTATGTAATGACTGATATGTTAAAAGGTGTTGTCAAAGAAGGCACTGGTGTTAGATTAGGCTGGAAATATAAGCTCACCAATCCAATTGGTGGTAAAACTGGCACAACAAATAATAACTCTGATGGTTGGTTTATTGGTATTACACCTGAATTAGTTACAGGTGTTTGGACTGGTGCCGAAGACAGGGCAATACATTTTACTTCAACCAATTTTGGTGAAGGTGCTAACACTGCACTCCCTATCTTTGCGCTCTATATGCAAAAAATATATGCAGATCCTAAATTGAATTACAGTAAAGGCGACTTTCTGCCGCCTAAAGGTGGAATTACAACTGTTATTGATTGCAATGAGTATTCGAAACAACAATCAGGGGTGAGTGAACTTGACAAAAAACTTGGCTTCTGATAAACATGTGGGTCTGCTCTTTCGAATTGCTTAGCTGCAAAACAGAACATGCGCTGATCTTTACCCGATATGAAAGAATTTGATCCCCGACCTGAATTAAAAAACATTCCGCAAAAGCCCGGTGTCTACCAATTCTGGTCGGATACAGATGAACTTATTTATATCGGTAAAGCAAAGAATCTAAAAAACAGGGTATCATCCTATTTCAATAAAGATAACTTCCGGGTGAATGCCAAAACCCGGATTCTGGTTAGTAAAATAAGGAAAATTACCTTCACCATTGTAGATACCGAAATTGACGCATGGTTACTTGAAAACAGCCTGATCAAGAAGCATCAACCAAGGTATAATGTGATGCTCAAGGATGATAAGACCTATCCCTGGATCATCATTAAAAACGAAAAATTTCCTCGCATTTTCTGGACAAGAAGAATTATCCGTGATGGTTCAACTTATTTCGGACCTTATGCCTCTGTAGGGATGATGCATACCATTTTAGGGATGATCAAAGAGATTTATCCTTTAAGAACCTGTACGCTACCATTAACCCGGGAGAATATTCATTCAGGAAAGTTCAGAGTATGCCTGGAATATCAGATCGGCAATTGCAAAGGACCTTGCCAGGCCTATCAAACTGAGGAAGATTACGATCAGAGTATTTCAGAGATAAAAGAAATCCTGAATGGTAAAACAGGTTCGGTAATCAGACGCCTTAAAGATCAGCTTGAAGAATCAGTAAGTGGGTTAAACTTTGAACTTGCGCATAACCTGAAACAAAAGCTGGACTTACTGGATAACTATCAGAGCAAATCAACGATTGTAAATTCATCCATAACAGATGTCGATGTATTCAGTATAGCGACAGATGATAAACATGCTTTTGTCAATTTCCTGAAAGTGATGAATGGTACTGTTATTCAAACCCAGACCATTGAAATCAAAAAACGTCTTGATGAATCTGATGAAGAACTCTTAAGCATTGCCATTACCGAATTCCGTTCAAGGTTCGACAGCCATTCAAAAGAAATTATTATACCTTTTGAACTTGAAATTCCGGATTCCGGAATCAAATTCACCGTTCCAAAACTTGGGGAGAAAAAGAAACTCCTGGAACTTTCGCAAAAAAATGTGGCCTATTTTAAACGTGAAAAATTAGATCAATACGAGAAGCTGAATCCTGGATTAAGAACAGACCGACTGTTGACCCAAATGATGAAGGACCTTCGTTTAAATCAATTACCCAAACATATTGAATGTTTTGATAATTCGAACTTTCAGGGGAAATTTCCGGTATCAGCAATCGTCGTGTTTAAGAATGCCAAACCATCCAAGAAGGATTACAGGCACTTTAATGTAAAGACAGTTGAGGGCCCGGATGACTTTGCCACAATGGAAGAAGCTGTTTTCAGAAGATACAGAAGACTCCTTGATGAAGGCCAAAGTTTGCCGCAACTCATTGTAATTGATGGTGGTAAAGGCCAGCTTTCCTCCGCAATAAAAAGCTTAAAATCATTGGGCATAGACAAACAAGTAAGCATTATCGGCATTGCCAAGAGACTCGAAGAGATCTATTACCCTGGTGATCCGTATCCATTATATCTAGACAAAAAATCTGAAACATTAAAAATCATTCAGCAGTTAAGAGACGAGGCTCACCGTTTCGGCATCACCTTTCACAGAAAAAAAAGAAGTATTGCTACCCTGGCAAGTGAGCTTGAAAGCATTCCCGGAATTGGAAAGACCTCTGCTGAAAAACTGTTAAGGCATTTCAAATCTGTAAAGAAGATAAAAGAAGCCTCAAAGATGGAACTGCTTAAGGTATTAAATAAAAGACAGACCGATGCTTTATTAGACTTTTTTAAATAAAAACGCGGCCTTGATTTATAAATCAAGGCCGCGTTTTTATTTATTCTAAAATACTGATTAATAGGACCATAAATCGTGTTCAAAGTCCATCAAGGCTTTCTTCACACGTTCAGATTCATAAAGTTTATCAATTCCAACTGCATAATCCTTTATACGCAAATCTTCAGGATTTGACTCTTTAACGATATAACTCGCAAAAATCCGCTTCATAAATAAATCATCGAAGCTAAGTCCGGTAGCATCATTATTTCTGTTAACCGCAGGTTTTGTCACCAGCAAATGGCGTACTTCAGGAAAATATATCCAGAATGCAGGTTGTTCATCAAAAGATTGACCGGCTGCTGATATACGTATCATTGGGGCAATTCCTATAATGCGTGGTTCAAAAATTGAACGCTGCTTATCGAAAATCCAATCTTCCTTAATCCTGAACTTCAAAATACTATCAGGATTAAATTCTCCAGCCTTTACTACAGTGCCTGTTTGGTTACCATCTGTATCAAAAATTGGAACCAGAACACTATCAGCAAACTTAGCCATAGCCTGTTCAGGTTTCAGAATCACATTAAACTCATCTCCATTCACATCATCCTTAGTACTACTGGCATCGTATGCAGTAAGTTCACCAGCCATAATTGCATCTGTTAAAATAGTAATCAGACGAGCTTTGGGTGATGCAAAAATCATATTCACTTTATCGCGAACATCAATCTCCCTCCATACCCGTTTACTGTACATCACATCTGATTCTCTCAAATTGGCATATGGGGAAACTTTAGCACTTATGATGTTTGTCTTCTGATAATACCCATCAATAGGTTTTTCTGCCGGTTTGGGTTTGGTATCATTCGTTAAATTCGGAGCCTGAGCACTCACCTTCAGAGCACCGGCTATCAAAAACAGAGCAAAAATTATCTTTTTCATAGCACTTAATTTGCTTTAAAAGCCATTGGGTCAAGCTGCCTTTGAGTTCCATCTGGTCCAACAGCAACAATATCGTCAAAAATAACCCTTGTACCTGGTGTTATTGCTGCAACAGCGGCCGTCATCTGAGCACTGAATGAATTTCCATTGGCCTGCAGTACAACTACATCTGCCCTCGGTCTGGCTATTACCAGACTGAACCGGGTAACATTAAATTTAGCATCAAAATCGAACCCTTCAAGAACTGCAAAAATAGAATTTTGAGATTTAATGACTACTGAACTCAAAGTTCCTCCGGTTTTACCTGCAAACTTCGCTTTAGGATCCGGGATTCGTTTAACCCTGAAATCACTTGAACCTATATTCTGTACCTTACCTCCGATATTAGCCGCAACATTAACTTTGGCTGTTGTTCCCGGAGCACTAACAGTTACCGTATATTTTCCGCTTGATCCTGAGATTGTACCTCCGCTCATAGTAACTACTAAATTCTCTTTAGGAATTCCGGGAGCCGATACTGATACAGGGTTTGGAACACCCACGTAAAATACATTCATTTTATCAGGAGAAACAACTGCCGAAGGACGCGCCACCTGATATTTCTGTTCTGCCGTTGTATAAGTCTTTATTGTACCATCTGTTTGCTTAACCCGAACTGTACCGATCCAGCTAAATATTCCTTCACTGGCAGTGTTAACAGTATATGTTCCCTTACCATCTTTAACCTGCAATCTGGAACCACCAACAGATATTTCAGGACTTGATTTTGAATCAGAGGCGGTTAGAAATACTTCTGCAGTATAAGGCTGACCAGCAATCAGATAGGAAGTTGGTGCAACAGCAACAGCAGCAAACTGATCGAGATTAACAACTGCCACATCCATCTGCCCGAGAACTTTCTTTACAACTTCCGCTTCGGCATTCTTGGTGTCCGCTTTTATTTTTGCCAATGCAGTTAATGCAGCAGTCAGTGGGATACCATCTCCAAAATTTGATTGTTCCCAGCTTCGTTTAACTCCACCACGATTCGGGGGATCTTGCGCCTCCAATGAAAAACTTACATTTTTTCGATCTTTCTCATCGAGCAATGCAATTAATTTTTCCCGTGTTTCATTAATTCTTTTCTTCAATTCGGCCGCACGTGGTTCATTGATCATTAATCTTGGAGAGATATCCAGATTGTCTCTTTTGCTGATATCACCGGTTGCCTCATTATATCCTCCGCCCTCCGTTTCAAAAAGCTTTTGAAGGCCATCAACATAGGTGTTTAATTCACTGGTGTATGAACTTGCTTTTTTCGCCTTTTCATAGATCGGGCGGGCTCTTTCGGGCTCGTTTTTAAGTTTTGTTGCTTCAAATGAAGCATAAGTTGCATCAACACCTACCTGGACGTTCTGTGTTGAAGCATTTAAACTATCCGTTAAATTTTTGAAAGCTTCTAAAATTGAATCACTAACATTCAGTGCTACTAAACCCAGTAATACCAGGTAAAGTATTCCAATCATTTTCTGCCTTGGGGTTTCTTTACCTCCAGCCATGCAATTTTATTTAAAGATCTATAATTCGTTAAGCAATTATCCCCGATTCGGTTGGTTCATAGCAGAAAGCATATTCCCGTAAATAGAATTTAGAGAAGATAAGTTCTTAGCTAATTTGCCAACTTCTTCTTTGAATTGTTTGGAATCTTCCATTGACTCATTAAAGTTTTGCATGGTCAGCGAAAGATTCTGATAGAATTTATTCATTGATTTCAAATGTGCACTTGAATCCTGTAATTCCAGTTCATAAACGGCATTCAGGGCTGAAATATTCTTTGCCAGATTATTTACCTGCTCATGGTAAGCTTTAGAATCAATATTTGTACCAGCCATCTCTCTAAGGCTTGCTGTTGCATTTTCAAAAGCCGTATTCAGATTATCAAAACTTCCGGAGGCAGTTTTAACTTTAGATGCTAATTCGCTGGTTGCACTTGCTGTATCAGCAATTCCCGAAATAGCAGAAACTTTATCTCCGAAAGATCTTAATCCGGAACCAAGGCTCTCTATTAGTTCAGGCCCGATTTTGGCTTCAGCCATCATTTTATCCAATGCAGCAGTTGAAGACCCAGAATTTGAAACGGACGGCCTTGCAATCTCTCCTTTATAATCCTCATCCAATTCTGGATAAACCCTTGTCCAATCAGGTTCAGATGCTTCAGATTTAAAGCCTAATACAAAAAACAACAATGCTTCTGTAATTAAACCGACGGCTATCATAATCTCTCCACCTTTCCAGTGTAAGATCTTGAACATCAGACCAACAATAACTACGGAAGCACCCCATGAAATTAAGGTATTAATACCAAGTTTAAACTTTTTCTTTTGAGCCATAATATATACGCTATTTTATATAAGAGAGGATTGTAATTTTTACCTAGAGCCTGTCCTTAATATCCCGGCCCTGATACTTCGTAATACAACGAAAACCGATATATGATTTTGCAGTATCCTGATATTCGAAAGTACTTGCAGAATTCTGCAGGAAATAACCAATATCCTTCCATGAACCTCCACGAACAACTTTACGCTTAAGAACTTCAGGATCCTCAGGACGAGCCTCGTAACTGAAAGTTGGGTTCATATCATGTGTGAAAGTAGAAGCCGATTCATCAAATGCAGAAGAAGTCCATTCAGCAACATTTCCGGCCATATTATACAAACCATAATCATTTGGGTAATATGCCTTAACATTCACAGTAAATGGTCCGCCATCATCAATATAATTACCTCTTCCTGGTTTAAAATTAGCCATCAGACAGCCCTTTGCATTTCTAATATAGGGACCTCCCCATGGATAACTTGTTCCAACACGACCTCCACGGGCAGCATACTCAAATTCTGCTTCAGTAGGCAGATCATAATCAGCACGCTTTGGAAGACGGCGACTATCTTTGTAAGCTTCATTAAAACGTGTTCTCCAAACGGTAAATGCACGTGCCTGACGCCAGTTAACTCCAACAACAGGATAATTTGCAAAAGCCGGGTGTGAAAAATATCCCTTAACCATCGGCTCATTCTGAGCATAGGCAAAGTCAGATAACCAAACCAGTGTATCCGGATATATACCAACAGTATCCCTCAGAATAAAATCAGAACGCTTAGCTTCCTTATTATTACGGTTATTAGCTGCTTCTCTTAATTTCATAATTGCGAAATTATATTTTAGCAGTCTTACATCAAGTTCATTACGGTCAAACACCCTGTCTTCACCCTGATAGTACATCGCCTGCAATTTAGGGCCATTGGCTGAAGCGCCTTTCTTTCCTCCCCAAATAGCACTGCCGTTCCCTACTTTTTTCCAGTTAATGTATTTTTTACCGGCATCATTAGGATCTACCTTACCCTTTGGCTTGAGATAATATTGTTCATCCTGCAGATAATTAGTAATTGCAATAGAATCACGTACCCAGTTCACGAATTGCCTGTACTCACTGTTGGTGATCTCAGTTTCATCCATATAAAATGCCTGAACAGTTACCTGCTTATTTTGGGAGATTTGAGCGAAAGTAATATCCTGGTCGGTTTGACCCATAACAAAAGTACCGGCAGGAATGTACACCATCCCATAAGGAACCTGATTATTCTTAAACTTTTTAGTTGCAACACCAATCAACTCACCATTTGTACCACCTTTACCACAACTGGTGCCGAAAATAGCAATAGCTGCAAGAATGATAAAGTATATATTTTTCATTTTATATGATTCCAGTTTGCATTCCCCCACTAAAATTATTTCGAATATAATAAAAAAGCATATATCATATACGACAAAACTAATCTATCTATGTTGATATACAACACTTCAAATTTAAAATTTATGAAATTTAATGATAAGTTAATTTGCCAAAATATTGAATTGTTACCTATTCGACATTTTTCATTTGTACGTATAATTTAGCTTTAGGGTTTATTTTTTTAAAAATAAAAAAACAAATTTAATCTCTGATTGTTTCAGTTTATTTATTGACCTGTTTAATATACTGCTCAAGAGCCATAGTCATACTCGGAGCTTCGGGAGTTGGTGCGGGAATATTAAGAACCAGGTCATGCTCAAGAACCGCTTTGTGGGTACTCACTCCGAAGGCAGCAATACGGGTATAATTCTGCTTGAAATCAGGGAAATTAATGAAAAGGGAATGAATACTGCTAGGACTGAAGAATGCAATTACATCATAAAAAACCTCTGCAAGATCCGACAGGTCACTGCATACCGTATGAAATAAAACCGCCGGTTTGAAGTCATAACCATTAGCAGTAAGGAACTTCTGGGTTTCTTCGGCTGCAACATCAGAACAGGGATATAAAAATTTTTCGGAAGTATGCTTTTTCAAAAGATCAGCAAGATCGGCTGAGGTTTGTTTTCCAAAGAAGATTTTCCGTTTTCTGTATTGAATATACTTTTGAAGATAGAGAGCAATTGTTTCCGATATACAGAAATATTTCATATCCGAAGGTACGTCAAATCGCATTTCTTCACATATTCTGAAAAAATGATCAACCGCATTACGACTGGTGAATATTACTGCGCTAAAATCCGCCAAATTTATTTTTTCTTTACGAAATTCTTTTGCCGGAACGCCTTCCACGTGTATGAAAGATCTGAAATCTATTTTCAGATTATATTTTTTGGCTAAATCATAATATGGCGACTTTTCCGAATCAGGCTTTGGCAAAGTAACCAAGATACTTTTCACTTTCCTTGGTTTTTCAATTGGACTTACTTGCATATTTCTTTAAAAGGCTAATACCCCAATGCTTTAAAAAGGATAATTAAAGGACAAAATTCGAGGGCACAAAGGTAAATAATTAAATAAACTTTTGGAAACTTGTAATTTGATAAAATATTCACTCCTGCTCGGAGGAATTGCACAATGAAAATTCCGATAAGCATTGCAATCCCGATATAACTGTAAACCCCTGCGTACCTTGAAGAGGTAAGACTAAAGGCAATAACAACTGGCAAAAATAAAATTGCTGCATTAAAATAGCTGAGATACAATACTGAAACATATTCACGCACCAGCCTTTTAACGTCAAATAAAAACCCTAAAGCCCGGAGTGCTATTATCTTAAAGGTGAATAGTCCGATAACCGAAGCACTCAGAAAGAGGAAAAGTTCGAAACCATTCAATTCATAACTTAATTGCATGTATTTACCCGACAGATACAGATAAAGCCCGATGATTAAGCCAAAAAGCAAATAGAAAAAAACAAAAGGCCATGAATTAAACAGACTATCTTCTTTGTTAATCCTGGCCAAAATCTGATTACTGTAAAATGCCATAACGATACTATTCAGCTCTGCCGGAAAAAAATACCTGATGAGCCCAAAAAATATGATAAGAAATAATATGACCCCAATAACCCATGTTTCTCCGCTGGGCCTCAATACACCCTCATTATCATGTTTGTCTTTTTTTGGAAACTTTGCTGCCCATGCTGAAAAATCCAGGTTCTCAACTTTGTACAAATTGATCAGGCTATCGAGAAATGGATTTGAGCGGTTCGGATCAGGCGCTTTAATCCATACTACTGCCAGCGAATCTCTTATGGCTTTTATAGAATCTTTGTATACAAGCATCCTTGCAAGACTTGCAGAATCAGACCTTTGATAAACGGGAGTTTTGGAATTAAGTCTGAGACTGTCTGTCTGCGCAAAAACAAATGAGTTGATCAGAAATAATAAAAGAATAATACTCTGTAAACGTTTAATCATCCCCAAGTAAATTCACCATTTCAAATATTTTCCAGCATCTCAAATTTCCACTTTTTTATCCTCGTTTCCTAAATATCTTTCAGATTAAGGATTAAGAACCGGCATTTCGGATGTCAAAGCTGACAAGGTCTGTCTTTGAAGTCAATTAAGCAAGTAATTTTTATAAAAAAAACAGAATTTTATTCAATAAAAAATTAAATATTTTGAATTTTATTCTGAATAAAATAATTTTACAGAATAATGAACCAAAAAGAATATCCTCTGGACCATATTGACCATGAAATCCTGGGTCTGATGCAGGAAAATGCCCGAATCTCAAATGCTGATATAGCCAGAGAATTAAATATGGCTCCATCCGCAGTTCTGGAGAGAGTGAAAAAACTTGAGCAAAAAAACATTATTCTTCAGTATACCACCCGTTTAAACCCTCTTGCATTACAGCAAAATCTGCTTGCCTATGTTTTCATAAAAGCTTCAGATGGGATTGGTTGCAATGACACGGCTTCTGCCTTGGCTGCTATACCTGAAGTACAAGAGGTCCACCATGTGGCAGGTGATGATTGTTATCTGGTCAAGATCAGAACATTTGACTCTTCATCCCTCATGGAGCTGATGAGAAACTCCGTTGGCAAAATTCCTAATATCTTATCTACCCGAACAACTATTGTTCTTGAAACAGTGAAAGAACAGCAGCAATTGGTTATACCTGTAAATAAACATGTCTAGTTCTACCCAGAAACCCGCATCTCTTTTAATGGTTGTCCTCGCATTCGCAATAGTTTATATTGTATGGGGTTCAACTTATTTTTTTATCCAGATTGCTGTTAAGGATTTTCCTCCTTTCATTTTAGGTGCTTTGCGCTTTATAATAGCTGGCGTAATAATGGCGGCATGGTGTATTTTGAAAGGTGAAAATATCTTTGCAGCCAAGGGAATAAAACATGCAGCTATCAGTGGAATATTACTGCTTTTCTGCGGAAATGGTATTATTATTTGGGTTGAACAAAGTATGCCAAGCGCTATGGTGGCCATCATGGTATCATCGGCTCCGCTCTGGTTTGTTCTGCTCGACAAACCAAAATGGTCTGAAAATTTAAAAAGTAAATCCATCATTGCCGGTATGCTGATCGGACTTGCTGGTGTGGTTTTACTTTTTAGCGAGCAAGTTGCTGAGGCTCTTTCTCTTCAGGGTAGCGAATCTGTAAAATTGAGCAGTATGGTCATGCTTGTTTTAGCAGCAATAACCTGGTCTGGAGGATCACTTTACTCCAAATACAAGTCATCAGAAGACCCGATTATTGTAACCAGCACCTGGCAAATGATAGCTGCCGGTATAGCTTTTATACCTGGAATTATCATTCGCAATGAACTTAGCTCCTTTCAATGGGCTCAAGTATCAACCGATGCCTGGATGGCTGTTTTATACCTTATCTTGTTTGGTTCAATTGCGGGTTTCAGTGCTTATGTTTGGTTATTAAAAGAAAGACCTGCTATGCAGGTGAGCACTTATGCCTATGTAAACCCAGTGGTAGCCGTACTTCTGGGAGTATTTTTCGCAAACGAAAAAATTTCCTCTATCCAGATAATAGGGCTTTTTATAATACTAGGCAGTGTCTTCATGATCAATATGGCCAGGTATAGGCGAGAAAAGCAAGCTGAAAGGATGATTTCCAATGCTGAATAGTTATTTTCATACCTGCAATTCATCTGATCAAAGGATTCCACTATTGTTGTAGATTTGCACAATGGCCGGAATCTATATCCATATCCCCTTTTGTAAAAAAGCCTGTCACTATTGCGATTTTCATTTCAGTACTTCTCCTCAGTACAAGGATAAGATGCTCAAGGCATTGAGATCAGAAATCAACCTTCGAAAAAGTTATCTGGGAAAAGAAAAAATAGAGACAATCTATTTTGGCGGTGGCACTCCCTCTCTAATGAGTGCTGATGAACTGCAAAGCCTGATTGGTCAGATCACCGATCAGTTTGAGGTCTTATCAAATGCAGAAGTGACAATCGAGGCGAATCCGGACGACCTGAACCCACAGTATGTTAGAGAAATGAAAAATACCCTCATCAATCGTTTCAGCATTGGAGTGCAATCATTTTATGAGGAAGATCTGAAATGGATGAACCGTGCACATACTGCCAGCGAAGCTCAAAGTGCTATAAAAAGAGTTCAGGATGCAGGATTTGAAAATATTACCGCAGACCTCATCTACGGTTTCCCACTACTGAGTAATGAAAAATGGGAATCTAATATTCAGCAACTTGTAGATTATCAGGTTCCCCATATATCTTCCTATTCCATCACGGTAGAACCCAAAACCGCATTAGCAACATTCATCAATAAGGGGAAACAGCCTGGTATGGACGAAAGTCAGAGCGCGTCTCAGTTCCTGATTTTAATTGACCTGCTGCAAGAATCAGGTTTTGAACATTATGAGATCTCAAACTTTGCAAAACCTGGCAGGCATTCGAAGCATAATTCAAATTACTGGGATGGGGTGAATTATCTGGGTATAGGACCATCTGCCCATTCGTTTAACGGAGAAAGCAGACAATGGAATATTTCAAATAACTCAAAGTATATTGATAGTATCGAATTGAAAAGGATTCCTTCAGAAACCGAGATATTAAGTATTGAAAATCGGATTAATGAGTATATCATGACTTCCCTGCGCACAAGCAAAGGGATGAACCTTCAATTAATAAGCAATAAATTCGGTTCTGACTATTCAAATGAAATTTATAATGGCCTGGAAACTTTTCTTGAAAAGAAATGGATTGAAATTGATGGACAATTAGTTACCTTAACCAGGGAGGGGAAACTTTTTGCAGACCATATTGCTTCAGAATTATTCCTGAGTATAAATTAAGGGGCAATCACATGGAAGTAAAAAATAAAATAATCTGGATTACTGGCGCCTCCAGTGGAATTGGTGAAGCACTTTGCTATCAATTGAATGAGGCAGGGGCCAAATTGATTATTTCATCAAGAAGCAGTGAAGGCCTGTATCTGGTCAAGAGCAAATGCTTAAAAAATCAACTGGATATACACGTCCTTCCCCTTGATCTTGAAAACACCTCTGATTTAAAAGATAAAGCACAGGCTGCTCTCCATATTTTTGGAAAAATTGATATCATTATTCATTCCGGAGGCCTGAGCCAACGAGCACTGGCCATAGATACCACCCTAACTGTTGCTCAAAAAATCATGAATATTAATTTTTGGGGAAGTGTTGCATTAACTCAAGCTCTTCTGCCATCTATGATATCAAATAAATCGGGACATATTGTGGTTATCAGCAGTCTGGTCGGAAAATTCGGAACCAGATTCCGCTCAGCATATTCAGCATCCAAGCATGCCTTGCATGGCTATTTCGATTCCTTGCGTTCAGAGATTGATCCAGAAATAAGAATCAGCATAATTTGCCCGGGTTTTATCAAAACAAATGTTACAATTAACGCTTTAACCGCCGATGGAAGCAGTCAAAATACGATGGACGATGCTCAGGCTAACGGGATGTCGGCCGATGATTGTGCAGCAGAGATCATCAGAGCAATAAAATCAGAAAAAGAAGAGGTGTATATTGGTGGTAAAGAGAAATATGCCGTTTTGCTCAAAAGATTCCTGCCGGGAATATTTTCAAAGCTTTTAAGGAAAGCAAAAGTTACCTAAGCTCTTGTATAAAAAGAATTGCTTGCAAGCAGATATTTTGTTCAAAAATATTGTAAGATTCAGGATAGGGTAGTCTCTGTGAAATCTGCATCCATGTAACTATTTCAGGACGGGACAATTTGTTAATCTTTTTATCAATTCGACGAATATTAGTCAGATCTGTGACAATGGCATCCTACCAACATCTGTACAAACTGCAAACAGAAAACTGTTTAAAACAGTTTAAACTATACATCTCAAATTGTTCTTTAGATATTTACTGCCCCCTTCCTGAGACATAAATTCCTTTTTAATTGTTTAATAAGGAGTTAATATGCCTTCCCCAAGCTACAAATTAGTGGTAAATCACCGATATTCATACAGACAATCATACTAGCATTGATGCTATTTTAAAGAAGCTGAATTAGTTCTTTTTCATTAACAATTTGAAAGTCATGTGTAGAAACAAACACGGAAGGTTTCAATTGTAAATAACAGGTAAATTTAAAGTTGATTTCAAGATGTGTTTATTGATTTCTTCTTTTTTAAAAACAAGAAATAATTACTTTTGCATAACTCTTAGTTAAAACTCCAACTATCTGTTTTATTAAATAATTCTTCCATTATGAGTTTTATTTTAAGACCGGTTGATACTGTCGAAACCATCTCCCCTGAAGACTTCAGGGCTAATTATTTGATTCCGCGTAAGCCACTGGTAATAAAAGGTTTAACAAAAACATGGCCTGCAAGAGAAAAATGGACCATTGATTACTTTAAAGAGGTCGCAGGCGATCTGAATGTTCCGTTATACGACAACTCTAAGGCAGACCCTTCAAAACCAATAAATTCGGCAGCCGCCAGAATGAGAATGGCCGATTACCTCGACCTGATTCGTACTGAACCTACTGAGCTCCGTATATTTCTATTCAATATCTTTAAGCATGTTCCTGAACTTCTGAATGATATAGAATTACCCAAGCACCTGATGGGTGGTTTCATTGAAAGTATGCCATCTATGTTTTTCGGAGGAAGTAATTCAGTCACCTTTCTACACTATGATATAGACAAGCCTCATTTGTTTCACACCCATTTCGGGGGACGCAAACAGATTATATTGTTTGATTATAAATGGAAACGTCGCTTATATTGTATTCCGAATGCGACTTATGCACTGGAGGATTATGATGTGCTTAATCCGGATTTCGAGAAATTTCCTGCCCTTCGTGGTGTGGAAGGGTATGAACTTTTTCTGGAACACGGAGACACCTTGTTTATGCCCGGATCAATGTGGCATTGGATGAAATATCTTGAAGGTTCATTTTCTTTAAGTTTGCGTGCCTGGGATGAGTCTTTTCTGCAAAAAGCAGAGAGTTTATACAGTGTCGTAACCAGAGGAGGGATTGATAGTGTTTTAAAAATGGTACTGAAAGCTCCTTATGCTCAATTCAGAGAGAAATTAGCTATTAAACGTGCTGAAAGAGCACTTGCTAAAGGCGAGCCAAAATAAATCCAAGGTTTCCATCCAGACAGAACGATCTGCAGGTATCAATCCGGCATTATATTATTCAAACACAAAAGCTCCCATTACTTTTCGATTTGGATAGTTTGCTTTGTGTG
>CAZGWG010000058.1:0-19205 GCA_964529165.1 uncultured Sphingobacterium sp.
ATCAAAGAAAAAGGTAAAACAATGGAAGCCGAGATGTCGTTTTTTGACCATCTAGATGTACTTAGAGGACATCTTGTTCGGGCATCAATAGCCATAGTCGTCTTCACCATTTTAGCATTCAGCTATTATGATTATATTTTCGATGAAATCATTATGGGCCCCGGAAGAACTGACTTCTGGACTTATAGAATGATGTGTGCCGCCGTTGAAAAATTTAATCTGGGTGCCGATTTCTGCGTTACAAAACTAAATTTTGAAATTATAAATACTGAGTTAGGAGGACAATTTACCCTTCAACTCAATTCATCCTTAATGATTGGAATAGTCTTAGGGGTTCCATACCTGCTATTCGAAATATGGCGTTTCGTAAAACCAGCACTAAAAGATGAGGAACGAAAGTCAGCAACCGGATTTGTATTCTGGTCATCATTGTTATTTATTCTTGGCTTACTTTTCGGTTACTACGTTGTTTCACCTCTGTCAGTAAATTTTCTTACGAACTTTGAAGTCAGTGAAATAATAAATAACCAAATAACTATAGACTCCTACTTCTCAGTTATTGCCACACTTTCAATTGGAGCCGGAATTACCTTTGAATTGCCCACAATCATTTACATTCTGTCAAGGTTGGGAATTATGACACCTGAATTCATGAGGTCATCGCGCAGATACTCAACTGTTATTATTCTAATTATTGCAGCAGTTGTTACCCCAACTCCAGATCTTATAATTATGCTTACAGTAAGCCTTCCCTTATTTCTGCTTTATGAAGTGAGTATTTTTATTTCAGCCAGAGTAGAACATAATAAGAAAAAGGCAGAAATAGAATTTTATAAAAACACATAGACCTTCTCATTATATTACCTATTTTACCGTTTATACTTTAAATTTGATCATGAATAAAAATATTAGCATCGCAATAGGGGCCGATCATGCAGGTTTTGAATACAAAAGCATGCTTATTGATTTCCTTAAAGATTATACCATGAAGGATTTTGGCACCTACAGTTCAGACTCTGTAGACTATCCGGATTTTGCGCATCCTGTAGCCAGTGCTGTTGAAAAAGCTGAGTTTTCAATTGGAATATTAATCTGTGGAAGTGCTAATGGGGTAGCCATCACAGCCAATAAACATCAGGGTGTCAGAGCTGCTATCTGCTGGAATGAAGAACTTGCTGAACTTGCAAGATCTCATAATAATGCGAATGTTCTATGTATTCCAGCCAGGTTTATCAGCCCAGAGCTTGCCAAACAAATTTGTACTAAATTTATAAATACAGAATTTGAAGGAGGGCGCCACGCCAACAGGGTAAATAAAATATCCTGCTGATAAACTTAAACTAACCAACCACAATATGATTTCAAAAAGAACAATTTGGGCACTATCCCTTTTGTACGTTTCGGCTCAGGCCTTCGCACAGGATCCGAATGCACAAAAGTTTGCAGAGGAAATTAATGTCAAAAATGCCAAAAAACATCTGACTATCCTTGCTTCCGATAAGTTCGAAGGAAGGGAAACCGGTAAACCAGGAGCTGAAAAAGCGGCCAGATACATCGCAAAAGAATTTAAAAAGTTAAAATTAAGTGCACCGGTAAACGGCACATATTTTCAGGATGTGCCACTGGTTGAAACCTCTTTCGACGTCACTTCTTTTATAGCAAACGGTAAATCACTAAGCCTGGGAAAAGATTTTTTATTTACCGGCAGCGGTGATGCCCAATCAATTAATGCAAGTGAAATAGTATTTATTGGCTATGGAATAGGCACAGAGGCTTACGATGATCTGAAGGGTGTGGATATAGCCGGCAAGGTAGTTTTATTGATCAATAAAGGTGAGCCTGTCAATAACGGAGTATCCGCGATCAGTAAAACCTCAAAAGTATCTGAATGGAGTCTTAGCAGATATAAGCGCCTTCAGAATGTTTGGAGCAAGGGGCCTTCACTTATTCTGGCAGTGAGTCCAGATGTAAGTTCAGCCATTCAGGCATATACTGTCAAAAGCGGCAGATTAAGCATCAAAAAAGAGCCAACAACGACTGTAAGTAATCGTCCGGGAACCGCTGCAGTCCTAAGCATCACACCCGAAATTGCTAATCAGATCCTGAAAAATTCAGGAAAAAACTACGAAGATTTAAAATCAGCAATAGATAATAGTGGCAGTCCTAAGTCTCAGGTTCTGAAAGCTCAGATTTCATTGAACTACGGACCTGTCAACAAAGAAGTCAAGTCGGTAAATGTATTGGGATACCTTGAGGGTAGCGATCTTAAGGATGAACTTGTCGTATTTTCAGCCCATTATGACCATATCGGCCTGACTACTGACGGCGGTCCCGACAAGGTAAATAATGGTGCGGATGATGACGGCTCGGGTACCACAGGAGTTTTATCCATAGCAAGAGCTTTTGCCAAAGCAAAAAAAGCCGGGCATGGTCCGCGCCGAAGTATTCTTTTCTTAATGGTTACCGGCGAAGAAAAAGGATTATTGGGCTCAGAATATTACTCTCTGAACCCGGTTTTCCCTATGGCCAATACCATTACCAACCTCAATATTGATATGATCGGAAGAACCGGTGAATTGTATAAAAACAATGCCGATTCAAGCAATTATTGCTACCTGATCGGTTCCGATAAGTTAAGTACAGACCTCCATAAGATCAGTGAAAATGCCAATGCCGTTTATACTAAATTGAAGATCGATTATAAATACAATGATCCGAATGACCCTGAGCGGATATATTATCGTTCAGATCATTACAATTTTGCCAAACACGGTATTCCTATTGTATTTTACTTTAATGGTGTCCACGAGGATTATCACAAGCCTGGTGACGAAGTGAGCAAAATAAATTTTGAATTGCTAACTAAAAGAACGCACCTTGTTTATTATACCGGATGGGATCTCCTGAACCGGGATAAAAGACCGGTAGTAGATGTTAAAAATGATATGCCGGCTACGCGATAGACTGGAAACGGGAAAATGAAAAACCCTGCCCCTACCGTGTACCCCAAAATTTCATCTCATACGTAGTCGTCCATAAGGCCCTGAAGATGGTCGTATGTGTCGCTTGTTACACGCGACCACCTTCGGAGTCGGGATTTCCGTGCTAAACAAATGCTAACCCTTTCCGGGTCATTGAATCTTATGAAAAACAGGAGTTAGCAAATAGATATACTGTAACCCAATCCTGAATTCGATTAACAATGAAAAAACAATTACCGGGCCTTTTACTCTTAGCACTCATTTCAATTCAATGCCTTGCTCAGGATCCCATAGCACAAAAATATGCTGCTGAAATCTCAGCAAAAAGAACAAAAAAACACCTAAAAGTTCTGGCTTCTGATAAATTTGAGGGAAGGGAAACCGGAAAACGCGGGGCTGAAATGGCCGCAGCTTACCTTGCCCGTGAATTTAAGAAGCTAAATTTAGATGCTCCGGTCAATAATTCCTACCTGCAGGATGTTCCATTGATCGAGACAACTATGCTTGTTAATTTATTGGAAGTAAACGGTATCAAACTTCAGGCAGGAACCGACTTCATATTCAGTGGCAGCGGAGAAGCGAAAACCATTAATGCAAACGAACTGATTTTTATAGGATTTGGAACCGAGTCGGATCTTAAAAATACAGACATTACAAACAAAGTAGTTTTACTGAAGCAGGATGGCGAAACTACTGAAATTACCAAAAGACTCAACTTTGTAAAAAGTAAAAAGCCAGCTTTGATATTTGCAGTAAGTACTGCCAAAACTAAGTTGAAACATACTCATCAATCAGGTGTAAGTCTGAGCGTTAAAAATGGCACTAGAGAAAGTATTCCGATGCGGGCAAATTCTCCTGGACTCATTCAGATTGAATCAGAAACTGCCGATAAAATCCTTGGTAAATCCGGAAAAACCTTAGGAGAACTAAACGGGCTTAATGGATCACAACTACTTAAATCTGATATAAAATTGGCCTATGGACCTGTGAAAAGAGAGCTGCAATCATCCAATGTTCTTGGCTACCTGGAAGGCACTGACCTGAAAGACGAACTCCTTGTTTACTCTGCCCATTATGACCATATCGGAATG
Organism: uncultured Sphingobacterium sp.; assembly: GCA_964529165.1. Classification (GTDB taxonomy): domain Bacteria; phylum Bacteroidota; class Bacteroidia; order Sphingobacteriales; family Sphingobacteriaceae; genus Daejeonella. The sequence continues at coordinate 4,073 of CAZGWG010000058.1, forward strand.
AATCCTGAAGGCGGAAAAGACAAGGTATTTAATGGCGCTGATGATGATGCTTCAGGTACTTCAGGAGTCCTGGCGATTGCAAGAGCCTTTGCCAAAGCAAAAGAAGAAGGGAACGGGCCCCGAAGAAGCATCCTGTTCCTGATGTTTACGGGTGAAGAGAAAAACCTGCTGGGATCTGAATATTATTCCCTCAGTCCTGTTTTTCCAATGGCAAAGACTATTACAAATCTGAATGTGGACATGATTGGCCGCATTGGTGAAGAATACCAAAACTCTGCAGATTCCACAAATTATTGTTTCCTCATAGGTGCTGATAAATTAAGCAGCGACCTCCATAAGATCAGCGAAAATGCAAATGAGATTTATACGAAAATGAAAATCGACTACAGGCATAATGCCCCTGATGCACCTTCACAAATTTATTATTGGTCAGACCATTATAACTTCGCTAAAAACGGTGTTCCTGTTATATTTTACTATAATGGCAAACACGATGATTATCATAAAGGCAGCGATGAAATCAATAAGATCAATTTTGAACTTCTCAGTAAAAGAGCACAATTAGCGTACTACACAGGCTGGGATTTGGTAATGCGGGATAAACGACCGGTGGTGGATGTAAAGGATTAAGAATTCTGCTTAGATTTAAATCAAAGACTATAATAGACTATTGGTCAAACACGAGCGTCTGGTAAAAAGGTTATGCTTTTCGACCCCGAAAGTTCAATGTCCTTATTTAAAGTGAACTCGACACAATATTTTAAAAACCACATAGAAACATAGCATTTTATAGCTTCTAACCTACATTTAGACACAGATAGCCTTGAAGCGAAGCTTCAAGCTATGTTTCCTTTAAAGCATAATAAAAGTAAATCTATGTGGTTAAATCTTAATCTTTAGATAGTTTAATATCGAACTCGCGTTATTTAAGGATTGGGAGGTTCCAGCGGGAATGAAAAATTGTAGGTTCCCACTTTCGTGGGATCCGATAATTATCGGATGACAAATGGTGAGGGTGGTATAGGGAGATTCCAGCTGGAATCGGTTCTGGTTTATCGAACAATTTCGCGGCAAGACCATGTTCCGCGTTTAGATTCCAGCGGAGGCTGGAATCTCCCTACCCCTAACAACGCCTGTCATTCCAGCGGAAGCTGGAACCTCAACAATTCTTCAAACAATGCTAGTCATTCACAATAATACTGGAATCTCCACAAACCACCCAGCCAACCCTTGTCAACTAAAGTTAGAACCTCCTTCAACCGTCTTACATGCAATGTCATTATTTAAGGATTACGATCCTGGCGAAGGCCACAATCATTAAGTTTAGGATTACGATCCTGACGAAGGTCAGGATCTCCTCTATTATTAAAGAAATGCATTGTCATCCGAGCTATCGGATCTGGCGAAGGCCAGAACCTCTCGCCCCTTAACTTCTACAATAGCCATTGTTTTAGCCGAAACAACAACGCTCGTTAGGGAGACTTAATGATCTGGCGAAGGCCAGAACCTCTCGCCCTTAAATAATGACATTGGTCTTACCTGGTTAGATCACCTTCAGGATCAAGCCTTCTTGTATTTGTTTTCCGGGGCCTTGCTTTTAAAATATTGGCAAAATACATCCAGTGCAAATCATAAAAACTTATTTCACAGAAACTACAATTTTATCCGTTTACTGGTGATTAATCAAAAAGAACCTCAGTAGCTATACACCGTTTTTGTTTTAAATAGATGATCACCGCTCAGATAATTCTTAAAACTTCTTTGTAATTCTTTCGGATAGCCCTCATCATCATAGCTATATTCAAACTTATAAGGCTCTGCTGATGGAAAGCTGCCTGAATACGTCTTCTTTTGATTCACCAGGTTATTCTTAGGTAAATTAGAAAGATAAATATTCGGCATATTCATGTGAGCATAAGGGTTAATATTGAAATCATATTGATAGACTCCGGTTTCAGCTCCTCCCGGACTGCCGGCAGAGTCTTCAATTCTGTTTCCTCCCCAGATCTTTTGAAAATAGTCCATCGTGTTCCCATTTGAAAAAGAATACTTAAAATTAACCCGGGCGTATCCAGAAAGATATTGATATTCAACCTGAACATTTGTAACCTGATCATAATTTATCTCCCTCATCTTAATGATCTTTGTACCTTCAGCATTATAGCTTAGTTCGAGATTACCAATTTCAGCTCCTTTATCATCTATATAATAGATCTTGCTGAGTTTACCACCCAAATAAAGATAAACTTTGCTCCAGGTTAAACGCAGATCACTAAACTGTGGTAGCTTGTCGTAAAAATCAATTTGCTTAAGCTTCCCATTGGGATCATAGCTATATATTGTTTTACCCGAAGGCATATACCCAGCCTGAGTGAGACTATAATGCTCTTCAAGGCGCAATCTTTTCATAGCCCGAAGTCCTCCAAGAGTATATACAACAGATTCACTGACCTGATCTTTGTTCAGGGTCATTTCATCTGAACCACCCCATTTGCTTAATTTAAACTGATATTTCACCGCTGATTTTGGCAGGAATACCTCATTTACTCCTCCCGAAAGAAGAGTATCCTTTTCACTAACAATACCTTTAGAATCCCATGTACTTAATTTGAACAGCGCTGGTATATTATCGTAATTAATATCTCCTACAGTAATTACTGCCTGTAGCTTTATCTTAATGAATTTATTCTCATCGATAGTTTGAACTTTGAAATCAGCAGGCTGATAACCAAAATTGTCTGCACTATCTTCATTTTGAACTTTTGCAACTTCAACAGGCAGGTCAAAAATATCAGCATTCTCAAGTTTAAAACTGATGTTCAAAGGCTTTTGCACTTCCGAAGCCTTTGGTGAATTGGCCCGCGGGCTTGCGAATCGGGTTAAGTTATCTGCATTGCTGATTATAAAACTGCTTATTTTGTAATTTCCAGGATCAAGCTTAATTTTCTCAGTAACATACTTTCCATTGAAGCTGATCACCAATTTTTTATTGCTTAGCACCTCTTCATTCTTCTCATTTTTTATGGTCACGAATGCAAATAAGTCAGAAGCCTCATAAGAAGAGCCGCCCGGAAGAGCATCAAGCATAATCCTGAAAGTATTCATCTCCAATGGAGCCGGCAAATCTGGTTTTCTGTCCTCCTTAACACAGGAGCTCAAGCTGATTAAGAGGCAAAAAAGATAAAAAAAGTTAAAAGTTAATGATTTCATATAATTGATATTATGCCATAAACCTGCCACTAAGATTCCCTCACCAGTATGGCGTTTGTTAAAAAAATAGATTATTTATTAATTGAGACCGGATTGAACGATCCGGTGAATGAGACATTGAGCAGTTTAACTTTTCACATAGACCGGCAATTTTTTTACCCTCAGTTTTCTCTCCGCACTAATTCTTGAAACTGCCTCTGCTTTAGAAGAATGATATAAAGAAAGACTCAAATCATTCTCACTCGCACGAGCTCCCGACCAGTAAACCGGTGCTGAACTACTGCTCAAAACATCATGCAAAACAGAAACACCTACATTAATCCCGGCTGCTGCCGCTTCAGACATGATGCGCTTATTATTCGCCCTTATTCGGACAAGCATATCAGCCCCCAGAATATTTGCAAGTTCGGCAGATGATACTTTCCATGAGTCTTGGATCGAAATCCCATTTTCCTCAAGTTTATTGTTAATTACACGAAAATCCATCAGTTTAACACCCCATTTATTTCGCACCTTCTTACTGGTAGCATGGAATAAAAGGTCATCATAAACAGATTCCTGTATTTTGCGGCTCTGTTCTATTTCCATCTTTGAAATACGATCAGGACTCCAGTTCTTTGGTAAATTACCTGTGAACACAACTTCAGCAGGAAGTACTGCCAGAGTTCGTCCCCCGGGACCAGGCTTCGAAAAAAAAGCTTCATCTTGGTACACGTTTGAACTACAGGAAGCCAATAGTATCAGGATGGGTATGAATAATTTTATAAAATGTTTCATCGTTTATTTTGATTGTTTTTTTGTCAGATGGAACCTTTGATGATTAAACCCCGAAGGATTCATGACCGTAAAGACTAAAACCCGGGAATAAATAAACATAACCTGTCTGTTTAATGTTTATTTTAATCATGTCAGATTCATCTTAAAAAATAATAAGCACCAGCTTTTTTATACTGCCTGTTCAACACTCCGGAATATTGAACATTTAGAACCGGAATTTAGCTGCAATCTCCGATTGTCACATTTATATAGACGTAGTGAAATCGCTCTTCGTTACAAGCAGCTAAAAATTATTCTCAACCTTTCCATTTTATCGGAAATTGAAAGGATTGAAGATAGTTTATGCTCAAAATACTTAAATTCGCATAATGAGTAAGCTAGCCACCGATTTCATACATACTTCCGATACCAAAGCTTTTGATCTGGATCATCGCCGTATCATCAATTATAATATTGGTAAATATCATATAGCCGTTAACCGCGGTCTGTCAAAACTTGCCAATCTTGAGAATTCGAAACGGAAAGCGCATACCATCAAGTGGAAGGTTATGGAAAATCTCGATAAACTTCTTCCGGAGTTTGAGTCGAATTTCCAGAAAAAAGGGGGTAAAGTAATCTGGGCAAATGATGCAGAAGAGGCTCAGAACGAAATCCTTAATATAATCAACAAAGCCGGAGCAAAAACGGTTATCAAATCTAAATCAATGGCTACTGAAGAAATTCATTTAAATGAAATTAAAGAAAAAAACAATATTGAAGCTCTGGAGAGCGATCTTGGAGAATACATAGTTCAATTGCTTGGTCAAAAACCTTATCATATTGTCACTCCTGCAATGCACCTCAGTAAGGAGGATATCGCAAAATTATTCAATGAAAAATTCGGAACAGCGATAGATTCTACTCCTGAGCAGCTCACAATGAAAGCCCGGGAATTGCTGAGAGAGAAATATACCTCCTATGATATTGGTATTACCGGCGGGAATTTCCTGATTGCCGATAGCGGCAGCATTGCACTGACCGAGAACGAAGGTAATGCCAGGTTAACAACCACTTTTCCCAAGATCCATATTGCGATTGTAGGAATTGAAAAGGTTATTCCCACAATGAATGATCTGGATCTGTTCTGGCCAATGTTATCAAGCCATGGTACCGGACAAAATCTGACTGTCTACAATACGATTCTGGGTGGCCCAAAACAAGGAAATGAAAGTGACGGGCCTGAGGAAATGTATGTAATCTTACTGGATAATGGCCGTACCAACCTGCTTGCACAGAAAGAGCAGCGTCAGGCTCTATACTGTATACGATGTGGTGCCTGTTTAAATGCCTGCCCGGTTTATAAAAATGTAGGTGGGCATACCTACGAAACTACTTACAGTGGTCCGATTGGTTCGATCATCACTCCACACATGGCCGGAATGAAAGAATTCAAGCATTTAAGTTATGCATCAAGCCTCTGCGGAAAATGCACAGAAGTATGCCCCGTGAAAATTGATATCCATAAAATGCTACTCTTGAACAGAAGAGATTCTGTTCAGCAGGGATTAAGCCCCTTTTCAGAAAACATCGGATGGAAAGGATGGAAAACCGGCATGATGAAGCGGAAAACAATGGACATGTTCGGTGGTAAATTCAAAAATTTAATGCTCAGAACTTTCTTTAAGAAAAGCTGGGGCAAACATCGCGAACTCCCCAAACTGGCTGAAAAATCATTCAGTAAGCAGTGGAAAGAGAATGATAAACTGGTTGATTAGTTGTTGGCGATCGGAAATATACTACTATATGTCAATTAAGTAGCATTTGTCTTGTTTCCTGATTCTCGATACCTGAGGAGTTGTCTATTACCAGTTGTCTGTTACCAGGAATTAATCCTGACTGTCAATTGAGTAATATTTGTCCTAACCCCCATTCTATTACCTATTACCCATTACCTGTTACCTATTTCCTATTTCCCCTTACCTACTTCACGCACACTCCACAGCCGTCCTATTAGATATCACCAGCCATCTTCCTGTATTACCTACTTGAGGGACATTAACATTGGAGGTCCTTCGATACTCACTTGGCGTCATATTCTTGATCTTTCTGAATTGCCTGTTAAAATTAGCAAGGTTATTAAAACCACATTTATAGGCAATCTCAACCACATTCTCATCAAGTTCGCCCAATAACTTGCAGGCATGTCCAACCCTCACCTTATTCAGATACTCAACAAAAGTAACCCTGTAATGTTCCTTAAAATAATTACAGAAGGTGCTAACCGCCATATTTGCTACAGAGGCAACCTCATTAAGCGTAATATCATGATCAAAGTTTCTCAGGATGTATGCATTAACCTTGCTGAATTTATCTGAACAATCCAACAGTCCGTGTTTCAGGTAACCCGGACTAGCCAGAAGTTCATACTCGTTACTGGCACAAAGGATATCAAAGATTGACAATAAGGATGCAAGCCGCTGGATTCCGCTCATGGTCTGCATCTCCTGCATTAAAGCAGCAATTTTATTCCTTGAATTCCCTTTTATGACCATCCCATGTTTTGAAAGTTTTAACAGGTTGTTTATCGGTTCAATCTCCGGAAGGTTATAAAATTCTTTGCCCAAAAAATTCTCAACGAAATGAATAACGGTTGCTTCGGCAGTTAAATTAGCCCTCCCTTTAAAATATTGAGGATCATTAGTCCACAAGTGCGGCAATGATGGACCCATCAAGACCAGATCTCCCTCCATAAAATATCCGATATGATCTCCAACCTGACGGACACCGGTGCTTTTATTGACTAAGACCAATTCATATTCAGAGTGATAATGCCAGGGACAAGGAAAAAATGGTCCTTCTTCCTTGAATATAATGAACGATTTATCTAACTCTAACGGGATGTGATACTGTAAAGCTTTCATGATAAAATCTGTTAAATGACCTAAACTAATTTAAACTATAAAATCAATAGAAATTGAATTAATAGAAAATAGTATCATAATTGTAAATAAAAGTAGCAGAAAAATGGCCTCAGGTGAGATAGTTTTGATAAAGAGTCGGGACTATAATACTTTATTATTGAAATTTTTTGATTTATAAAACGGATTTAATTAAAAATTCAGTAATCAGGATTTAATTTTCTCACGAAGAATTTATAATCGTATTAAGTTAAATGATAAATGTTATTTTAGATAAAGAATAAATAATTTGTACTTAATTTCCTTCAAAAAAGAAACATCTAATTAAACATCCAAATAAAAACCACATGCAAGCACAACTCAAAACCAAACTAGCATTTTTTATGTTTCTCCAATATTTTATCTGGGGCTCCTGGTATGTCAGTATGGGAACATACCTTAGCAAGACGCTTCAATTTGAAGGAGCACAGATTGGATTAGCCTATGGAGCCTTTGCCATTGGTGCAATGATTGCCCCTTTCCTCGTAGGTCTGCTTGCTGACCGTTACTTTGCTTCTGAGAAACTTCTCGCATTCCTTGGAATTACAGGCGGATTATTGCTGTTTGCTCTTCCGATGATGACAACATTCAGTTCATTCTATCCGATGCTGATTATCTATTGTTGTACTTATGTACCAACACTCGCCCTCGGAAACTCACTTTCCCTGCGTCATCTGGATAACCAAAAACGGGATTTTCCATTGGTTAAAACCTTATCATCAATCGGTTGGATTGCCGCAGGTATAACTCTGAGTGTTGTCTTTAAAGGAGAACAATCGGCAGTTCAGTTTTACGTTGCAGGAGCAAGCTCAATTATTTTCGGTTTATTCTCGCTCACTTTGCCTCATACCCCCCCAATGAAAACCGGCAAGGATGTAAGTATGAGTGAAATTCTAGGTCTTGACGCATTAGCTTTGCTTAAAAAGCCATCATTCGCCATATTCATCTTATGTATGTTTCTGATCTGTATCCCACTCTATTTTTACTTTGTGAACATGAATCAGTATGTGACCGAGCTGGGATGGGAATTTAGTGCGGCTAAAATGTCATTAGCTCAGGTATCTGATGTAATTTTCCTGATCCTGCTGCCGGTTATGCTGAGCAAACTAGGTTATAAGAAGACCATTTTCATTGGTATTCTGGCATGGGCAGCACGCTATTTCCTGCTTTCTGGCAGTGTAGACTCTGTTTCGATGCAAACCACCATGGTCTTCGCAGCAATCTTACTTCATGGAGTATGTTATGACTTTTTGTTCATTGCAGGGCAGCTTTATGTTGATGAAGAAGCTAATGAGAGAATGCGGGGCGCTGCTCAGGGACTAATTGCATTTATTCTTTGGGGTGTGGGTGCCTTTGTTGGAACGAACCTGGCCGGAATTTCCCAACAAGCCAATACCCTTGCTCAGCCAATTGGAAATATCGCTCATGACTGGAGTAGTATATGGATCTATCCAGCCTGGGGATCTGTTGCTGTACTTGTAGTCTTTGTTATTTTCTTTAGAGAACCTAAGAAAGTTGTGAAGGTAGAGGCGGGGAAAAGCTGAGAAGGGGGAATAGGAAATAGGGAATAGGAATGGAAAAGGATAGCCTCGGCGGGGAATTATCTTTGCTGGTGCGCGTGCAATGTCATTATTTAAGGATTACGATCCTGACGAAGGTCAGGATCTCCCTTATTATTAAAGAAATGCATTGTCATCCGATAGCTATCGGATCTGGCGAAGGCCAGAACCTCCTGCACCTTGACTTCTATACAACTAACAGTTGTTCTTAGCGAAACAACGCAGCACGTTAGGGAGACTTAATGATTGAGTGCGCGCGTACCGCGTGTTCTATAAAGAAATTAGGTTTCACACGCGACACGCGTGCGAGGGCTTTGGGCAATGGGCTTAGAATCTGATAAAAGATTAATAATTTAAAAATTGCAGAAATTTGATGGCTCATGGCTCTGAGCCCTAAGCAAATAAGAATCCATATATGAATAAAATTCGCTGGGGAATACTTAGCACCGCAAAGATCGGAGTAGCAAAAGTTATTCCTGCTATGAAGCAGGGGAAATATTGTGAGGTTACCGCTATTTCCTCCCGTGATTTGAACGAGGCTAAGAAAGCAGCAGCTTTGCTCGAAATTCCAAAAGCTTATGGTTCATACGAAGACCTATTGTCTGATTCTGAGATTGACGCAGTCTATATTCCCTTGCCTAACCATTTGCATGTTGAGTGGGCAATAAAGGCCATGGAGGCAGGTAAACATGTCTTGCTGGAAAAACCTGTCGGACTTTCCAGTAAAGAGGCTGAGAGTTTAATTCTGGCATCAAAAGCAAATCCAAACCTGAAAATCATGGAAGCTTTTATGTACCGGCATCACCCCCAATGGCAAAAAGCTAAAAAACTGGTCGAAGAGGGAGCTATCGGCAAGCTGAAATCTATTCAAACTTTCTTCTCATATTATAATACTGACCCAAATAACATCCGCCATAATCCGGATTTTGGAGGAGGGGGCCTGATGGATATAGGCTGTTATTGCATTTCCCTGTCCCGGTTTATTTTTGGCAAGGAGCCCAAACGGGTTAACGGACTTGTCGAGTTCGATCCGAAATTTAAAACAGACCGGATGGCTTCAGGAATACTTGATTTTTCGGGTGGAACCTCAACCTTCACCTGCTCCACTCAGGTAATGCCTTTTCAAAGAGTCAATATTTTTGGAGATCAGGGCGGCATAGAGATAGAAGTTCCATTTAATGCTCCACCGGATAAACCTACCAGATTATGGCTTCATACAGCAGATAAAACAGAGGAAATTACCTTTGAAATCTGTGATCAGTACACCATTCAGGGTGATCTCTTCTCAAAAGCGATTCTTGACAATACAAAGGTACCAACCCCACTTGAAGATGCTCTGAATAATATGCTGGTGATTGAGGCGGTGTTTAAGAGTTCTGAAAGTGGGGAGTGGATAAACTTGTAGTTCTACTTAATTTAAAGCCAGGCTCGAGCGTGTGCTACGGCCGAACTAAAATAGTTCTGAGATGACAGGTAAACGCGATATTAAGCGTCAACCATGTCAAGGCTTGACAATTCTTTACCTATTTCCCTAATTCCTGTTAAAATCTTATCGACTTGCTTAGGCGATGGTTTTCTATGGCCATTTACATACATTGAAAGAACAGAGGGGTTAATGCCAACTCTTTCACTTAATGCTTTTGCATTTATTATACTATAATATTGAAAGAATTGCGGGATGTCAACCTGAATTGACACATCTTCTTCAGTTACGATCTTTAACCCCCGATGTTCGTTGTGTAAATTTAAGGCATCAACAATATTTTCCTTCAGTTCAGTAAAGGTATTGCCAGTTGTACCTACCGGATAAGTTTCGAAATCTTGCGCGAATGCTGAAAAGCCTGTAGAGGTCTTTTCAACTGTGAAGACGATCTTGCCTGCCATGTCTGTGCCACCAATTTGTGGCTGATTATTTGCTTTACACTTTGCGTGTATAAGCATGGGTTTAATCCCTGATCACCGGGATGACGCGTCTACTTTAACCAGTAAGTAGAACCTGTGATTTATTTTAATAGCAGAGTTTATTTTAGCCCTGCTTGCTTTTTAAACTTCTCAGCTAAGCCTTTAGACATTTCATCCGATCCATGATCAGGAAATATGATAATTGTGTCAGGTTTATCTGGATGTGATAATATTTTGTGACTGCCTTTACCTTCCCGAAGAACAATCCAACCCGCTTTCTTTAACAACCGTAACAATTCTGAACATTTCATCTATTTGGTTAATTAAATGAATCAGGTTAATTATCATTATTCAAATGTAAAGAATTGTTAACATTATTGCAAATGATTATTTGCAACAACTGGCTTCAAAAAATTACTTTTCGATAAATGATCATTTGGTTAAGATGTCAAATAATGCCTCTGAAATCTACAACACACAATGTTCAAAATCAGTACAAGGCGCAAGCCCAGATCTATAGTCAGGATAAAGCCACCAGATTGTGCTTACTTGCTCCGGTAAAACCCAAGGAAATTGTGATCGATATCTGTGATCAGTACACCATTCAGGGTGATCTCTTCTCAAAAGCCATCCTCGACAATACAGAAGTTCCAACCCCAATTGAAGATGCACTGAATAATATACTGGTGATTGAGGAGGGTGTTTAAGTGTGCAGAGAGCAGGCAATGGATTAACTTGTGAGATTAAACAAGGCCAAGAAATTACAGTGCTGCAATTAAGACCTTTAAAACATGCTATTGGGCTCTAATCCTTGTCTCTCAGTGTTCGGAAATCCTGTTTATAATGCTTAAAAGCTTCTCTCTTACAATAGCTTCAGAGCTTTCATCCAGTCTACTGGAACGACATCTCCATGTTTCATATCCACCGCGCTCAATTTCATGTGCCGGAGGAACATATCCTACACAACCGTTTGCAAGGCCAATGGAAAAATAATCTTTAACCGGGCTATTCGCTTTAAGCCATAAACCTGTTTCAGCAAAAAATTCACCTGCAAGTGCTCCAATGATAACATTCCCTATTTTAATGGCCTGTACAGGTAAGACTTCGCTTTCTTCTCCCTCATACAATAAAACCTGTTCCCTTGCATATATTCTTCTTAAAGCATCATAGTCAACTACCTTGATAGTTTCATAATCACTCTCTTTCACAATTTGAACAGCTTCTTTAAATTCTTGTATAGATGGCTTCCTGACTTTCAAATGCAATTCTTCATACGAAACAGATATCAGAGGTTCATAATCCCATTTCAGATCTTTCAAACTGCCGGCAAGTTTTTCTGCCAAATCCTTTGCAATAAATTTACTTTTTTCAAAATCTCCTTTGGGATATCGGTTACTATTTACAAAGTCCCAAATATTGGCCTCACCACTTGTGCCATTAGACATAATCCCAACAAAATTATCACCAGCATTTAAAATACTTTTAAGTTGCACGGCAAATTCACCGAAATAGTCAGCAGAGATAATGCCTGCCCCAAAATCTCCGACATAATGAAGCGAGTAATTGGCAAACAAACTGATCCATTGATCATCAATACCCTTTACTGCTAGGTAACTAAGTTCTGTATCCATTTTGGCAACAGGCTCAATAATTTGATCTTCAGCCCCAAATGGATTAGTTTTCACGAGATCGGCTTTACCTGTTACCGGATTGTAGGGTACATAATCTTCTCGCATAAAGTATCTTCGGCATAAGATATGCTCAGGTATATCCAGAGAACCGAAAGCAATTTTTGCCGGAATCAAACTATCTAATGCATCAATAACGGACTGAATGATGAGAGCCGGTAATTTCCTGGTATAAGGAAGATCGGCAGCACCAAGCAATAAATCGCAAACAGCTCCGGCAGAATGAGCATGCGTACAACAGAATAGAAAATTTTTCTCCGGCAGACCAGTCTTTTGACTAATTTCTCTACGAATAGGTCTGAGAAAGTCATCCTGCATGTAGCAAATATCCACGACAACCATAACGACCGTTTCCTCACCGCTTTTTAAAGCCAGCGCTTTAGAATACAAATTATCATGAATTGTATGAGCATAATGGGATATAAAATCACCATTGATACGGGTACCCACAGGAGGGGTAATATCTATGCATGATGCCCCTGCTAAAAACTGAATTGAAGTCATATTAACTATTTTAAATTATGACCACGCCTTTCTCAGGAAACGAAGCCAATTCTTACTAAAGATATTTTCAATATCCTCTTGTTTATATCCTCTATTTAAAAGTATTTCTTCATACTTCTGAAGATCTGCAATCGAGTTCATATTCCAGGGAGATTGTTCTGTACCGAAAATTCCATCCAGATCGCTGCCAATTGCAATATGTAAACTGTTACCCGCAATCTGGCAAATATGATCCCAATGATCAACCAGATTTTCGAGTCTTATATCCAGTTGCCATGGATCTGAAATTGTGTCGATAAACCTAATATCCATGGCCCAGCAATCAAGCATACCTCCAATCACAGCTCCTCTTTCAATGAGCATCTTAATCTGTTCATCGTTTAGTTGTCTTTGATTAGGGACTATTTTGCGGACATTGTTATGACTTGCCCACACCGGTCCCTGATATAAATCAAGTGCCTGATAAAATCCCTGATCTGTAAGATGAGTCACATCAAGAATGAGATTCAAGGAGTTCATCTCTTTTAAAAGTTCGACTCCCTTATTAGTTAAAGGTCCCTCCATTTTGGTACCGGGAGCATATCTCCCGGGGCCAAAGTGCGATAAGCCCAGTGCCCTCAAACCGTAATCAAAGGCCGTATGTAAATAATCGATATCCACTAAAGAATCTGCCCCTTCAAGACTAAGTATATAACCAATAGGCTTTTTATCATCTTCAATAACCGTATTATCCCAAAGCGCTAAATGATCATCCAATTCCTTGACATTGGTTATCTGAACCATTTCTCCCAGCTTTTCCATTTCACGGTACCAGCAAAGCTGTGCCTGTGTCATCGCCCAGGCTTGCTGCGGAGAATTCCAACCGGGTAATGCGCTACCTGGAGGTGTATAACGTGCCAGCTGGGTAGCAACCACCAATCCAATCCTCCCCTTTCTTAGTTCAGGCAGGCAAACTGTTCCCTTACCACGATCCGGCTTGTCTTTCATAAACATTTCCCTTTGCCTGATCTCCGACAATGGCTGAGTAAGATCCCTATTCCATTCCAGAGCATTCATAGAAAGATCTAAATGTGCGTCAACTATAAAGGGGCGATGCATTATATTCTTCTGTAAAAACCTATTTATTCTTATAATTAAAGGGGTACTTCTCTATAATAGAATGTATCTGGTGACTAAACTTTTCCATTATACTTTTCCATTTTTCAACTTCCTCATCAGAATAGTTATAGAACCCCTTCTTATTCTCCATACCAAGTCCTCCTTCTGCCAATATCTTTTTTAAAAAGCCGGGCAAATCCTTTGCCTTAGAAAGATCCGGATTCAGGTCCTTCATAACCACACCATAGGCGTAAGTCCCCATCAAATCCATGTATCTGCAATTACCTGAAAATGGCAAATAGTATCCCGGATCATTTCTGCAAGCCCTGTCGATGTCACCTGCAGTTGCGTACCCATTATCTACCAGAAAAAATGCTTCTCTTGCCATGGCACTGATTAAACGGCTACGTATCCCTGATTGATTAACAATATAAGGATCCTTAGACCAATATGATTTAGCCAGGATAAAAATTTCATCTGCTAAGCCGGGATTATTCTCTGCACTTATAATTTCAAGGAAAAATGTTGTGTGAGCTGGCTCTGTCCAGTTCAGACCGATCAACCGGTCCGGATGGTTACAAACCTTCTGCAGTCTTATCAGATCGATACTTTCTGTGTTAATTGCCAGCACAGCATCTTTCATTATAAAATCTTCGAGTTTCTTGATTAATTCCTTCTTTACCTCTTCAACTTCCTGGGAAACAGCAATCACCAGTTTACAATCCTTACTTCCATTTAATTCGGTATAAATGTTAAGTTTATCTTTAGCTATATCCTTAGCACCTTCTTTCTTCTGAGAAACAATATGCCTATTCAGAAGCTCTTCGAATACAGCGTAATTATCTGTACAAACATTCACATGATGGCCTGCATTAAGTAAACACATGGCAATGCTTGCAGCTAAATCTCCATTCCCAACTAGTAAAACCGGGCTTGTTTGTTGTATCAATGTCATCCTCAATATTTCTTCTTATTAAGCCCGGAAGGCCTGTTAAATATTCTTTAAAACCTTTCGCACCTTTTCAATCGCAAAATTGATATCATCCTGCGTATGGACAGCACTGATATACCATAGTCCGCGACCAATAATTCTTACCCCCTCATCATGCATCCCAGCGATGAAGCTGCCAAGTTTTGCTTTATTGCATGGGAATGTTGCCCTGTAATCATTTATTTCCTTTGCATCGGTAAATGATATATTGAACATCGGTCCAGGACCTTGTACCAACAGTTTATGTCCGGTCTGTTTTGCCGCATCACGAATTCCCTGCATTAGTTCCTTTCCCAAACTAAACATTCTATCATAAGGCTGTTCCTTTTCAAGTACTTCAATTGTAGCCAGAGCTGCAGCAACGGTAGCATTTCCAGAGTTCATTGTACCGGCATGAATAACTTTTGCTTCCTCAATCAGCCTCATCCATTCTTTTTTACCCGTTATTGCACTGATTGGATAACCACT
>CAZGWG010000058.1:19215-19508 GCA_964529165.1 uncultured Sphingobacterium sp.
TGCGAATGCTTTAGCGAAAATGGAAAGGTCTGGTTGGATATTGAAAAATTGCTGAGCACCCCCCAATGAAAGTCTGAAGCCAGTAATCACTTCATCGAGTATAAATGTAATATTGTATTCACTACACAATTCTCTTATTGTTTGTAAAAAGCCAACCTTGGGCATAATACAGCCATTATTACACATCACAGGCTCTGTAATTATCGCAGCAAGCTCATTATGATGCTTTTCTACCGTTGCTTTCAATAGCGCTGCATCATTCCAGGGGATTACAATGCATTCGTCACGAGTGT
>CAZGWG010000059.1:0-19241 GCA_964529165.1 uncultured Sphingobacterium sp.
GGTACATACAAAGAAACCTTATCGCTATATAAGCGGGAAGATTCATCAGGGACATCGGCTGAAAGATGGCACACTCATTATGGGGTATGCATGGGACGCATGGGCGGAAAAAGGCATGCCGCCAAGAACCGAGGGAGAAATGGATAACAGGTCTGGTGTATTACGTTCCACCGACGGAGGTGAGACATGGTCTGCAGGAAGTGATATCATTTATCCTGAGGGAATCAGGAGGGTTTCTCCGGGAGCGGCAGGAGGACTGTGCGAGCCAGCTACTGTAGTTCTTGCAGATGGCAGAATAATGGCTTTGGTACGTACAGTGGGCAATGAACTATATCAAGCCTTTAGCAGTGATAACGGACTTAGTTGGGAGTCACCACGTCCAAGTGGGCTGACTGCTCATAATACTCCTGCAGCTCTATGGAAGCTTGACAATTCTTCTGATGTTCTTGTCGCCTGGAACAATTCACCAATAGCACGTGATCCTCTGGTCGTGGCTCTTTCCAATGATGGAGGAAAGACCTGGAGTCAACCTAAAATCATAGTTAAAACTGGTGGACCCCAAGCCTCATATCCTTCAGTTATTCAGGCCAAAGACGGGACAATGATGGTTGTCTGGCAACAGAATGTATCCAGAGGGAGAGAGGTAAGGATAGCACGGTTTAATCGCACTTGGCTTCTAACAAGGCCCGCGAATAGCAATAAATAGAATATTACATGCTGATATAAATTAACATGAAGTTCGGTGTTTTTACAGAACGGTTCAATTGAATTTAACCTATTAAAATGCTTCTAAAATAAGATAATTCAATACTCATCTAAAATTAATTAACAAAAGAATGAAAAATTTAAAAATGATTAAAAACCACATTATTTCTCCACTCAAAAAAACAAAGGAAAGAAAAGCACGTGAAAACGACTACTTATCATTGTCTTTTAAAACTCTGAAAAGAGGGAAATCTGTTTTGACATTATTATTAATATTATTGATATTTAGTGCCTGCCATGAGGAGAACAACGATACTTTTAAGCTAACCATTGCTCAGGCACATCCACAAAACCCCCGAAACTCCGAATCTGATATTATTGAACTGGAAGACGGAAGCCTGCTGTTAGGCTGGACTGAATTCTATGGAGAATCTGGTGCTGATGATGGTAATGCTCGGATCGTAGGTAGTATATCAAAGGACGGAGGCCGGACCTGGGGAGAAAAATATACTATTGTAGAACATGAAGGAGGACGAAATGTAATGGAGGTAAGTTTTTTACGTCTAAAAAATGGTGATATAGCCCTCTTCCACTTTAAGAAATACGAGGAAGTTGCAGGCTCGTGGAATAATTCAACATCTAAGACTGGTGATTGCCGATTGGTGATGCGTGTTTCGAAAGATGAGGGTAAAACCTTTACCTTTTCAAAAGAAATTACTGAAGAGAACCGATATCTTGAAAGTGCAAGCGGGAGAGGAATTAGGCTCAATAGTGGTAGAATTTTAATTGAATGCGATGACTATTTTGGCAATTCTTTTTGTATGTTTTCAGATGATGATGGTGAAACATGGGATGAGGGACAACTCGTTAAACCTAAGAACGGTGGGTGCTGGGAACCAGCTGCAGTCGAATTAAAAAATGGGGATGTACTTATGTTTTTAAGAACTGAATTGGGTGGCCAATATCAAACAATTTCAAAGGATGGCGGCGAGACCTGGTCAGAACCGACTCCAACTGTTCTTAAAGGATCTGCTGCACCGATATCAATTGAACGAATTCCGAATACCGGGGACCTGTTGGCGATTTGGAATCATGACATTACTAGTATGTCTAATGGGTATATGGATTATAATTCAAACAATAAAAAACGTAGCAGGAATCCATTGACGTCCGCGATTTCAAAAGATGAAGGTAAGACCTGGGAAAATTTTCGAAACATTGAAGATGCTCCAGATGATGCATGGGCATACCCTGCAGTAACATGGGTAGATAACCGTGCACTAATTACATACTTTAATTACAATGGAGGTCTTTCCCTTAAACTCACAGGATTGCCAGAAGAATGGTTTTATCAATCCAATCAAAATTAGTGTCCAAATTATATGCATATCTGGTTTAAAGATTGTTTTCACTCCTGGGCTAATAAGGAATGAGCAAGTTAAAAGTTTAAGTGTTGATTGTTTATAAATAGGAAAACCCCTAGCCTCCAAAGCGAAGGGTTTTTTTATTTCACAGTAAAAATTAGTAGATATCAATAATTAAAAACTAAATGGGCAGTTTTCGACCTAGGTTCCTGAATTTTAAATGTATGCACCAATGTAATTACATAGTTTATTTTTAAATTATCCAATGCAACTCTTAAGCAGGAGATGATCTTATCTGATTCTTGATTATACTTTTCTGATGAGGGAAGGGAAGACTGTTTCATAGGTCATTTATGACAATAGATAACTAAATTTAAAGTCAGTCTTTAGAGAAACTTAAAACGGCAATTTTCGATATGAAAATTGCCGTTTTTTATTGGTTGGCAGTATTCAATAGAGGGCTATCACAATTTAATGCTGTTTTAAATTGCGATCTTTACTTTTGATACAGTCTTTTTTTGTGAATACTTACTTTCCATTAGTTATTTAGGTTTATTAATTTACTTGTCTTTCGTCCATAGGCTAATTAAATAACCAGCCAATAAAGTGGTTAGTATACTAATTGCACCGTATAAGAAAACATTGACATTGGTAAAATATTTAGTTAGCAAAACTGCTATAGTCCCAATAATCATTCCTGATATTACTCCGGTAGAGTTCGCCCTTTTAGTTAAAACTCCAAGAATAAATGTACCCGACAATGCTCCACATAGAATGCCAACTATTTCTTGAAATAAATTAAATATAAATTCAATTTTGAGAAATGCAATAAGCATGGCTGATACTATCCCAAATAAACCAACTGTTAAGGTGACTATCTTTGCTAAGTTTAGGGTTTCATTATCTGTTCTCTTTTTTCGAAATCTGGGAGCGATATCACTAACATAAGAGGCTGCAATACTATTCATGCTGGCACTTAAGCTGGATTGGCTAGCTGCAAATATACCTGCTATAATAAGGCCTGATATCCCTACAGGGAGTTCCTGCACTATAAAGTAGGGTAAAATTTCATCTACATTATCTGCCGGAATACTTGATGAATTGTTTTTATAAAAAAAATATAGTACTGTGCCAAGACCCATAAATATGGGAATAGCAGGAATAGATAATAATGCATGAGTCCATATACTTTTTGCAGCAGAACGATTGTCAATTACTGTAAAATATCTCTGAATTACAGTTTGATCTGAAGTAAATGGAATTACTTGTAAAAAGAAAAAACCTATAATTGTAACCCAGAGTACTAATCTTTCCGCACTCCAGCCAGGTTCAAAAAGGGCGAACTTTTGATCTGCTATACCTTTGCTGATTTCTAACCATATGTCCCCTTCCAGTTTAGAAATCCCAATAATAAGGCAAAGGGTTGCACCACCCATTAATATAATAACCTGGGCTACATCGGTCCATACCACGGCTTCAATACCACCCATGACCGTATAAATAACACAAATTATGCCCATGATCAGGATGATTAAATAGACATTAATACCAGTCACAGAGGTTATTGCTAAAGCGGGTAAAAATAGTACTACTCCAAATCTGGCTAATTGAAATACTATAAAAGAGACACTCCCAAAAAGACGAACATTGGCATTGAATCGAACCTCCAGGTATTCATATGCAGAGGTAACGCTTAGTTTCCGGATTACCGGGATAAAATATTTTACAACTAATGGTATTGGCGCCAATACCATCAGGGATCCAATAGCTAATGTCCAGTTAGTGGCATACACAATAGCAGGAACAGCCATGAAGCTGATAGCGTGAAATTGTGCACCAAAAATACTTACTCCCGTGGCCCACCACGGAATTTTTCCATTTCCTGTAAAGAAACTTTTGGTAGTTTGATTTTTTTTATCAAAGATTACTCCAATTACAATCATAAAGACTAAATAGAGGATAAGGGCTAGCCAATTAATCCATCCAAAGCTTAAATTTTTAGATAATGTAAAAACATTTGGAGACCTTTTACCAGGGCCTATTTCACCATTAGGAATTACCCATTTACTTCCCCATTTAACGGCAGGTACGGTTGCCCTGGTATCAGATTTGGGAAGCTGCCCGAAATTTAACCATGAATTACTTGCAACATGATAGGCCAATAGATCGGTTGTAAATCCCGGAAATGTTTCCGGGTTCGTATGCTTTGCTGTAATTTCATCCAGTCCACCAGGGAATACAATGTGTTCAGATCCAATGGTTGGGGCAGGGCTGGCACCCCCGCCAACGCCTCTTGGCATTTCTGAAAGTTTTGCCCATTGGCCACCTTTCAGATTGTTATCAATATATTTTGGAGTAAATTTATAGGCATCCTTCAGAATGATTTCTTGAGTTGAGCCATCAGTATTTTTTATCGAATTCATCCCGCTAAAAAGAAAAAAATCACCCTTTAAAGATGCACTGACTGCCATTATTCGTGGATCTCCAGGCCAGGATGTCAATTCTGCCCATTTTTGTTTTGCGGTGCTTTTGGATAAATCCAAAGCCAAAAAGTAATTCCCGGGCTTTTCTCCTCCTGATTTTGTAAATTCACTATTTCCACCTGCAACGAATAAAATATTGTCAACTAATGCACCAGTCATATTTGCCAGAGGGAATGGCAAACTAGGATATTTTTTGATTTTAACATCTCCTTCTTTATAGGAGATGGCGTAAACATTCGAGTAGTTTTGTTTGCCATCACTGCCGCCAACAATAATGATGTCATTTTTGTAAGTAACACTAACTCCGTAGGCAAGATTATTGGGAAGTTTTGCTTTAGAAATTGTCCAGGATTTTGCACCTTCTTCCAAAATAAATATTTGATTATGCCATTGTTTTACACCTCCCTCCCAGGGCATTTTTCCTGGAAAATTGGCTCCTCCCATACACAGTAATGCGTTATTACTTACTCCTGCATACATGCCTGCAAATCCTATTTTATCAGGTATTGGAGGTAAATTTCCCCATTTTAATTGATGTTGTATCTGTCCGGATAGTATTTGCGGGTTTATGAACGTAAAAACCATTAAAAGAAGAATAATTCCCTTTCTGATTACTGTTCTGATTTTATTCATTTGATCAATCTTATATGAAATAATTAATTTATAATAATTTTATTACCAGCTAGTCCAACCTCCATCTACCATAAGATTATGCCCGGTAACATATGCTGAAGCATTAGAAGCTAAAAAGATTATTGGTCCTTTAATGTCATCATCATCTGCAAATCGGCCTAATGGAGTAAGACGCTTGTAGTTTTCAACAAATTCACTGTTACCGTTAATTTCCGCCACCCCGGGTCCGTATCCACCTGGGCTGATACAATTGGCACGAATATTATATTTGCCATAATAGTTTGCTAAATATTTAGTGAATCCGACCATAGCCCATTTATCGTAGGTATAGTTTACCGGGCTAGTCATGCCAGTATTTCCATAAACAGGAAAATTGGGGCCAACTGCTCCTTGTATAGAACTGATATTAATTATATTTCCAGAGTTCTGTATTTGCATCAATTTGATAACTGATTGGGTTAAGAGCATCATTCCCGTAGAATTTATTTTCTGAGCATTCTCCCATTCAGTTTTATTGATATCATCTAAATTTTTAAAGCCCTCTCTGGAAACAGCATTATTTACCAGAACATCAATCCGTTTATATTTTTCGTAGACTTTTTTTACAAAGTTTAAAATGGATTGCTCGTCAGCTAGATCCAAAGCCATTCCCAGTGCATCAAAGTTTTGTGCTTTAAGTTCGGATGCATACTCCTCGCATTTTGATTTGCTTCTTGAAGCAATAATTACTGTCGCACCTGATTGGGCTAATGCCAGGCAAATTGGTTTGCCAAAATATCCAGCCCCACCGGTTACTATTATTATTTTATTTTTTAAATCGAATAAATTCATATTGTATAGTTTAAGGAATCCAATATTTTGGTGTAATAATTTCTTCTGGTATGTTTTTGAATGATATATCAATCAGTTCTCTTAACTCTTTAGCTAAAGCAGGGCCTTGATATAATTGAATGTTTTGTTTAATCTGGTCTGTTTTTTCTGCACCAAAGACAATACTCGTAACTCCATTCAGGTCTCTGACATAAGAAAATATCAATTGAGCAATGCTTATGTTACTTGATTGTGCAAGCTCATGAAGTCTTTTAATAAATGGGATAGCTTTTACAAGGTTTCCCTTTAAATTATCCGGCGGCATTAATAAAAGCCCTTTCATAAACACACTTCGTGCAAAAAATAACTTATTCTTTGCCTCTATTTTTGTCAATACATCGGCATTTAAAAGACGCTGATCAAAAATATTTAAAGGCGCTTGAAAAGCGTCTATAATAGAATGTTCCAGACATGATTCTATATCTTCTGGCCAGTAAACAGAAATTCCAGCATGGTCAATGAGTCCTTCATTCTTTAAGTCGATAAATAATTCGGGTAAGATTTCAAGCACCTGATTTATATCTAGTTCTGGATCCATATGAAAAAGACAAATAGGAACTTTATCTAATTTCAGCTGTAAAAGAGAGGTTCTTAAATTTTCTATTGCTTCTTTTCGTGCAATATCTTTATTAAAAATGCCTGCTTTACTTATTTTAAATTTTGTAACAATGGTAAGCTTCTTTTTTTCGTCCTGAGTGAAATGCCCGCCAATGAGACTTTCTGCTTTTCCGTAAGTTCTGGCTGTGTCAATTGTATTTATACCATATTGTACTGCAAGAGAAAGTATTTCGCGTGATTCTTGGCTTTCTGGCATTACCTGATGCTGAAATGTTCCATAATCTATACCTAATGCAACAGTCCCTAAACTTAATTTAGAGATACTAAGGTCATGAAATTTAGTATATTCCATTTTAGAAATTAATTAGAATAATTTAACTGTGAATTTTGCTGGGATATTAACTATCTGAATAGAACCCAAAACTTAAATTTTCTGAAAATAGGACTTTAAATGACTGAACATTTTGTCTCTGAATTCTTGGGGAGTACCTTTTTTTAAGGTTTCTAATAGTACCCTGTGCGATATATATTCGTTATTTACCTTTTGGCCTTCAAAGATCTTTTCTTTTAATCCATTATCAACATATTCAAACACAGGTAACAGCATTTTTTGGAAACGTTGAATGGTTTTATTGCATGATATGGTATAGAGCATCGCATGAAATTCAACATCAATTTTGATGCGATCAATATTATTGACGGTGTTTTCCTCTTTAATTACAATTTCCTCAAGCTTTGATAAGTTTGATTCAGTTTTTTTTAAAAATATAATATCTCCAATCCCCATTTCAATGACCAATCGCATTTCAAAAATTTCCTTCATGGTATTTCCATCTAGTAATTGGAGATCTAAAATTCTTTCCATGTTTATTAAGAAATCGGGACGTGTAATTATCATTCCCCGATTCTTTCTGGATTCAATCATTCCAAGCATTTTAAATCTTGATAAGGCTTCTCTAATTGCTGTACGACTCACTCCTAAGGCTTTAGCGAGGTCGATTTCTTTTGGTATGGGATCACCAGGAACAAAATTCTCGTTTTTAAAATAGTCAAATAGGCTGAGTTCAATTTTGTCTACCTGAGAAAGGTTATCCAGAGGTTTTAGTTTTTTTATGGCCATTTTTTCAATGTGGGAATCCCTATATATAAGCTATTGATTTTATTACAATAAATATATATGTAATACTTTTTAAATATAGTACATATTATTAAAAATAATAAAAAATTGATTTGTTATTTATAATGGTTAAAATACAGGTTAACTTAAAAACGATGTTTAAAGCCTTTAATTAGACTTTCTATAATAAAATATGATTTTTAAAATTTATTTATTTAAAATTTATTTGAAAATAAAAATGTAGTACATATATTTAAATTGTAATTCTAAATTATTCACTGTTTTTTAAATCTTATTAAAATGAAAAAAGCTTTACTGCATTGTTTTTTGGCCCTGATAGTTCTTGTTTCGGCCAATGTTTATGCACAAAATCCAATTTCAGGTATTGTGAAAGACGAAAATGGTCAATCCCTGGTTGGAGTAAGTGTTAAACTAAAGAATACTACTACGGGAGTTAGTACTGACATTAATGGAAAGTATTCTTTTCAGAGTGCTGATATGAATGGAGTATTAGTTTTTTCTTTTATTGGTATGAAAACCTTAGAAGTTCCAATTGGAGGCAGAAATGTAATTGATGTAAATATGAGTGAGGATGTTTCCAGCTTAAAGGAAGTAATAGTTGTTGGTTATGGTTCCCAATCTAGAGAGCTGGTCTCAACTTCTGTTTCCAAAGTAGATATGAAAACTCTGCAGAATGTAAATTACCCAAATGTTAGTTCAGCACTTCAGGGAACTGTATCTGGTGTGAGAGTGCAAACTTTAAGTGGAATGCCTGGAGCTGCTCCAAGAATAATAGTTCGTGGAGGTACCTCAATAAACAACCCTGATGGTTCTAGTCCCTTATATATAGTGGATGGTATTATCAGAACTGATCTGGCGGGGTTAGACCAAAATGATCTTTCATCAATGCAGGTCTTAAAGGATGCTGCTGCAACATCTATTTACGGCGCCAGAGGTTCAAATGGTGTTGTAATTGTTACTACTAAATCTGGTCAGGCTGGTAAAACTCTGGTGAACTATAGATTTGATAATACATTCTCAAACAATATTGAATGGTTTGATGTTTTAAGTGCTGAAGATTACATAAGAATTGTTAGGCAGGGTATTGTTAATGCCTCTAAATATGGTGGGGTAGGATTGTTGAACCAGTTAACAGGGGGGGGCAGTCAGGGTACTGGAAATGATCTAACTAATAGAACGGCGTATACTACTCAATATCTTAATGATGCAAATAAGCATAAACTGGCTGAAGGTTGGAAAAGTATGGCCGATCCAATAGATCCAACCAAAACAATAATTTTCGACGATTTTGATTTTCAAAGAAATACCT
Organism: uncultured Sphingobacterium sp.; assembly: GCA_964529165.1. Taxonomy (GTDB): domain Bacteria; phylum Bacteroidota; class Bacteroidia; order Sphingobacteriales; family Sphingobacteriaceae; genus Daejeonella. Next base: position 9,061 of record CAZGWG010000059.1, read on the forward strand.
ATCGCACCGGTGTAATTTCTAAGCATCATATTTCATCGTCAGGCGGTACTGAAAAAGCTAAGTTTAATGCTGGAATAGGATATCTAAATAATGATGGTACAATACTTTTTTCTAATTATAAGCAGCTTAATATGCACTTAAATGGAGATCTTAAAATAAGTGATAAGGTAACCGTCTTTGGAAATATTTTGTATTCAGCAAGAAAAGAAAATCAGTTACCTGATATTAATACCTTCACAAGGTCATCATTACTACCAAGAAGCGCTAAGTATAAGTTTGAGGATGGCACCTTAGCACCTGGACAGAGTTCTTCTGTATCCAATAATGAGTATTTTTTACAAACCAATATTAAAAAAGTTCAAGGAGATGATTTATCACTTTCTACCGGACTTAATTATAAAATATTGCCTGGCTTGACATTTGATCCTCAAGTATCTTTATATCAGGTGGTTGGTAATCAATACGATTTTCGTAAGGCTTTTTGGAGTGGAGTAAATACTTTAAATACTGCTAGAGATGCGAATTCCAGTTCTTCAAAATTTCTTCAGCATCAAGCTGATGCGGTATTTACCTATGTAAGATCTTTGAAAAATGATACCCATAATTTTCAATTAAAGGCTGGAGCTTCATATTTTAAAACTTCTACAACAAGATTATCGGCATCTGGCCGGGATGCTGCGACAGATTTAATACCTACTTTAAATGCATCCGCTACTTTACTTAGTATGAGTAGTTCAATCGATGAGCAATTAATCTACGGATATTTTGGAAGATTAAACTATGATTATAAGCAGAAGTATTTATTGACTGTAAATGCAAGATATGATGGTGCTTCAAATTTAGGTAAAAACTATAAGTGGGGTTTTTTCCCTGGAGTATCTGCAGGATGGAATCTCCACAAGGAAGAATTCTGGAGTAGCATATCGGAGAATCTGATTTCTACTTTAAAATTGAGAGCAAGTTACGGTGTTAACGGAAATATTAGCGGTTTAGGCCCCTATACTGCGCAGGGTCAATTTGGTGTTGGCCAGAGATATGTCAACGGTGCCGCAGTCATTAATACTGCTCTGGCAAATTCACAATTACAATGGGAACAAGCTAAGACATTAAATGGAGGGATGGATTTAGGATTATTTGATAATAGAGTAAACCTAACCTTTGACATATTCCGTAGGGTGACAGATAATTTGATTACTAGTGTGGAATTACCGCCATCAACCGGTTTTGCGAGTACACTGACCAATTTGGGTAGTTTGGAAAACAAAGGTTTCGAGGTAGAACTAAATACTCGTATCACTCCAATAGAGTCGGCATTTCAGTGGGATTTAGCATTTAATATTTCTAAAGTTGATAATAAGATTTTAAAACTTCCACCTAATGGAATTCCCAACAATCGTATAGGCGGTGTCCAGGTTTATGACCCTGAATCACAACAACTAGTGTGGCGTATGGGCTTACAGGAAGGACAGAGAATAGGAGATTATTATGGATTTAAAGTTCTTGGTGTATATGCAACAGAAGCGGCAGCGGCTGAAGGCCCGACCTTAGATGAACTTAGTGGAGCGCCTGACAGGAAATTTCATGCGGGCTTTTTTGAATTTGCAGATTTAAATAACGATAAGATTATTAATCTTAAGGATATGGTGTATATGGGTAATATGTATCCCAAATTTAATGGCGGTATTTCAACTTCTTTTAGATATAAGAACCTGAATTTATTAGTCCGTGGCGATTATATTACAGGTCAGACGGTTCAGAATTTTAATAATTATTACATTTTCACAAATGCTCAAGGAGATATGAATATGTCTTCTAATTTGTTACGCATGTGGCAAAAGGAGGGTGATATTACTGATGTTCCTCAATTAAAGTGGGGCGATATTGTAAATGAGTACTATAGAAATGGATATTACAACGATAAATTGTATGAAAAGTCTAATTTTTTAGCTGTCAGAGAAGTAACATTAACTTATGATCTACCAAAGAATCTTATTCAGAAATCGAAAGTTTTGTCAGGATTAAGGATAAGCGCTTCAGGGCATAATTTGAAATACATCACTCAATATACTGGTTTGAACCCTGAATATGGTGGACAAGATAGGGGACGTTATCCTGTCCCTAGAAATATAACTTTTGGTTTAAATGCTACTTTTTAGTCTTGTTTGGATTAAAAGTAAGCACTATAGATATGACAATATTTTTAATGACTAATAAATCAATTATTATGAAAGTATTAAATAAAATACTAATTGTATTAATACTAACTACTTGTACTGTAACTTCATGTACTGAAGATCTGGAGTTGGTGCCAGTTAGTCAAATTTCCACATCTTCATTTTGGACAAATGAAAATGATGTAGCAGGGGCTTTGAACGGAATGTATGTTAGATTTAGACTAACAACAGAGAATCAATATTATTGGGGAGAGATGAGAAGTGGAATCATGCAGCAAAGTATTGCGGGTATAGTTCTAAGTTATCAATACTTATATAAAAATACTTTAAATGCATCAGCTGGTGTGCCTGGATGGGGGAATATATATACAGTTGTCCATGACGCAAATATTATTTTAGAGAATGCTCCTAAAATTAAATTCACTAATGAGGCTTCTAAAAATAATGCATTAGCACAAGCATACGCAATGCGGGCATTTTGTTATTTCGTTATGGTCAGAACCTGGGGTGGGGTTCCATTAGTAACACAATCAACCAATGGCGTATCTGAGTCCAACCAAAGACCGAGAGCTACCGATGCAGAGATTTTTGCGCAAATCAAAAAGGATATTGCTGAAGCAGAAAAATTGTTTTCGAATAATAACTATCCAACAGGCAGAGCTGTATGGTCAAAACCAGCACTTAATGCATTAAAAGCAGACGTTTATTTGTGGACTGCAAAAAAGCTCGCTGGTGGGAATGCAGATTTAAATACTGTATTAACTGCAATTAATGAAATCGAAACTAGCGACGTGTCCCTGTTAAGTGATTTTAGTTCAATTTTTGACTACAATAACAAAGGAAATAAGGAAGTTATTTTTGCAGTAAGATACGCTGATAAAGAATCAGGAATGTCCTTACCTTTTAATGCAAGTTTTATACATCCTCAGGTTGCACCAGCTTTATCTCAACTCGATCCGACCACTGCTACTGCCATTTCAGGTGCAGATCAGGCTTATTCATACCTGGCTGTTCGGGATCATGTAAGGGACGCTTTTTCAGCAAAGGATCAGCGAAGAAACGCAACAATTTTTGACCTTTATGTATACAAACCCACCTATCCAAATGGTGTAAAATCATTAGTTGTAACCATTCAGAACAAATATCAGGGTGTATTGATTTCAGGTGGTAGAAGATGGTTTAATGACTATGTAATTTATCGCTATGGTGATGTCCTCTTAATGAAGGCCGAGGCTAAGAATGCTTTGGGTCAGGATCCTTCTAATGAAATTAACAAAGTCAGACAGCGTGCTTATGGCGCAAATTTTAATGAATTTGCCTTTGTCAATGGAAGCAAAGCGGCAAATGATAATGAAATTTTGAAAGAAAAATTATTGGAAACTGCCTTTGAAGGACATTATTGGTATGATTTGGTCAGATTTGGAAAGGTCTTTGAATTAGTGCCGGAACTTGTTGGTCAGACCGGTAAAGATAATTTGTTATTGTTCCCAATTGATCAAAGTATTCTAAGTAAGGAACCGAAAGTTACACAGAATCCTGGCTGGTAGGCTTCTTAGTTAATTATAAATGATTTATTGGGATTTGCCTTAAGATATCTATTTCCTAAAATTAAATAAGTATGAAGATAATGGTCTTCATACTTATTTAGTAGGGGAGTTGGTCTTTACTCATTATAGACTTTCATGGTGTTGTTCGGAAAGCTAAACCTAAAGTTCAGAGATAGATTAAGTTGTTAGAATCAGTTTTAGATTAACAATTTAATCCAATTAGCTTCATAGAACCAAAGAGTGAGCTATATGTTTAAATGGGGGCAGATTGTAATCAATAAGAGTTTGTTTTAAGTATTAAAAATATACGTTCAAATGATTCGAGGAGCAGTGGTGAAAAATCAACTTCTATCAAAGTTTAATACTGATGGATTTATATTTCTGCCAGTTTTTTTTTCTAGAGAGGAAGTAGAGTCTATTAATCAGAATCTTAATCGGGTAATAAAGGAAGTTCTGTCTGATATTCCCACTAATGAAGTATTTTATGAGAATCAGGGTGATGGGTCGATGATAAAGCAGATAAGCTCACTTGATCAGCATGATCTTTTTTTTCACAATATTTTATTTAGTTCCAGACTCATTGAATTGTCTGAATTATTACTTAATGATAATGTTATTCCCAAAAATTTAGCTTATTTCAATAAACCCCCATTAATTGGAAAAGCGACACCTCCACACCAGGATGGTTATTATTTCAAGATTAATCCTCCTCAGGCATTAACTGTTTGGGTAGCTCTTGAGTCATCTGATGAAGAAAATGGCAACGTTAAATATGTAAAAGGCTCACATCTTAAAGGGATGCGGCAGCATGGCATGTCCGAAACTCTTGGTTTTTCACAGCAGATCCTGGATTTTGGAACCGAGAAGGATTTATCTAATGAGGTCAGTATTAGGGTAAAACCTGGAGATATTTTGGTACATCATTCTTTAACTATTCACAGGGCAAATATGAACATGAGCAAAAGCAGATCCAGAAAGAGTTTGGGCATTGTATATTATGGGGAATCTGTTCAGGAAGATACTATACTATTAAATCAATATCGGGCAGAACTATTAAGTGGAAGAAAATGAATCAAAACTGGATTTTTAACTCAACAGACGAAAAGATAATTAATCAATTATCATCATTTTTCCCCGATAAGATTTTTGACATTCACGCTCATATTTATCGCTTGGAGCAATTGAATATTCCATTAAATGCAAAAACAATAGAGTCTACCGGCCCATCCGAGGCGTCTATTTCTGTTTGGAAAAATCACTTATCCAAATTTTTTCCTGGAAAGGAATTGGCTGGCGGACTTTTTTTTCCGGGTGTAACTCATCACATCAACGTACAAAATGAGAATTCGTTTCTGCTGTCTCAATTGAAGGGAAATAGCTCTTCGAGAGGACTTATTTTATTGACTCCTGAAACGACTCCCGAAGAATTAACTAGATTATTAAGCCAGCCAGAAATAGTTGGAGCTAAGATCTACTTCTATTTTAGTCAGGACCGACCTATTCTGCAATCATCAACCATTGGCTACTTTCCCGAATGGCAGATGGAAATATGCAATCATTTTAGTTCTGTTATAATGCTTCACCTCGTAAAAGATAGGGCGGTATCAGATCCTGATAATATTAAAGAGATCCAATATATATGTAAGCGGTATCCCAGATTGAAAATTATTCTGGCTCATTCCGGCAGAAGTTTTCACTCTCCAAATTCACAGCCAGGCATTCAGGAACTTGCAGGTATTGATAATGTTTGGTTTGATACCTCTGCTATTTGTGAGCCCGAATCATTTAAAGTTGTATTGAAGGAATTTGGATCGAAAAGACTTATGTGGGGTAGTGATTTCCCTGTTTCACAAATAAGAGGCAGAAGTATTACAATTGGGGATGGGTTTGTATTCCTTGATGAAGATTCTTGTGATTGGAATAAACTTAGTTTTGGGAACCCGATTTTACTTGGTATTGAGTCATTAAGAGCACTAAAGTGGGCTTCGGAAGACCATGATCTAACTAAGAATGAAATAGCTAATATATTTTACGGGAATGCTAAAACTATCTTATCCTTATAACTGCTTAGTAAAAATAGAAATGAAAAATTTTAATGGAAATGGATACTGGCAAATAAGCTGCCATCTGATGATGAAAAATGGATTTACTAATTTTTTAAATTCGGTAAAACATCCGAACACAATTATCCCAAAATTGAAAAGTCTGGCATTAATTGTTTTAACGATGAGCTTATTTGCAGGCTGTGGAGACACGCAGCTTAATTCCAGAGATACAAATAAATACAGTTTTAGTGATACCAGTAAAACAATCGTATTAAAGCTGGAGAAAGGCCCCAATAATCCAAGAAATGGCGAGGGTGATTTCATCACTTTAAACGATGGTAAAATCCTCTTTGTATATGGTCATTTTACAGGGGATACCGGGGATGACTATGGGCATGCATATTTAGCAAGCAGATTTTCTACCGATAGTGGTAAAACATGGAGTAAGGAAGATGAGATTGTTGTTGAGCAGGAAGGAAAACTCAGTGTCAATCTTGTTTCATTACTCCGTTTGCAAAATGGATCCATAGCGTTATTTAACCTTAAAATAAACGCAGAGGATGATACTACACCATGGATGCGCATCTCTAATGATGAAGGGAAAACATGGGGGCCAGCAAAACAATGCATTGTGGATCGGGAAGGATTCAGAGCCAACAAGGGTATTGGATTTCAGCTAAACAATGATCGGGTAATCCAATTGAAAGACGGAAGATTATTGATGCCCGTTGCAATTCATCAGGTTCCTACAGGAAAGTGGGGTAAGGAATCCAACAAGGGTGGTATTTGGAGCTATTATTCAGATGATAATGGGAATACTTGGTTGCCTGGTAAGGAAGTGCCCACAGTTGATAGCATAATGACTCAAGAGCCCGGGGTAGTAGAATTGAAAAACGGGGATATTTTCATGTGGATGAGAACTGATAAGGGTGCACAATATACGTCTTATTCAAAAGATAGAGGTATTACCTGGAGTCCTGCTGCTCGTAGTAATATTCCATCACCCAGGTCACCTGCATCGATAAAGCGTATCCCATCTACTGGAGACTTGTTGCTTGTTTGGAATAATAACGGGCTGGACCAAAAGCGAACACCCTTAACCACAGCAATTTCAAAAGACGATGGCAAAACCTGGGAAAAGATCAAAAATATTGAAGAAGATCCGGATGGTTGTTATTGTTACACTGCTATTGAATTTGTTGGGGATTATGTTTTATTAGGCCATGGAGCCGTAGGAGTCACCAAGGAATGTCTGGCAAACTCAAATATTAACCGGGTAAGTTTAGGATGGATTTATAAATAGAAAATATCTTAGTTATGAGTAATAATTCAAAGTTATCAGCTGATGGTTACATTGTTAAAACATCTGATTCTGATAAAAATAATCCTCCAATTAGCAAGAATAATTGGAGATGTGTACTAGGTCTGGATAAAGACAGAAAATTAATTTCAGGCAAAGAGGAGGATTTGAAAGCCGCAATTTCGAGAGGAGCAGATTTAAGGATTTATACTGAATTTCGTCATAATGAGCATATTGATACAAATTCAGATTGCAATGAACTTGTAAGAGAAGTTGCCGATTTCAGAATTACCTATTTATTAGATCATCATTGGGTAGCGGGTATCATTAATCTGCGTCAGCCTGTAGAACTTCCGGGCGATTTTGGACCAAGACCATCCATGTCATTCTTTTTATATAACCAAAATGTTGATCAGGCTATAGCCAGACCCTATCTTGATGGTCAATCTCGTGAAGGGAAAATTGGAGTAGCACCTCCGGATGATTTCAGTTATATGCCCAAATATCATCAGTTTGATTCATGGGATTCTGGGACAAATGCTCCCAGTAGTAATTTTGTTTACGATTTTGATAAATATAATTTTTGGGTTTGTGATGATTGGGAGGAATTGTATTCCAATAGCGTTGAAGGAGATACTTTATCAGGATCAATTGAAGCCCTCGCTGATGCTTTTGCTGCAGGACGTGAAATTAAAGTTGCTATTAATGGATTATGCAGGGATTTGGCTGTTAATGAATCATCAAAATCTATGAATCATGAGGTATTTATTCATTGCGGATCATGTTACTATTATACTGAACGTAAACAATTGTTAGGTGCTTCACAACCAGTTGTAAGGGTAGAGCCATCAATCCCATTAAAATACAAAAGCAAGAACTGGGACTTTGGATGGTTAGTTCCCCGATCTGATGGGCATGTTGCAAGTTGGTTAGTAGACCCATATACGCTAAAATTCAAGCGAAGCTCTGGGCGATATTCAATGCGTTGGTTTGCTCGCTGAAAATAAAAACTTTTAGCTTATAAAATTCTATACATCGAATGTCAATTTTACAAGGCCAGCTTACCATATTTAGGAATATTAAACAAAGAAAATGAAAAAACAAAGTAGAGTTCAGCCCATAACTGATTGTTCAAACAATAAATTAGAATTGGATCAAACATTTATCTCAGGGATATGTTTTAAAATTCTTCGGAGTCTTTCAAGGATAGGAATTGTTAGTATAGCTTTATGTATTGCATTAATTAGCCTCTCTTCCTCTAAACCATCTGACGAGATCTTCAGGCTCACTATTGCAAAAGCTTCTAAACTCAATTCAAGAAATAGTGAGTCTGATATTATCAGGCTTAATAATGGCGATCTTCTTTTAGGTTGGACGGAGTTTTATGCGGGAAGTGGAGCAGATGATGGCTCAGCAAGAATAGTTGGCCGTGTTTCCAAAGATGGAGGCCGCTCTTGGGGAGATAAGTATACTTTGGTGGAGCATACTGATGCACTAAATGTAATGGAAGTTAGTTTCCTCAGACTTAAAGATGGAAGTATTGCGCTTTTCTATTTTAAAAAGATCAGAGAAGCGGTATTTATTCTGCCATCATATAAAGTTGATTTGACAAAACCCGGCGATTGCCGATTAATGATGAGGGTTTCGAAGGATGAGGGTAAAAGCTTTGTAAACCCAAAACAGATAACAGGTCCGGATCGCTATTTGGAAAGTGCAAATGGTAGATCTTTAAGGCTGAAAAGTGGTAGGATTTTGATTGAAATAGATAATTTGGAAAGTTCTGCATGCATCTATTCAGATGATGATGGAATAAACTGGCGGGAAGGACAATTTGTTAAGCCTGCTACAGGCCCTAGTTTTGAACCGATAGCTGTCGAGTTAAAAGATGGACGGGTGATGATGTTTATGAGAACGAGCTTGGGTGGACAGTATCAAACAATTTCTAATGATGGAGGCGAAACGTGGACTGAGCCAATACTTTCCGTGTTCAAAGGAAGTGGTTCCCCAATGGCTATTGAACGAATACCAGCCACAGGAGATTTGATTGCAGTTTGGAACAATGATCAGGGAAGCCCGCGGGCAAGAACCCCCTTAACTTCTGCTATTTCCAAAGATGATGGAAAAACCTGGGGACATTTCAGGAATATTGAAAATAATGCTACTGACGGCTTTACCTATCCAGCTATAACTTGGGTAAATGATACCGCTCTGATAACTTATTTCAACTATACCGGCGGAATGTCTCTAAATCTTGCTGGGGTACCGCTTAAATGGTTCTATGAATAAGAGTTTATTTAGCAATTTAATGGCTATTAAATAAGGAATAGTTTTTTTAATATTATTTGCCTATTAGAGGGTATATTGCTAATATTGTAATATGTAATACTTATTAATTATTTCGTAAGAGTTAGTTCATTCATAGTATTTTTTTTAATGAGTAGTGATATGAAATTATAGCCTAATTAAAAGAGAAATTCGGAGTTATATTATTATTTCTACTAATGACTATTCTGCATTTCTTTAGGGCAATTTCTTGCTGTTTCTAATGTAAGATATTCGAAAGAAGACAAAACAACATGAAAAAACATACAGATTCTTCACTAAAGTTGTGTTGCAATTATTATTGGTTTAATCGGTCGAAGGTCATAGCATAACAGTTTATAAAATCAATAGAAAGTTAATCCATTGAGTAATGAAAGTAATATCAGTCTTTTATGTACTGTTTGTCATGTTTGGCATTGTTGAAGGATTTACTCAGATCGCTACTAATGAAGCGATTACTGAGTCCGATAATGGTAAAAAAGTTGTATTAAAGCTTGAAACAGGAGCCAACAATCCAAGAAATAGTGAAGGAGATTTTATAACCCTGAAGGATGGTAGAATATTATTTATTTACACTCATTATACAGGTCGGTCAGGAGCAGACTGGGGGAACGCTTATCTGGCAAGCAAATATTCTTCCGATAATGGAAAAACATGGAGTAAAGAGAGTAAAATCGAAGTCCAGCAGGAAGGTAAAAATAATGTAATGTCGGTATCATTGCTTAGGTTACCTAATGGAAAAATAGCATTATTTAATTTAAAGATTGATGGAGAGTTCCTCTGTTCCCCATGG
>CAZGWG010000060.1:0-17788 GCA_964529165.1 uncultured Sphingobacterium sp.
CCTTTTTTTACTCTTTAGTATACTGGTCTGTTATTTGTCTATAGTATATCAACATCAACAAAATAAACAACAGAAAGACAAAGAATCATGAAAAAAATAATTATATGTTTAGCAATTTTAGCAGTATCATTAGTAAGCACTAAGTCATTCGCACAGACAGCGAATCTGAACATCACTTTATCAGATGTTTTATCATTCAGTGTAACCCAGCCATCCTCATTAGATGTGAATTTCGATACAGAAGCAAAATATACCAATGGTATAACCGCATTAGCGACTGATCACGTGAGTGTAACAAGTTCAAAAGGCTATGTTGTTAAAGCGATCGCAGGAACAGTTACTGGTTCTGCTGCATTAACTCCGGGCTCAGTAAAGATCACTTCTTCAATTGGATCAACAAACAATGGTAACACTACCGGTATTACTTATGGTTCGGCAGTTACACTTCCTGCATCAGGCACAAGTCCGGCGACAGTTATTACTGCCACCAAGAGTTCCTGGAACGGATCAAACCCGACTAATAAGTTCAATATTTCTTATCTGATTGGTGCTGGTGGAGCATACGCAGGCAAAGCTACAGGATTAAATGTGATTCCTGTAACCTATACCGTTACACAGCCGTAAGATATAAGAGCATTTATCGTTATATTGAGGCCTTTTAAAAGGCCTTTTTTTATAATACTTATGAAAAGAAATATTTTCTATATCCTTTGTGTAGCCATCCTTGGTTTTAACCAGAATGTTTTAGCGCAGGCAGGTATGACGGTTAGTCCGGGTAAATTATATTATAAACTTGCACCCGGAGGAACAGGCACTCAGAAAATAGTAGTTAGTAACCCTAATAACAAGGATCTTGAGATTGGTGTATCTCTAAATGACTGGGATTATGACTCTCTCGGGAATAATCAGACTTATGATGCGGGTACGCTTAAAACTTCTGCGGCAGAGTGGATCAGGATAATGCCAGGATCATATTTTACACTTAGACCAGGCGAAAAGCGGGAACTGGATGTAGTGTTCAGTGTTCCTGCAAATGCAAATACAGAAATTCCGGTCCATACAGCCATGTTATTCTTAACACAGCTAAATCCGGGTGATGGTAGGGCTGCTGACGGGACTTCAATTAAAGTTAGTGTCAGGATGGGGATAAAGATCTATCATTCGTTTTCTCAATCTGATGTAAGAGATATTGAGGTCTTGGATTTCACAGATGTTCTTCCTTCTAAAGAGGATAATAATTCAAGCGGATACCTTGAACTAAAACTTCATAATACCGGCAGGCAATGGCTGGAAGGTAAAGTGAAATGGGAAATATTGAATACTCAGACCGGAGAAAAGAAGAAACTGGATGATCAGGAGATATTTTCTTTGCCTGATGATCACCGGCTGGTAAGGCAAGCTCTGCCATTAAATCTTGCTAAGGGTAAATATATTGCAACCGCGATTATCAATTACGGGGATAAGGACGAGTTGAAACTTGTAGAACTCGAATTTCAGAGATAGTCAAATGATAATAAAAGAAATATACCGGGAAAATTTCAAACCAGAATTCCTGAAACTGGCAGGAGCATTGAGTATTTTTATGTTTCTGTTCATCAATTCTGGCTATACTCAGTCTATTGGATATTATACAGGTACGGGATGTACGTTCAATACATTGGCAGAGATTGCTAATGGATGTACCAGCACGAACTATTTTACAATTCAGTACAATATGGCAAGTGGTACCTATCCCGCTGGCTGGACTTTAGAGGTTAAAGCGAATGGTGACTTTAGTAACGGAAGTACAACTATTCCTGCCCAGTATGTTTCATTAGCTTTTAATGCCACAAACGGAGGACCTGGTGGTGTCTCAGGTACAGGTTATCAGGTATTAAATACTACCCAGTCCGTTTCATTAATCAATACTGCCGAAAATTTAAAAACTCCTCCAACTTATTATTTCGAACATAAGTTAAATATAAAAGTTCAGGGAGGAAATCACCTGAAGGTTGGAACAGGAACTTACAGTACTACTCTTACAATAACATTGCGTTCAAAACAGGGAAATGTAATAGCTACAAACAGTAATGTTCAGGCCTCATTTGTTGTGAATTTTACTAATTCATGCCAGGGTGTAACCTTAAATTCTTATTCTAGTAATCAGAATAGCTTTACCACTTACGCTGAGCAGATGGCAGGAGCTACGGTAACTGATGCTCTTAGTGTGCAATATGCACCAAACGGGGCCACTTGTGATGGATGGCGTTTGAATGTAAGGGCGGCAGGTAATTTCACAAATGGAGGCCAGTCGGTTGCCCCTCAATATTTTTCATTACGATTTAACCGGGTGAGTACCGGTACTCCTACCGCCAGTCAGATTGGAGTAAATAATACGCCAGTTGTTTTAAACAATACAGATGTTATTCTTATAAACGGTTCAAACGCGCCATTTGGTGCCAATGTTTTTACTGAGCATAAGTTTGATATGATAATTCAGGGGGGAAGCCACCTGCTAGTTCCTAATGGTACTTATACCGGCACACTGATCTTTTCATTGTATAATTCAAGTAACGTACTGATTTCAACAAGTACTGTTTCTGTTTCATTTTTGGTCAACACTGTCAATAGCAGTTTGACACTTGAACTTCAGAACTCGGCGAATGAGATCGATCTTGTATTTAATACATTGGAGAGTTATGCAAACGGTGTATCAGTAACAAAAGCCAGAGGAATGCGGGTAGTTGGTTATCAACCCTATCAGGTAATGATTAAAACCAGCGGATTAAATCTTATAGGTATGGATAGCAGTACTATTCCTGTAGATGCGGTAAATGTACAAACAACGAAGTATACATCTAGTTCTGGAGGGGTATCTACTTTTACGAGGGCACTCTCAACCGTCGATCAGATCATAGTCTCAAACCCGATGGTTGATAATACACAACAGGTGATTGAATATGATTTAAGGTATTATACAGCACCGAATGATAGCAGACTGTCAGGTAAAACAGGCATCTTTAATACAACAGTTTTATTTGTAGTTATTCCCCAGTAACCTTCTTTTTTTATAAAGCAAATAGGTTTATCAGAATCTTTAATTGGAAAAGGTAAAATCATATTTATTATACAATTCACTTTGCTTGAGTAGATTGATCCGCTCAAAGACGAATGCTTTTTGTCTGCTTTTCTTGTTCACAATACTTAATTCGATCCAGTTACAGGCCCAAACTAATGATACATTAATTGTTTTGACGCCTTCTAAAACGCTGGTAAATGCTTCCAATGAAGAACTTGTCGATCTTACCCTGAAGCTGGTAAATAAAAGGTCTGTGCCACTTTTGGGTATAGTTAGTATCAATCCGGAAAAGAGTATCAACATGATCAGCAAGAATAAGACAACAGTTTCAATAAAACCGGGAGATAGTTTGTTTATCCCCGTTAAAGTATTTGTTACCAAAAAGACTGTCTCCGGCCAAAGGCACGCAATCAGGTTTGTGCTTTCTGATGAAAGCAATAATTTGATTATGGCTACTGAAACAATAGTTCAGGTTTCTGCTAAGAGGAATGTGAATTTGGTTTCTTTGGTTTCGAGTATCTTGATAGATGCTTCTACCGACTCCATTAGGATACCTGTCAGAATTTCTAATCCCGGAAATACTGTACAATGGGTAACAATAATCGACCGGTTTCCTTCTGTATTTCAGAATCAGGCATTTCATTCGACTCAGGAGTTTACCATTCAGCCATCTTCAGATACACTCCTGACCATCTCAAAACCGGTTACAAGAAAAATGTTTCAGTCTGAAGGCTTTGATGTGACCTTCACCGGGCTTTATTCTAACGGTGATGTATTTGGGATGGCCTATGTCAGAGTACAGAGCGGGCGAAGTGACCGGGCTTATCATGATCCAACATTAAGTGATTCTTACAATGCCAATAGCATTTCACTTAGTTCACAGGGAATGTTTTCGAGCAATGAATCATACCTTCTGAACGGACAAGGTAACCTTGAACTTAAATCGGGCAACCTGGGTTATAGTGTCGATTATACTCAATGGAAAAACTCTTATTCACAGTCGATGATGAGAAATACCTGGTTAAGTTATGAAACGGGTAATATGGGGATAACTGCCGGAAATATCAATAAGAATATGGATATTAATCTCAGTGGGAGGGGGGCCAACCTATTTCTGAATGATACTACAAATAATGATTCCTATGATATAGGTTTTTTAAATGGAAACTCGAATTTGATTGGAAACGATTCATATAATTTCTTGCCTTCGGGGAGTGCGGGTTGGATCGGGTATACTCACAGGAAGGAAGACTCGGAATTTTCAACTTCGATGATTTATGAAGTAAATCCACTTCAGAATTCCAATAGTGCCATATTTGGGAATAGTTATACCCTTTCGAAATTTAAAGGATTGAGAATTGTAGCTAGTCTGAGTGCAGGTCATACCCAGCACCGTGACAGTATTAGTCTGGTGAAGCCGAGTTTTGCATCAGGGCTCAATATCAGTGGTACGATTAAAAAAATTGTAATTAATAGTTCAAATTATATTAGTTCAGGATATTATCCGGGAATGAGAAGAGGCGCGGTATCTTTTAATGAAAGGATTACCTATATGAGAGAAAGATCAAATATATGGGCAGGTTTTGACTATAATTTTTATGCACCCAAAACCTTTTCAACTTTCACTTTATTCATGCCGAAATATAGTACTGTGAGGGCTGAAGTTGGGATGTCAGGGACGATTTTTAAAAAAATGATTGCCTCAGTTTCACCCCTGTATTTCCAGGAATCAAATAATGCTTTCCAATTGCCAGGCTCTACAAAAGAAATTCATACTTTGAATTACTGGAATATTAACACTTCATTCAACTATCCAATATCAAATAATCAGTATTTGGCATTAAATACTGAAGGTGGCTATTTCAATACTTCATTTAATGAACAATTGCGGTTTCATTTCCGTTCAAATCTCAATTATAAAAGAGGAATATTTAATTTGAGTTCAACATTACAATTTGGAACCTTCTATATTGGTGAAGCGGTAAACAATTTTCTAAGGAGCCAGGAGTCTCCATATATTCTTAGTATTATTCCTACGATACGGAAGAATTTTTACCGGGATAAGCTAAGAACTGAAGCCGGAATGGCAATAATGAATAATTCCTCCTATGGCAGTAGTAGCTTTATTACCGGACGTGTAGAGTACGATATTTTGCCAAAATCAAGCATTTTCACTTCAATTAATCATAACCGATTTAGTAATTATCAGTTCAGTCTTCTAGAGGTAGGTATTACCCAAAAGTTATCATTACCTAAAGTGGGTGTCGTCAGTAGTGATCTTGAAGTAATCGTTTATAAAGATATGAACCATAATGATATTTTTGATCAGGGAGATATAAAGGCAGATGGCCATCTCCTTTATATCAACGACATCGCTTTTATTACCGATGCTTCAGGATCAGTGGTTTATAAGAAATTACCTTATGAAAGTTATCGTATTAGTATGTCAAATACCAAAGGCTGGTACGCCCCTGATCAATATATCAAGCTCGATAAAAAGAAATACAGGCTTGAAATTCCGCTTAAAAGAACAGGAACTATCAAAGGAAACTTAGTTTACAGCTTTGATCAGTTTAGTTATGAGATTAATAGAAATTTACAGGGTATAACAGTTGTTGCAACTGATGAAAATAATGTTCGGTATGTAACGCGGACAAATCTGGAAGGTCAGATTATCTTTTATCTGCCGATAGGTAAATATACCCTCTCTGTAGATAGTACTAATTTACCTCCTGAGGTAGAGGTTGAGAAGAATATTCCTCAGGTGGTGCTGGATTCTGAAAATCCTGCAAATCTCACGATTAAACTGATTATTAAACCACGAAAGATAGAGACTAAAAAATTCGTCTCACCCAATAAATTGCCTAACAGGTAAAAATATTTCTTTTGTAATTGTAACCTTTTCATATATTTATCGTAAGAAAATATATGAAAGTCTTCCTGAGCTTTATTCTTTTCTTTCTAATTGCCACTGGAATTAAGGCTCAGGTGGCTAGTACCTCTCTGTATATTACCCTTTCAGATATTCAATCGGTTCAGATTGTTGATGATCTTATCCATTCAAAACCTGCTTTTTCTGAAAAAAAATCAGCTAAAAGGAATATTTCAATTCTAAATCCGGGAGCTTCACAGATCCGCAAATATGAATCTCAAACAGGGGAAATAAAATCTGCATATCAGCAAAGAGAAAGGTTTGACCAAACAGAATCTCATGAGTTGGTATTTAACGATTCAAAGACCGTGGTTCAATTAGCAAATCTTGACTCAAAGATTGATAAGAAAATTCCTTTGATTGTCTATCAGATAGATCCCCGTTAGTCACCTGCCTAAACTCCAAAATAGTTGTTTTTTTTTATAACTTATCCGCACATAATTTCAGGATAAGATGTTATTTAGTTTTTCAAGAATCAGGTTCATAATTATAGTATTCCTGGTCTTTTTTATTTCCAGCAACTGTTTTTCCGGATACTATAAGCCTAAATTTCAGGTGATTGCATTTTATACAGGTAAGAATGACCAGGCTCATATCAGTTATGTATCTGAAGCCCTGAAGTGGTTCCCCAAAATTGCTGAGGAGAATAATTTTGGCTTTACGGCCACAAATGACTGGGATAAATTGAACCCCGAATTTCTTTCCGGCTTTCAGGTTGTGATTTTTCTGGATACCCGACCCGAGAAGCCGGAACAAAGAGAAGCTTTTCAGAAATACATGGAGGCAGGCGGGGCCTGGATGGGTTTTCATTTTGCCGCATTCGCACTAAGCCCTTCAGCATATCCCCAAAACTGGGACTGGTACCACGAAGATTTTTTGGGATCAGGTCAGTATAGCAGTAATACCTGGAGACCTACATCCGCAACTTTGAGGTTCGAGGATACCAAACACCCTTTGGCAAAAAATATGCCCGGAACATTCTTGTCAGCTCCAAACGAATGGTACAGGTGGAAAAATGATCTGAAAGCGAATCCCAACATCAGGGTCTTAGTATCTATTGACCCGAAGAGTTTTCCTCTTGGTACCGGCCCTAAACCCCATGAAATATGGCATGAGGGTTATTATCCAGTTGTGTGGACCAATACCCGGTACAAAATGATATATATTAATATGGGACATAATGACATCGATTATGAGCATAAAATTGATAAAACTAATCGCACATTGTCATTTACCTTCGATAATACATTCCAGAATAAAATGATTACCAATGCTGTTCTGTGGTTGGGGAGCAAATGAGCTCCTGTTATTCCTGATAAAATTGAAAATAGTTTTAATTCTTCATCTTCTATTATTAGCATTTCCTGCATTTTCTCAGGATGAAATCCATATTGAGAATGGGATTAAATATGATGCTTCAAGGATACCGGCATTTATGCAATCACTCAATATTAAGAATGATTTTGTAATAGCATTTCGTACTTATTCCCCGGGAGAGACTAAATCAGAATCCAAGTATTTCGTTTTAACAGGAAGCCAACGGAATCTTAAGTCCTATTCATACTCGGGATCTAAAGCCATACTTAAGAACCTGAATTTATCACCCGAATCGGTTGATCAGATCTTTAAAACCTTTCAGCAGAACGACTTGTTCAGAATCAGGAATGAAAAAGATATTCCGAATTTTTGTGCGAAGAAATACGAGATTTATGAATCCCATACTTATGAGTTTACCATACTTTCGAAAGGGGATATGAAGATATTATCCTATTACAGTCCTGAGTATTATATCGAAGCCTGTTACGGAATATCCGAGAGACAAAATATAATAAACGCTGTAGCTATAATTAATCTGCTTGTACCGGATTATTAATCAGGAGACATTCAACTGCTGTATCTTTTTCCGTTCTCCTACAATCCATACGATGTCACCCCATTCGAAGACCATTTGAGAATTTGGGTTCAAAATTCTTTCATGATTCCTCTCGATTCCAATGATTAAACCATTGGTTCTTTCACGAATTCCAGAGTTGCGTACAGTATGTCCTTTTAGCTTATTGTGTTCATCCACAACAATTTTTTGAACAACAATGTCCTCAACATTATACTCAGCGGTATCAATGGCTTCGGTTGCATCAAATACGGGTTTGAATTGTTGCATCTGTTCATCGGTTGCAATTATTCCAACATGATCAAAAGGAAGTAACTTATTAAAGCGGGATGGTGCATAGATCAGTTTATCACCCCGTTTGATATAAGCTATGTTTACACCATATTTTTCCCGCCAGGCGAGCTCTTCAAGTGTTTTACCTATATAATCCGCATTTTGATCAACCTGTAGGTCGACCATGTGTGCTTCCCATGGAACAAGTTCGGCTTCGGGTTTAAAGTGTTTTCTCAGAATCTTTTCTGAGAACGCACTTTCTTCTTCTGCAATTTCTCTTGCATTAAAATTTGACAGGAAGCGACCTTCCAGTCTTTGATAGAAGCGCTGTAATCGCTGTGAGAAAAGCATGAGTATGACTACAATCAGCGGTATTGCAATCAGGATTGCAACCATCGCAGAGAAGAGTTTGTTTACCCAGAACCCCATAATAAATAATCCGATAATTACTCTGGCGATTTCCAGAACCAGTAATGGTCCACGGCTATATTCTTTATCCAGCCATAATTCTTTGTATCCCAATTTGCCGGGTCTTTTTGCAATGAGTGCCCAAATAAATGGGGCAGCTACACCAAAAGAAATTAGCAGGCCGATGGAAGAACTTAAAATTTCATTTTTAATATTATTATCAAGGAATGGCTGAAGGAAATTTATAGAAAGCAGCATCAGAGCCAATAGAATTATGCCATTTGTTATCGCGATATTAAGGTATGAACTAAATACTTTTTTCCAGTTGCTTTCTGCCTGTATATTTTGGGTACTGCTGGCATAATTATTCAGATTCACGATCCATTTTTCAGGAAGAACTTTCACGATCAGATCATAAACTTTTGGTGAGAATCTGATCATATAAGGAGTAGTAAAAGTTGTTATTGCCGATGTACCTACTGCAACAGGGAATAGGAAGTCACTGGTTACACCCAATGAAAGTCCCAATGAAGCCACAATGAAAGCAAATTCTCCAATTTGAGCCATGCTCATTCCAACCTGTACAGATTGCTTAAGCGGTTGCCCGGATAATAGAGCACCTGTAGCTGTACTCAGGAATTTGCCAACCAGAACGAGTATAGTGATCCAAAGTACAGGCCAGCGGTATTCCATGATGGTCATAGGGTCAATCAGCATTCCGACTGATACGAAGAAAATCGCTCCAAAAAGATCTTTAACGGGCTTAATCAGATGTTCAACTTTTTCAGCTTTTGTCGTTTCAGCGAGTATAGATCCCATAATGAAGGCTCCGAGTTCCGCCGAGAAACCAACCTGTGTAGCGATGACAACCATCCCCAGGCAAAGTCCAATGTCTAGAAGAAGCAATGTTTCTTCCTCCAGGCGTTTCTTTGCTTTTTTCAATAGACTTGGTAATAGGAATATTCCTGCAATAAACCAGAGTAGCAGGAAGAATAGTAGCTTCCCGACTGTAAACAGCATTTCTGTACCTTCAAATTGTTTGGTGACAGCAACTGTTGAAAGTAAGACCATCAACAAGATTACGACGATGTCTTCAACAACCAGCACTCCAAAGACTACACTTGCAAACTGTTTTGTTTTTACGCCTAGTTCATCAAAAGCCTTGATTATGATAGTGGTTGAGGAACTGGCAAGCATACCTCCGAGAAACAGACTGTCCATCACAGACCATCCCATCATCTGAGCGGCAAAGTACCCTGTTGTACAAATGAAGATAATCTCGACAAAAGCTGTGATAGATGCTGAGCCACCCACACGCATCAGTTTCTTAAAACTAAACTCAAGTCCAAGGCTGAACAAAAGAAATATAACACCAATTTCTGCGAGGGTCTTGACATTGGTGGTATCTACAACACTGGGAGTTATTGATAGATGCGGACCGACTAAAAAACCGGCAATAATATATCCTAAAACCAGGGGTTGCTTTATTCTCCTGAATAATAGGGTTGTAACCGCAGCAACTACTAATATTAACGCAAGATCTTCAATAAGTTTTGGTAAATGACCCATATAATTCTTTTCCTTTTTTTGAGTTCCCTGTAAAATATAATAAAAAATCCAAAAATGGGAGAAGGGTTCATTCTTTTCGGTCAGGAAAATGTCAGCATTTATAATTATTTGATTGCAATTAACTTTAAAAGTTAAAACAGGTCAATTCCTGTAGAGAACAGTATTAATTGAATCATGTATATTTGTCTTTCAATAATCAGTTAGGGAATAGTAATTTCTATGCTATTTCTCAATAAAAGGATAAAGAAATGATAGAAGGAATAAATTTTATAACCGATGAAAGCGGAAATAATAAGGCTATCATTCTGGATCTGATTCATTTTAAAAGGAATGGCGTGAAAGATAAAGCCGTTTGGGAAGCTCTTCAAAACTTGCAGGGTCTTATTGATAGTGCACCAGCAGAGAAGAAATCCGTAAATACGTGGGATCAGGCAAAAGAAAAGTTAAAAAACTTTAATTCATGAATGCGGTCTGCAGATAAATGCAAATTCAGTTTTATAGATTTTGATAATTAGATTTATTTACGATGGTATTAATTTCCTAATTTAGCCGGGTCTTTTAGATAACCTATGAGTAGTAGTACAACATTTGATTTTGAAAAACCTATAGTTGATCTGCAAATGCAGATTGAGAAGGTTAAACAGGTAGCTGAGAAAACTAAAGTAGATATGTCTGCTACTTTGGCAGAATTGGAGACCAAGATGGATACCGCCAGGCATCAGATCTACTCAAATCTTACAGGATGGCAGAACGTCCAGATTTCACGGCATCCGGAAAGGCCTTATACATTGTCTTATATCGAGATGATCTGTGATGATTTTATCGAGATGCATGGTGATCGTACCGTAAAAGATGATAAAGCCATTGTTGGAGGTTTTGCCAGCATTGGAGGTCAAACGGTGATGATCATTGGTCATCAGAAAGGTGTGAATACCAAAATGCGTCAATATCGCAATTTTGGAATGGCAAATCCTGAAGGTTATCGCAAGGCTCTCCGACTGATGAAACTGGCCGAAAAGTTCAATAAACCGGTAATTACTTTTATCGATACCCCGGGGGCTTATCCGGGACTTGAAGCGGAAGAGCGCGGGCAAGGCGAAGCAATTGCGCGTAACCTGCTTGAAATGTCGGTTTTGAAGGTACCAATCTTATGTTTTATAGTAGGAGAAGGGGCTTCAGGCGGAGCTCTGGGTATTGGGATTGGCGATCGGGTGTATATGCTTCAGCATACCTGGTATTCGGTAATTTCACCTGAATCATGCTCATCCATCCTATGGAGAAGTTGGGATTTCAAAGAGAAAGCTGCAGATTGTCTCAAGCTGACTGCAGAGGATATGTACAAGAATAAATTGATTGATGGGATCATTAAGGAACCTTTGGGTGGTGCACATCATAATCCTGAAGAAATGGCTAAAACTATTCAGGATCAAATCACCAAAGACCTCAGTCAACTGCTGAAACGTAACATTGATGATGTGATTAATGAACGGATCGAAAAATTCTGTTCGATGGGTGTTGTGATTGAGTCCTGATCTGTATAAAATATTCAAGTGTTATGTTAAAAATGAAATGACGTTGATGGCATTGAGCAATCAGTTATGAGCAATCAGCTTGAAATCTGAAGAAATATCAATAATGTGTGTATTGCTCAATTTTGATGGCTCTTAGCCCATATCAAAAAATAATGATCAATTAGGCTTAACATAACACAAGATTATTTCTTCCATTCAAAAGTTGAAGGCCTTAGTCCTTTTTGGTATTTACCAAAACCAAACATGGTTGGATTATACTCGCCAACCAGTTCAACGTTATTTTGTGCAGGAATTTGTTGTTCCATACCTGTAGCCCAATAACAGGCATTAACTACTAATCTTCGCAGGTCTTCGCTGATTAAATCAACTGAAGCTCCCATTGTTGTAGTAAATATCTTTGCTTTTTTACCGCTTGCTGAGCTATAGCTTCTTATCCATGCTATGGGCATAATTGACTTTTCATAACTCAATGGCGATGTTGCTGTCATACCCAAGCTGGTTTGGCCGAATATTAAAACCTTAGAATCATTCGGAAGCCCCAGTATCCCATATACATCGGTAGGGGTCCAGATATCATTTACTCCACGCAAAATAGGATGATCTTTCACCAGGCCATTTATTAATGCTCTGGTACCTTCCTTAGCGTGTACGCCATGATGATTGATCCAGGTTTCACCAAGTACCTGTTTGCCATAGCCACCTTCCCAGCCCTTTATTTTGCTGTTATAGCTATATTTAGCATAAGGGTTTTGTTTATTACGGGAATAACTAAATGCATGTGTTGAAGTACGCAGTGCTACAATCGGTTTTCCTGCATTAGTATAATCTATAATATGTTTCATCTGATCATTCGGCAGTTCTCTGAACCTCAATAACATAACCATCAGGTCGGCAGTTTTTAAGTTTTCCAGACCGGGTAAGTTTGTCTGATTGTCGGGATCAATATTATTTGTATTGGGGTCGACAGAAAAAAGAACAGTGCACTTAAAGCCATGGCGTTCAGCTAAAATCTTTGCCATCATAGGTAAACCTTCTTCTGATCGGTATTCTTCATCGCCACTTACGAATACAATATGTTTGCCTTTCCCGGGTCCTTCTTTTCCCTGATATACAATCCATTTCGGATCATTTTGCGCAAATGCAATACTTATATGCATAAAGGCGATCAGAATGATCAATGGCAGTCTGCTTTTTGGTTTGTTCATTTTGTATATATTCTGAATGAGTTTATTTCTCTAATGGATGTTGAGTCAGTAATTCTTCAGGAGAGTAAAATCCTGATTTATTGTTTATTGCGGCCCGGGTAAGTTTTACTTTTTCGGGAGAAACTGCCGGAGCTTTGTTGCCAAATGAATTTCGGACATAGGTCAATACCGCCGCAACTTCTTCATCATTTAACATTCCGGCAAATGGTGTCATTGGTACTTGTCCGGGATACTTTTGATCAAGTACTTCAATAGGTCCGTACAATCCTTTCAATACGAGTTTGATTAATCTATCGTCATTCCCGGTTACCCATTTTGTACCTGCAAGAGGTGGAAAGCCTGAGCTAGCAAGCCCTTTTCCATCGCTCTGATGACAGGTGTTACAGAAGCCATCGCGGGCATAGATTGCTTTTCCTTTAACGAAAAGATCGCGTTCAGCTCCTTTAAGATCGGTTAAAACAGGTTCTTCTTTCTTGACTGGCCGTTCATATCCATTTAGGTGTGCAATAGCTGTTTCATAAGCAGGGAGCATCCATTCGTCCAGAGGTTTTTTACCTGCTTCCAATACAATGGGCAAGCCCTTGTCTTTTTCAAGCCAGGAAGCGGCAACGATTGCTTCAAGCCGTACGCGTCCATGTGTATCTGTAGCAGCCTGCATTAACAAATTAGTCTGATCAGCAACCTGGTGTCCGGTATATCTTAATACCCGTACAGCAGCGGCACGTGCCCGGTAATCTTTTGCCTTAAGTAACTGACGAAGGAGTTTTTGATCTACCTTATCTAATCCCCAGCTTACCCATAAAGCTTCCAGTAAATGATGCTCATATTTGGGATCATTTTTATCGAGCTTGGCAGTCCAGCTCGTAATTTGAGTGAGTACCTGATTGACCGGGCGTCCCCGAAGTTCCCTGCGGGTACGGTAGCGGGTACGGTATTCGGGCAGCTTAAGATTGTTAAGCAGTTGTTCAATGCTTGCGCCATCTATTTTTGCAGGCTTTAGTAATGGTCTGGATGGATAGGTAATCCGATAAATTCGTCCATGGGAATGATCCCGTAATGGATCACGAACATTGTGCTGCATATGCCCGATCAGAACATTATGCCAGTCTACAACGTAGAGGGAGCCATCGGGTGCAAATTCCATATCCACCGGTCGGAAATTTCTGTCTTCTGAAACCAGCAGATCCTGACGGTGTTTTGTAGCATAGCCAGTGCCCTTTTCCTGCATAATATGTTCTTTAGTACCAAGGAATCCAATCGTATTATTGATGAGCATATCCCCCTGTACCTCATCGGGAAAATGACGGCTTGAGATAAATTCAAGACCAGAGGTTGGACGTACGCGGTGTTTATCCTCAATCAGGTTTGTTGATTTATGCGTGGCGACACCATATCTTGGTTTGATTGAACCAGGCATCATCCAAAGCACATCTGGTCCTGAGGTTTCAGCGAAGAAGTTCTGACCCCAGTCATCAAAGGCAATACCCCATGGATTTGGAATGGAGAGTTGAGCGGTTCGCTCGAGATGATGTCTGGCAGGATTGTATCTGTAAAAGCCACCATTGGTAGCACGTACCGGACCATAAGAAGTTTCTACATTCGTATGCAAAAAGACACCTTCTCCCATGTAAATTGCACCTGAAGGGTCTGTAGTGTACGCATGATGCGCATGATGTGTATCATGATCGTCAAAACCACTTAAAAGAATTTCTTTGGAATCTGCTTTACCATCACCATTAATGTCTTTGTAAAGGATCAGATTGGTTCCCTGAGAAACATAAACCCCTTCAGGAGCTATTTCAAATCCTACGGGTAAGTGTAAACCATCTAAAAAAGTGGTTTGCTTATCAGCCTTACCATCGCCATTGGTATCTTCCAGGATTATGATTTTATCATTTGGTTTTTTATCGCCTGGCTGCCAGTGCGGATAAGTGGGCATAGTTGCTACCCAAAGGCGTCCTTTATTGTCAAAAGACAATTGTACCGGATTCTCAATATCTTTAAACTCCACCTCAGATGCAAAAAGATTGATTTTATATCCCGGAGGTAATTTGAACTTCGCTATAGCTTCTTCTCCATAGAGGTATTTAAGACTGCCATTTTTATCCGGATTATAATTAGTTTCAATCTTAGGAAGGGGAGTTGTGTTCTTATCGGCAGCATCCAGATCCATTTTTTCTCCCTTTAATGCCAGCCAGATTGCCTGATCTCTGATCACTGTCATCTCCCTGATCTTCTTGAGCTCTGATGGATAATTATCCTGGCCAAAGGGGTTATACCGGCGACCGAAAACATGTACCCCATTTGGGATTTTAATATCATTATGCCACATCCAGTTTTTTTCCTGAACAGCATCATGTACCAATTTACGATTAACTTCAAGGGCTGGTTTTATTTTGGTTTTGCCAAAAAGTCCATCAGCCAGAAGCGGTGCAAATTTAGCATAGGCTGCTTCGGTAAGTTGAGATCCATCGATGGTCATAGGTTTTTCATTTGCCTCATACCATTGCCTGCTTGGTGTAAAGACATCTACAAAATGAATCTTATACTTAGCTGCAATTTCTTTCATTGCCTGCGAGTAAAGCTCCAGATTTCTATTTTCAATTTTGCCATTCGGAAGATCGAGCTGCCCCGACAGGTCCTCAAATGCAATTGGCGAAACAAGCGCTAATTGTGGAGAGGTTTTTCCGTTATACTTTTGTTTTAGCGTATGAATTATAAAAGCTTCAAGTTCAGCCTTATAGTTTTCCAGCCCCATAGGTCCCTGAAAAGACTCATTGTATCCGAAGAATGCAATGATTATATCAGCTTTATGGTTTGTGATCCATGTGTCCGGACTATCATAAAAGCCTTCACTATTTGAGTTTTTCGCTAGTTCAGTCTGAAATTTTTCTGCACCGGGGAATGCCCAGGGTAATGCACGACCAGAATGAGCTCTAAAGCCGGGAGTATCTCCTCCATCGCACATGTTTCTGATATACAGCATGCTATCCGGATAACGAAGCTGCATCTCGGTCTCAAAATGCCCATAGTTCATCATTCTTGAGCCAAGATTGTTCCCAATTAAAATGATGTGATCACCTTTTTTAATCTTTAAGGCTGCCAGATCCGGTTTTACAAGCTTAAATGCACTTAATGCAATGACAAACAGTGCAATGGTCCCAAGCAGTATTTTGAAATTCTTTTTTTTACTTATTGTCATATTCCTGGAGATTACTTTAACCCGGAGTTTAACCAGATTTTTTATAGCTTTAAACTGATCTTTTTACCTGTCCTAACTGCTAAATAGATTGCGTCAATAATTTTCAGGTCTTTCAGTCCTTCTTCACCATCTACTGGTACAAGGCTTGGTTCACCTCCCAAAATAATACCTGCCATTTTTTCCATTTGAATTGTTTGGTGAGTAGTATGGGGGTAATTTAATTCTCCTTTGTTTGTGCGGCCTTTGATTGGCCCATAACCGGTTGAGGGTTGTAACTCGGCAAATCCTTTTTCTCCAGTTAGGAAAAAGCGATCCAGATTAGTCATATTATAAGTCGACAAGCAGGAAGCTACTGCTCCTCCCGGAAACCCCAACTGAAACTGAATAGTTTCATCCACACCTTCTTTGAATTTTTCAGGATTCGTTTTTGTTTCCTGTGCAGTAACCCAAACGGGTTCTTCACCTATCATATAACGCGCACCATTTATTGCATAAATACCAATGTCCATTAAGGAGCCACCTCCGGCTAATTGCTTATTCAATCGCCACTGAGTAGGGTCGCCAATTTTAAAGCCGCTTAATCCCTGAAAAAATGTAGGTTTACCCAATTCTCCTTCTTTCCTCATCCGGATTATTTCAAGGGTTTTAGGTTCAAAATGCATCCGATATCCTACAAGTAATTTCACATTCGCTTTTTTGCAGGCTTCAATCATTTCTTGCCCTTCTTTGGCATTCAATGCCATTGGTTTTTCGCAAATAACATGCTTGCCGGCTTTAGCCACTCGTATTACCTGATCGTGATGCAGAGCATTTGGGGTAATGACATATACTGCATCAATGTCCGGGTTATTTTTAATGAGATCGAAATTCTCATAATTGTAACAATTGTTCTCTGGAATAGTATACTTGCTTTGCCAGTTTTTTATTTTAGAAGGTGTACCACTGATAAGCCCAACTAACTTTGCCATTTTACAGGCCTGCATAGCATCAGCTACCCGGGTTCCATAACTGCCCAAACCCATAATTGCGACCCGAAGAACAGGGCCTTCATAGGGCTGATTGTAAAATTCTTCAACACTCGCAAAACCATTTTTAGGTATATACAAAGCAAGTATTGAAGCACTGAGCGTCTGCAAAAAATTACGTCGTGAATCCATAATATAATGTTTTAGTTAAAATAAAAAGGCTCGACTTACTTGAAATTTCTTCCATTTATGAATAGGAAGAAATTGTGGTAGTATTGTTTTTCCTGCATAGCGTATGATAATAATATAACGAGGAAACTAAAGTTTTCTCAAAAATAGAGACTGGAACTTTTTCGAAATAATAAAAGGTACAATTCTGGTACTATTTAATCAAACAAGATTTTAAAAATTTCAATCCTTTAATGGCAATATCTTCCTGTGAAGGTTCAAATTGTCTCCAAATGGATGCGGCCTTAGCAATCATTTCAATATCCGGAATAAATGATTCGATAACCACTTCTCCATCATAGTTAACCTGATGTAAGGCAGAACTAATTCTTTCCCAGTTTATCTGATCTCCACCCGGAGTTCCACGGTCTGATCCACAGGCATGGAAGTGCCCCAATTTACTTCCTGCTTTTAAAATAGCCTGATAGGGATCTTTTTCTTCAATATTCATGTGGTAGGTATCTAGCTGAAGCGTCAAAGCTTTGCTGTCTACCTGATTAACCATTTTTAAGCCCTGTTCACAGG
>CAZGWG010000061.1:0-17779 GCA_964529165.1 uncultured Sphingobacterium sp.
TAAGAACAGAAAGCGACTGGTTTTTTTTTTTTTTATTATTCTGAACCGGCTGCCACTGAACAGCGATCTTAATATCTTTGGCCTTATGTTGTGCCTGAAGTCCATTATAACTAAATAACAGAATTAAAAGCAGGGTAAAACAGGCTAAGTCCCTGCACAGGAGTCTTTGAATAATTATCATATTAGGGTTCATAATTGTATTTACAAATTACTAAAACATTAGTATCTGATAAAAATTAAGTTCTTAATAAAATAGGGTTTAAATTTTTTCTAGCAGATCTGATTAATGTTAATTTCTATAGATGTTGGATTCTATATTGTCATCCGGTTTTTAAAGGAAAGACTCCGCTGAATATTAAATGATTTTGATTCCTAATTTGACTTTAGATATTCAGACTAACGCTTTTGGTGCAATATATTCTGGTTATAGCTTAGCTATATCTTAGTTATATCTTAGCTATACCTCAGATCTTGAATATATAAGACAATTTCAGAATTGAAATTAATAATAAATTAAATTTCGGCCCTCCTTTTTAACTCCCCCTACGGGAATAGAAACAGGAACAAATCCTGAATAAGAAGAGAGTTGGCAACTTGTGTTATGTTAAAAATGAAATAAGGTTGAGGTATTGAGCAATCAGCAATCAATTCTGCATATCAGTAACAATGAGTACTACTCAAATTTGATGGCACATAGCCCCTAGCCAAAACTAATGATCAATTTGAGCTATCATACTAGCTGAGACTAGAATCCCAATGTTGAATTAAAATAGTCCACTATCCCTTAGATAATGGCATCGCTCTTAAGGGTCTGAAAACGGGCTTTTTATTGTATTTTTATAAACATATAATCACCATCGGAGTCGCTGATCTGTGAGAGTATGTTGTCAAACTATTTCTTAACCTGAATAGTCACACTCGCAGAGCCTGCTTTTCCGGAAGAACTAATCCCCTGAAGAATGATTGTATAATTATTTTCCTGATCTGAAGTATAAAAACTAATTGTTCTTTTACCATTTGAATTAATCTTAACCTCTGGCGACCAGAACAGCACATTCCTGAAATCAGGCAGCCTGCTTTCCGACTGAGCCGAGGTCTCATAAACCGGAGAGTAGAACTCTCTTTTAAGCTGCACTCCTTCGTAATCCACAACAGTAGCTCTTTTATCCAACTGAAAATCAGGAAGATTTCCCTTATAAGTTGTAAAATTCAATATACCTTCAAAACTCAGCGCACCGAGAAAATACTTTTGAGTCACTACATCCAGCGAACGTACCTTCTTAGGATCATACTTGATGATTTTATTACCTGAATCGAAAATTGGAACTCCATCAAGAATAATAAGTGGTTTAACATTTCTCGGAATATTTACAAGGTGGGGTCTATAGATAACCCAGACTGAAAAATTATCCCGCTGTCTTGTTACGGGCACCTCTACGACATATTCCCTCAGCACCTCTTCCATGGTATTGAATCTGACAAAATTATCCAAAAGATAAGTCTTATCCGGTTTCAGATAAAATGCACTGCTATCAATCAGTGCAGGATAAAATGTTCTCAGTTTATTCGATGAATACACATTCTGAACCTGGCTGCCAAGACTCTGGGTAAATAATTGCTCCCTGATATCTTCATTCAGGATTAATTCAGGCTGCTTGGTGCTTGAATATTCTTTTGAAAACGGACTAAGTATTTCAATTTTATACGTTGAATCTTGTTGAAAATCTGTTTGGGCCACAAGTTCTGCAGGACCATAAATATCGCGGGTATGAAAATTCACCAATCCCAGGCTATTGCTTCTTCCACCATAGAGGTGCAGTCTTTTGCCCGGCAGCGATAAATAGGCAAGAACATTACCCGCAGGTTTTTGAGTTCGGGTATCAAGAATTCTTCCATGAACGATATGACCATCAATCTCAGGTATGAATCCAAATCGGGGATTACGCTTAGATAATACGTCTTGCCACACAAACCTTCTCCAGCCATGTGTTAACATCAGGTTATCCAGTGCTTCATCAGCTAACGCGTCCTTGTTTTTCAGATAATAGCCCGGCGATTCCACTTTCCCTCTTAAATCTGATTTCAGCCATAAATAATCAAAAATATCAGCCTCATCTGAACCAATGCCGCTTGAAGCATACACTGAAACCGAGGCATCTGCATCCGAATCAAGACCCTTCTCATCTTTTGAAAGCAATTCAATGCTAACTTTTTTACGGGTTGAATAAGCTGATTGATCAGTTTTAATATCAAGATTTAATTTACTGAGGGGGCGGATAAAATAAAGCCGTTCAGCAAGTGCTTTACCTGCAGCACTAAATAGTGTAAATTGTGATATTCCTTCAGACAGTTTATTTCTATCTATTAAAAGTTCTCCCTTTCCCCCACTTAAGTTTATTCTTTCATTGAGCTTATTGATTTGCCTGGTATGTACAAATAAAATAAGCTGCTGATCTGAAGGACCTTCATTGGTGAATACTTTCACTTTAACCTTGTCCTGATCTGTATTTTCAAGCTGCAGTACATAGCCTGTCTTAACAGCCGGCAAATCCTTTACTATAGTTTTTGATCCCGGAGTTTCAATCATCACCTTATAGCTTTTCCCACTTTCAGGTATAAAAGCAAAAGAGCCGATACCGAATTTCAGAGGCTTAAAGCTCAGGAGACTATTATTGTTTTCATCAACAAGTTTGCCCTGGAAATCTATTCCCTTGCCCTGATGATCAATTGCCCTAAAAGCAACTTTCGCCGGCAACGACT
Source organism: uncultured Sphingobacterium sp. (assembly GCA_964529165.1). Taxonomy (GTDB): domain Bacteria; phylum Bacteroidota; class Bacteroidia; order Sphingobacteriales; family Sphingobacteriaceae; genus Daejeonella. The sequence goes on from CAZGWG010000061.1 coordinate 2,761, forward strand.
CGACCATATTACCGCCTTCAGGAAAGAACTGAATATTAAATTTCCTTTCTTCATTCGCGGCAGATTGCTTCTCAGGTTTTGCCAGGGTATTGACCAGCCGGATATTTTTTTCAAAATAAAAATCAGGACTGAAGTTTTTCATCCAGCTTGTATAGGCTCTGAATTGGTAATTTCCACTGGACAGAGATACCGGCAAATATAAAGATCCACTACCACTGCCCTTATCAATTGCAATTTTAGCCTGTAAAACTGATTTTTGATTTTTATCAATAATCTCAATGTAGGCAATCTTACTAAAGTCAATGGATTTATTGGAAACCGTATTGACATGATACAATTTAAACCATAGTATTTCACCAGCCAGATAAAGCTCCCGGTCTGTATGGACATAAATTTTTTCCTGCAGGTTTTGCTCTGAGTAAAGAGAAAACCGATTGGTCAGGGAATCCTGATTAAAGGATTGTGAAAACCCCTCAGAAAAACATGCAAACACTAATAGCATGCCCAATGTCAGGCTGCAAATTCGCTTATATGTTTCTACTGATTTTTGCATTAATAAAACAGTTTAATTATAATATAAGTTTACCAAAATGAAGGTTTAACAGTACCGCCTCCCCTGGTCCGGCAATCAAGGCACAGGGATGAATTTCCATTATATGATTGTATTCTACCATCCAAACCTATATTGTAGTCGATAATCAGATTCGCTCCACTTGAAAAAGCATTTCTCAAACTATCCACATGATTTTTAATCACTATTGGCTCACAGCTCAAACTAAAATTCCAGGAAGGCAACTGACTATTATTAATAAAAATCCTCTTTTCAATAATTTGAGAGATATTCAGAAATCCGATTACCCTTTCATTCGGATTGCTGATACACTTAATATTACCGACAAGTTCAGAGGGTTGATTATCGAAAAGTGATCCCAACTGTTCAGAATTCCGTTTCATTAAGGTGAGATAATCATAAGCCTCTTTTCCAATTGCATATTGTCTAACCAGAATACTGTAACGAACACCCAATTTCTCTGATCGGTTGGGAATTAATGCAAGAGGAAAATCATCCACCACATCTGAACTTAATTTGGCAGTTGAGCTGATCAGAATATTGGTTGATGCTTCGCTCTTCCAGCAGGTAAAAATTCTCATGATATCGGGGTAATTTCTGCTCTGAGGCGGTAAACCATCCTTATAAATATACTCCGAATAACCAACAGAGCGCTGCTCCCAGGTCTCTACATAATCCCATTGATAATACTTTGTATTGTTATTGCTGTCATGCGCGTCAATATAAAGTCCTACACCATCTCCTTCTCTTCTCCAGTTTAAACTATCAATTGCAGGTGTTGTACGTACCGGCATCAGGTCAGATAAATATTCCTTCCCTGCAATTGTCTTGATTCTAAGGCGGTATTGCAGATTAGGATTGAAAGTAGTTACCGGTAAAGTATAAACACCTGCTGAACTTTCAGTCAGAGGCAAAACGGAATTATTTGTACCTTCAACCTGAACCTTGGCTCCCTTCTCCATCTGCACAACACTTTTATCTGATAGTTTAAGTGAACGGCTTAAAAATATACTGCTTTGCCCTCCCTGATTGAGAATGCCCTCAATGACCAACAGGTTGGGAGAATCATTAATTGCATCATTCTTAAACGGCTTTTTACAAGACTCAGAAATCAGAAGCGCAAAAAAGAATAAGGCTGTTTTGAAAATTCTTGTCCTCATATTAAAACCTGATATTATAGTTTATAAATGGAATAGCCGATCCAAAAATTGAAAGCTGATAACCTTTGATGACTCCCTTGTCAGACACAAAATAGGTTGAATAAGCATTATCTCTGCCGGTGACATTATAAATCCCTAAAGTCCATGTATTATGAGTAAGCTGTTTAACCTTGTGATTTCCCTCGATATTTAAAGAAAAATCAGTCCGAAAATAATCAGGAGCACGAAGTGCATTTCTGTCGGAATAATTTGCCCTCAATGATCCCGCATAAAAATATTTTCCAATTGGTACAGTAATTGGCCTTCCGGTACTATAGGCTGTATTAAAGGAAGCGCTAAAGCGATGTGAGAAACGATAATTGGCCACCAGACTGAAATCATGTGGCTTATCATAATTAGCCGGATAATACTTTCCTCCATTGATAATTTGACCGGCATTCGGGTCATCCATTTTCAGCAGGGTTCTTGAATAGGTATATCCCATCCAACCGTTTAGCTTTCCACTGATTTTCTTAACCAGAAATTCTACCCCGTACGCTTTGCCCTTGGTGTTAATTACATCGGTTTCAATATGATGATTCAAAATCAAATTGGCGCCACTTTTATAATCCAAATAGTCTTTTAAATTCTTAAAATAGCCTTCAATGGAAGTCTCAATCGTATTGTCTTTAAAATTTTTATAGAAGCCCAGAGAGGTTTGATCACCATATTGAGGTCTGATATTCGGATCACTTAATTTCCAGATATCCGTTGGAGATATTGCAGTAGTATTTGTCAGCAGGTGGATGTATTGCCTTAAGGTATTATAGCCTGCCTTTACAGAAAAGTCATCACTAATCTGATAGCGTGCCGACATTCGAAATTCAGGTCCATGGTAAGTTTTGGCTATTTCCCCCTTGTTGTAAGAGCTGGTACCGATTACATTACTCTCTGATTTCGGAAGATCGGGAGCATACAGATTTACGCTTTTAGGCCCCATAAAATTATACATGGAATAGCGGATACCGAGATCCATTGACAGATTTGAATTCAGGTCAAAGCGGTCTCCGACATAAATGGCACTTTCAAAAGCTTGTTCAGGTGCTAACTCATCTAATCTCACCAGCGATTGGGAACCCACTGGCTGGAATTTCCCGGGATTAAGGTCATACCTGATAGTGCTTAGCCCGAAATCAATGGTATGCTTTGAACTGATATAATAGTTAAAGTCTGTCTTAAAATTAGCTTGCTGAATATCAAAAGCCATTTTATAGGCATTGGTAGGATTAACAATACTATTATTATTATATTGATATTTGCTTATTCCTCCTACAAAAACCCCGGTCAGTTTATTATTGAAAATATGCTTCCATTTTAAAGATAAATTCTGATTGCTGTAGGCAAAGGTTGTATCACTCCCCAGATTAGAATTATCATCACTCAGATATCCTGATAAATAAATATCGTTCTTATCATTAATCTTATGACTAAGTCTTAAATTTAAATCCGAGAAAGAAGCCCTGGCATCTTTATATCCTGAATCTTCTGGCAACATTTTGAGTAACCAATTGGAGTAGGTTGTTCTTCCTCCAAGTATAAAAGAGCTCTTGTCTTTAATGATTGGTCCCTCAACATTCAGACGGCCCGTTAAAAGCCCTATACCCGCAGTACCGCTAAGCTTTTTGGTATTTCCATCCCTGCTGTTTACATCAAGGACAGAAGATAAACGTCCGCCATATCTTGACGGAATACTGCTTTTATACAATTCCACATCTTTGATCACATCCGGATTAAATGCCGAAAAGAATCCGAAAAAATGAGAAGGATTATAAATGGTCAGATCATCAAATAAGATCAGATTCTGGTCAACCGCACCTCCCCTAACATTAAATCCATTGCTTGCCTCTCCTACTGATTTTACACCCGGAAGTGTCAGCATTACCTTGACAATATCCGCTTCTCCAAAAGCTACCGGTACCTGCTTGATGGAACTGATACTTAACTTTTCAACCCCCATCTGTACATTCCTTACATTGGCGGATTTCTCTGCAGAAATAACAACCTCTCTCAATGAAAGCACCTGGGTTTGGATCTCAACATCCAACTTGCCATCCGAATAGATCATTAAATTACGCTTCGTATCCTGAATTCCCAATGCCTTGACATTCAGAACATGAGGCCCTCTGGGTAAAACCAGGGTATAATACCCAAACTGATTGGTATAAGTACTGATACGTGGGTTCTCAACATAGACAGCAGCCCCAATTTCAGGAACGCCGGTCTTTGCATCACGAATATACCCGCTAAGGGTAACATTTCCGGGTCTTAACTGCGCCGTCTTATTCCCAATCTGAATTTGTTTGTTATCCTGTGAACCAACTGTATTTCCGTCCACTTCGGGGGTGCTAAGCTCTGCAATTAATTCCGGTTCCTTTTGATCCTTCCAGTTTAAAGAGTCCCGCTCACTATCAAATACACCATAAGGAAGACTGGCAAGAATCTCTACTCCTTTGGTTAGAAACACATTATTTTGCTGATCAATAGCATAACGGAAATCAGTATTTCTGAAGGCCATTCTGAGAATGGCAGAAACAGATTCATTTTTTGCGCTTAACGTAACTCTGACACTATCAAACTCTGCTACATTATAATAAAAATGATAATTGGCCTTTGATTCAATTTCTTTGACAAAATCCTGAATCCTTACTTCCTTAAACTCAACGGTAATTGGCAGAGACCTTACCTGAGCACTAACACCCAATACGGTAATCAAAAAACAGATAACAAGAATACTTATTTTCTTCATTTTGATTCCGTTAAAAGATCATAATACCTTACGATTCGAACGATTGCATCCTCAGGATCTCGCCTGAATTTGACATTACTCTTTTTCAGGAACTCCTGAATCTCTTTCTGTTTGTTGCCCAAGGCATTTAACACTGAAGACTGACTCTTTACTGGTAAATAAGCACCTTCCTTTACTAAATAAAACTCATTCTTCTGTTTCTCGATAGTAATAGCAATACCTGTACTCACTTCTTTTAAGGTACTTTTTGATCGTTTCACAAGAACTTGAATTCTACCAACATAAACCAAATCATAAAAGCCTTCTGATATAACACTATTAGCTACTTTATCTCTTCCTAGATGAACAAAATGATGATCATGTATTGAAAAATAATCGATCAGTTCATTATGAAGTTTGATCTCTGAAAACCCATCTATATATTGTACAATTACCTGGTTTTTAACTAAATCATACCACATTGGAATATCTTTATAAAATATTCCGTCATAGTTAACAGATCCTTTTACGGGGATTGGAGTTTCAAAATACTGATGACCATTGTTTAACCTGTATGGAAATCCCGTGTACTCAACACCTCTATATATTCCCGACTGTTCGGCAAGGGAATTAAAATATACAGTCGCAGCATTTCGAACAAGCATTTGTTCGCCACTATTCTCAGGTAAATCTTGGGCAATAGCTCTGTTTAAAAAAAGTATCTGAAATACCAGCAATAATATCAACCCAGTACCTCTGATCATACTAAAAAAGAATAAGTGCTAAAAAATTTCTCAATTGGAAAGATTAGGTAGTTGCAGAATTTATTAATCGAATATAACTTTTTATTTAATTCAAAAACAAAGTTCAGCTACAAAAAAAAGAACCTATTATTGTTGCAGCTTATCGCAAAAGCTTTAAAAGGTTCTGTTTTCAAATTTTAACTGTTACCTTACGTTCAATAGTACCTATTGTTATCATATACTGAGCGATCATATAGGTAGTCATAATAAGGATTCCTGAAAAAGAATAAGGTTCTACAAACTTCCCAAATGCCAGAGCAGCATCAGAAATCACAAATGAAACTGCTCCTAAACAAATCAGCCTGAAGCTGAGCAGATTCACCCTCTTATAGCGGTAAGCCGTAAGAATTGCCATTACTGAAATCACGAAAATATAAACCATTACAGGAATTCTGAAATCATTCAGATAATCCCTTATCCAGGAATAGTAACTCAGAGAAAATACACCCATGAAAAAGAGCATCAGCTTGCCGTAATACTTTGATTCACTGGGATTATTCTTAAAATCCCTGAAAAATGCCGAAGTATAGAAAATATGCGCCAATAAAAATGAAATTAAGCCATATAAAAAGAAATAAATATCAACACCGGCATAGATTAGCAGAATATCCCCCACCAGGGACAAAAGAAGTCCGGTTAAAATCAGTCGGTTAAATCCGACCTTCATATTACTTTGCTTAAATAAATAGAAAGCTAAAGACAAACATATCAAAGGTTTAATAAAGATATTGTACTTCTCAAAAAAAGTAATCTGAACCATTAGATTCATAATTACGATCAGGAAAAAGATTAAGGAGAAGCTAAGGTGACGTTTCAACATACTTTTTTCGATTAAGGTGATTTAACCATGCAAATGTGAAGAATACTACAATTGTGTTAATAATAATCAGATATAAAAAAAAATCATTTTCATAGAATGTAAGTGGAACCAAGACCCAGAATAATAAGCGCAGATATTCAAACCAGCCTGACCAGTTATGCTGCTCCATCAAAACACCACAGGAAGTAAGACTTAATAGCGACAAAATACTGCAGGAAATCAATTGCAGACTACTTAATTCTGAATTAATAAAAATCAGAAGACTTGAAAGGCCTAAAGTAAAAACAAATATTATGATCAGATAAGTTCGGAACCGGCTATCAAAATCAGGACTATATTTAACATAGGTATTGATTTGAATCTCTTTAGGATACTGCATTCCACCCATATATTCGGGTAACCACCCTGGTGCCATGATAAATATTCTGATTTTATCTATAAAGCCATCAGCTCTTCCTGCGCTCGAAAAAAGATCAGCCCAATAATGAAAATTTGCCCAAACAGGATTCCAACTGCCTAGTGGTTTAGTAATTCCATAAATAACTTCATCCTCTTCCGCTTGAAAGGTTCCAAACATTCTGTCCCAAATAATCAGGGTACCGGCATGATTTTTATCAATATACTTTGGATTTGAACCATGGTGAACCCGATGATGAGATGGTGTATTTAAAAACCATTCCAATGGACCCAGTTTTCCAATCGTCCGGGTATGTATCCAGAACTGATAGATCGTATTAAATGCGCTGACCGTAAGAAACATGATTGGCTCGAAACCAGCGAAAGCAAGGGGCAGATAAAAAAACCATGCAAATCCCGACTGAAACCAGGACTGCCGGAGAGCAACGGTTAAATTATACTCTTCAGATTGATGATGAACAATATGGGCTGCCCACAATGCGTTTATCTGATGACTTTTACGATGAAACCAGTAATAAAAAAAGTCGACTCCAATAAACAATGCTAACCAAGTCAATAAGGTATTGGAAAATGTATAGAACCTCCAATGCTCATAAATATATAAATAGCCAAAAAAAGTAATGGTTTTTAGAAATATACCCACAAGTTGTGAGCCTATTCCCTGACTTAAATTAGAAATCGAATCATTCAGGCGATAGTAATCAAGTTTTTTATACACTATATAAGCTAGTTCTACCGCAATCAGTATAAAAAAAATAGGGATAGAAAGGGCTATATAATCAACTTTCATTGGTACAATTTAATATTTTATGCCGAAAGAAAAAATAAGCCGAAATATTGTTTATTTCTCGTCAGGCTGTCTATATTAGCACCCCCATCCGGTTATTGAATTCAAATCAGATTCTGATGAACCCGGCATGATTACAAAAACATTAAAAACATAAAGATGATGAAGCCGACACGATTAAAGGTTCCATCTGACAAAAGAAAACATTAAAAGGAAACAGATGAAACGTTATATTTTACTTATTATAATTGCAGCCATTACAACTTATAGTTCAGCACAGACAAAACCCGCCGCTGCTCCATTATTTAAGACACAACTTGATTCAGCCAGCTATGCCTTTGGGGCAAGCATCGCGAATGACCTCAAGCAGAGAGGTGTAAGCAATCTGAATTATTCATTAGTCTCTAAAGCAATGAGTGATGTGTTTTCAGGTGGAAATGTAATTTTCAGTCCTGAAAAATCGCAGGAAGTGATCTATGGCCTTCTCAATGCACTTGAGAAAAAGAAATTTGAAGGTGCCATCGCTGAAGCAGAGAACTATTTAAGTGCAAACAAACAAAAACCTGGTATCACAACTCTGCCAAGTGGTTTACAATTTGAAGTCCTTGCCCCTGGCACAGGTGCTAAGCCACTTGCAACTGATGAAGTAACTGTTCACTACAAAGGAACACTCACAAACGGAAAACAATTTGACAGCTCATACGACCGTGGCGAACCTACCTCTTTCGCATTGAATCAGGTAATTCCCGGATGGACAGAAGGATTGCAGCAAATGCCCGTCGGTTCAAAATATCGCTTCTTTATTCCCTATGCCCTTGCTTATGGTGAACGAGGTGCAGGAAAAGACATTCCTCCTTACAGCACTTTGATCTTTGAAGTAGAGCTGATTAAAATCGGGAAGTAGGTCTATCAATTGATAGTTGACAATTGACAGTTGACAGTTGACACCCAAGATAGCTATCGGGTTTATAATGCTATTTATTCACTGTCCTGGTTCTTGATTCAGTTATCCGTTGTCTGTTATCAGTTATCTGGGGTGAACGTAAACGTTAAAAAATCAACCCTTTTGCTATCAGATTAATTTTGCAACAATCTATTCATCCCAGCGGAGCCAAAATCACATCTCATATCTCAATACTTCAGATAGTACTCCAAAAACGAATACGCCGCTTCATTCGACTCAGGATTCGGTGTATGCTCAGGTCTGTTGGTCATAGCCACCCGATTTTTATAGCCTAATAAAGTATTAACAGCAACTGAATGATTAAGTGGTATCCATCGATCTGCTGGATCTTCAGAACCTCCTGATACGAGAAAAGGACGGGGAACCATCAGGGCATGCAGTTCCTGAAGATTATATCCATCTGAAATAAGCTTTGGGTATAAACCTTTGGCAGGATTGTCTTTGCTGATTAATCCGCGCTTACGCCAGGGCTGCGGATGATATCCCAGATACCAGGGCTCCCAGTAATTAATTGATTCTCGGGAATCCTCGAAAACTATTCCAGGATCTGACCAAACTGCACAGGCAAATTTATCATAGAGGCAGGAAGCAAACATTGCCCATTTCCCTCCATAAGAATGCCCCATTATACCGATCCGTTTTGAATCAACATCCTGAACCTTTGCCAGTACATTCCAGGCATTTGCTGCAGCGTAAGCAAGCATAGACAAGGGCTGAACACTTGCATTTTGAATGTTCGGATAGTACAGTGAATAGGTTTTGGAATTGGTAGTTTCTGTTGTGCCTAAAGAAAGTGTCACAAATCCCCTTTTGCAAAGCTGATAAGCAAAATCACGATCCGGAAGATCGGGCCTGCCTAAACCTGCAGCAGTTTCAGGTTCATAATAAACAGTAATCACAGCGGGCTTTTTCCCTTTACCATCAGGAAGCAAAAGGTAACCATTAGTCTTCTGACCAGGAATCCAGCTAAATCTGACCTTATACCGGGTAAAACCATCCCTCCGAACGGAGTCCAGAAACTCAAATTTCTGATCGGTTATCAGTGCAGGCCAATTGCCCATAAGTCCATTCCACCGCTCAAGTATCTCCACCCTTCTTTTCTTCCAGTCCGCAGGACTTTTCACCTCCCTCCCATCGTAAAATTTTAAAGGTGAGTGATATTGCCCATATTGACCTTTGAACTGATCAGGTGCAACGAAGTATGGGGCTATTTTATACCATGCTGATTGTTTACCTACAGTTTGTGAAATACTATTTTGATAGAATAATGGAACACAAAACAAGATCAGAATGGTTCGGATAAATAAAGTTTTCATTGACTATTTGAGATATTTTTCAAACCAGTTAAGCATTTCAATCTTCATATCATCTGTAAACACATGTCCGGTATTCGGATAAATAATACTCCTGAACTTATCCTGCTCTTTGTATAGTGAGTAAACGGTATCCAGCTTCTTCTCGAGGATTTTCATACCACTAAGTGGTGAACCGGCATCACTGTCGCCGGTAAGAGCCAGGAAGGGCCTTGGAGCAATAAGTCCCATCACCGCCTCTGTATCAAAATGCTGCAACATCCCTGGAACAAAGTAATAGATTCCATGCGCTTTGAGTTCTCTCTGTTCGATAAGCTCCTTATACCGCGTAAAGCATGCAACTCCTACCACAACCTTTACCCGCTCATCAAGTGCTGCCAGCCACCATGCTCTGGTACTGCCCATGCTCATGCCCTCTGCACCTATTTTATCTGAATCAATCTCTGGCCGGGTATTCAGATAATCCAAAGCAATCTGTTCATCACGTATCTGCATCCCCCATAAGGAACGTCCAAACCATAAATTGATCTTAAAGGCAGAGGTCTCCTGATCAGGGCCCTTTGCCTGTGTTTCAGGTTCTCCTGCAGGACCAGTTCCACGCCTTTCCCCATTAAAATAACTGTCTATGGCCATTACTGCATAGCCTTTCGAAATCAGCAAAGCCAACACATCTTGTGCCGTGCCCGAGTTTAATCCGAAAACATTGTCCTTACTGCTGCCATGACCATGCATACCTAAAACCACAGGAACTTTTCCTTTTACATTAGTAGGAATAGCAAGGTATCCCGGAATCATTCCATCAACTTCATTATCAATCAGGAATTTCTCAAGTACATAACCGTTCATCTGTTTTTTGAAAACAGTTTTTACTTTCAGATTCTTTGGACGTGCCGGAATATCTCCAAGCAATCGCTTTAGTGTAGCAGCAACCTGAACTCTGTCCTTTTTCCAGGCCGGCAATCCGGAAGGGAATTGAAAGTCAGGATAATTCCATTTCTGATAATAATCCGGGACTCCTTCCCAGGCTGCTTGCTCTTTCCAGAGTACTTCCTGAGCGGCAACAGGATTTGAAATCTCTGTAAAAGCAAGGAACAATAATGATATACTAAGTAATTTGATTTTCATTAGATATTCAGATTAGATGGCTATTTTCTAACACTACTTATTTCATACATGGAACATCAGGCCTTAGAAGCTTCAGCGATAAGCTTTGCAGAAAGATCCTTGCCCAGGAAATTATCTATCAGTTTATGTACACCATAGAGCAATGGGGTCATCAGTATTGCAACAATAAACTTATAGGTATAATTAACTAATCCTATGGCTGCAACCATCTGCCAGCTCCAGTTATATTGAGGATTAAGATAAAATGCAATAAAAATAACTACAAAGCTATCTATCAATTGTGATATGAGGGTTGAACCCGTAGCTCTTAACCACAAAAAACGCTCACCGGTAAGTCTCTTGATACGATGGAAAATAAGCACATCTGCCATTTGTCCGATCAGAAATGCGATAATTGAACCGGCAATGATCCACATTCCCTGCCCAAAAATTCCATTGAATGCAGCATTCATATTTACGTTTACCCCGTCAATAGTTTGATTGACCCAAAAATCAGATGGAACCAGATTCATCGTAAAACCAACCACAATAAAAGCATAGCTGATCAGAATTGCAGCCAGTATTGACAAAAAACGAACCTGCTTAACCCCAAAATACTCATTGATGATATCTGTCATTATAAAAATAAGAGGCCAGGTAACTACACCTGCCGACATATTAAAAGAGAGATCAGGAACACCAAACATATTAATATTGAATTTATCAATTCCCAGAGAACCCTCAACGGTAAATATTTTAACTCCGATAAACTCTGCGAGGATAGCGTTTGAAACCAAAAATGTACCCAGAACGAGCAAAAGTCGGCTTTCCTTACTTTTATAAGTCATTTATAGCTTTGAATTTCAAATCAAAATAATAATTAAATTCTGAGAATTCTAAAACATTCTAAATCAGGAATATTAAAAATATCTAATTTAGGCTTTAATATGCATTTAGAATCCAAATTGCCGCAAGTAGGCACCACTATTTTTACTGTAATGTCGCAACTGGCTTCTGAATACAAAGCCATCAATTTATCACAGGGATTTCCTGATTATGAATGTTCTCCTGCATTAGTTGAGCTGGTAAATCATTATATGAAAGCAGGCTATAACCAATATGCTCCGATGGCGGGGGTTTATTCTTTGCGAGAGCGAATAGCAGAAAAACAAGAAAAACTTCATCAGGTAAAATATAATCCCGATACCGAAATAACCATTACTGCAGGCGGAACCCAGGCCATATTTACATCGATAGCTTGCGTAATTAAACCCGGAGATGAGGTGATTATTTTCGAACCTGCTTATGATTCATACACACCTTCAGTTAACCTGTTCGGCGGATTGGTAAGATCCGTAGAACTAAGTGCTCCTGATTATACCATTAACTGGCAAAAAGTTCGGCAATTGATCAACCCAAAAACACGTATGATCATTATCAATACTCCCAATAACCCAACTGCAAAAACTTTGGGAGAGGAAGACATGGCTGAGCTGATCAATATCACCAGAGACAGCAACATACTGATCATAAGCGATGAAGTGTATGAACACCTTGTTTACGATGGAAAAAAGCATCTTAGTGTTTCACACTACCCGGAATTAAAGGAAAGAAGTTTTGTAACCGCATCATTTGGAAAACTTTTGCATACCACCGGGTGGAAGGTTGGCTATTGCCTTGCGCCTGAATGGTTAATGAAAGAATTCCGTAAAGTTCATCAATTCGAAGTCTTCAGCGTCAACTCCGTAGTTCAATTCGCTATCTCTGATCATTTGTTAAATGAAGGTAATTATTTGGAAATCAGTGATTTTTTTCAGACTAAAAAAGATTTTTTTTATAACTTGATGAAAGAAACACGCTTTGACCTGCTTCCTTGTTATGGTTCCTATTTTCAATCAGTACAATACAGCAGAATAAGTAATGAAGGAGATACTGATCTGGCAAAAAGGATAATCAAAGAATTTGGTGTAGCCTCCATACCTGTTTCTGCATTCTATCAAAAAGGTACTGATCATAAAGTTTTACGCTTTTGCTTTGCGAAAAAGCACGAAACTCTCGAAAAGGCCGTTATGAAGTTAGCTCGAATTTAATAGCAACTTAACTGAAACATTAACGTATGAATACCACTGCATGAATACGCTAAAAATCACAACCTTTCAGGCCTATCTGTTTTGGGAGAACATCGACAAAAACCTTCAGAACCTCGGTCTCAGACTTTCCTCTATTCGTGAAAAAACGGACCTGATTGTATTACCCGAAATGTTCAGCACGGGCTTTTCAATGAATCCTGAACAACTTGCCGAAGAGATGGATGGTAAAACCATGAAGTGGATGCTTCAGCAAGCCAAAAAGTTTGACTGTATTTTAACAGGCAGCATAATTGTTAAAGAAGATAATAAATATTATAACAGACTGATATGGATGCGGCCTGATGGCTCTTATGAACACTATGACAAAAGACATCTCTTTGGACTGGGTGAAGAAGACAAACACTACTCATTCGGGACAAAAAAGCTCTTTGTGGAATTACATGGCTGGAAGATTTGTCCGATGATCTGTTATGATCTCCGTTTTCCAGTATGGCTGCGGAACATAGATGAAGAATACGATATGCTTCTGATTGTGGCAAACTGGCCTGAACGTCGTTCACTGCATTGGCGCACACTTATTCCGGCCAGAGCTATAGAGAATCAGGCGTTCGTTGTAGCTGTGAACCGTGTCGGACATGATGGCAATGAAATTTACCATTCCGGCGACTCGATGTGCATTGATCCTAATGGTAAAGTCATTTATTATAAACCCAATGATGAAGATCTTTACACATTCTCCATAAGCAAAGAAGATCTGGTTACCGCCCGGAAGTCTTTTCCCTTTCTTAAGGATGCAGACAAGTTTAAACTAAACGAAATTAAGTAGGCAGGGGATTTTAATAAAATCCCTTTACTTCCCAGCTCAGAAAATGGAGATTAAACATCGTGAGAATGCCCATAAAGGCTCATTTTACGTTGAAGAAAACGGCAATCTGCTTGCAGAGTTAACTTACAGCTTTGCTAGTGCAGATATACTTATTCTCGATCAAACAAATATTTCCCCCGAATTCAAAGGAAAAAACATAGGATACAAACTGATTGAGTATGCAATCAACTATGCCAGGAACAAAAACATAACAATTGTACCGCTATGTCCTTTTACAAAATCCATAATTGAAGATCGAACTGAATTTCAGGACGTGCTTATCAGAAAGAATATTGAATAATTATTTTTCATCAATAAGACGTTTCCTGCACTCTTCAAGCCGGGATTTTTCGGAATATGAAAGTTCCGGAAGTTTCATATTCATTGCCTTGAAAGTGTCAACTATAATCTTGCTGATTGCTATTCTGGTAAACCATTTCTTATCTGCAGGTATCACATACCAGGGTGCATGATCTTCAGTAGTAGCATTAATTGCCTCTTCATAAGCTGTCATATACTGATCCCACTTCTCACGCTCATCAATATCGGCCGAAGAAAATTTCCAATTCTTAAGAGGTTCATCAATTCTTTCCAGGAATCTCTTTTTTTGTTCCTCCTTAGAAACATTTAAGAAAAACTTTAAGATAACTGTCCCATTCCTGCTAATGTGCTTCTCAAAGTTCCGGATGCTTTCATATCGCTCATTCCAAAATGCCGCGTTGATATCCTTTAAGCTATCAACACCGGCAATTCCTTCATTAAGAATATATTCCGGATGTACCTTACAAACCAAAACATTTTCATAATGAGAGCGGTTATGAATGCCGATCCTCCCCTTTTCTGGCAAAGCCTTTGCATGACGCCAGATAAAGTCATGATCAAGTTCTTCGGCACTGGGTTGTTTAAAACTATAAACCTGACAGCCCTGTGGGTTTAAGCCACTCATTGTATGTTCAATTGCACTATCTTTTCCTGCAGCATCCATCGCCTGAAAAATAATAAGCAGGGAGTTTTTATTAAGCGCATACATTTCCTCCTGGAATGCATCCATTTCATTTCTTAGCTCATTGAGGAGCTGAATTGCATTATCTTTCTTATAATCTCCCGAAAACCCGGGATCATGATCCTTCAGGCTGAATGCTTTTCCCTTTCCTATTCTGAATTTCTTTATCAGATCATCCATATAAAAATCTTTGCAAGCAATTTAAAACATTTTTTGGCCCTTTAACGTTAATTAGGCAGCATTTTGAAAATCTAAGAATTTTGCCGCATATTAATCATGATTTCCTCATATTTACCATATGTTCAGAAGAATTAAAAACAAGCCTCTTCGTTATTTCACAATAGCTTTTTATTTTATT
>CAZGWG010000062.1:0-17731 GCA_964529165.1 uncultured Sphingobacterium sp.
TCAGAGAAAAACAGGTTTAGAAGGCTTAAAGGTATTTTTTCGACAGATCATTTTTTCAGTAAAAGTTTTGATCCTGGAAACACAAGGTCAACTGCCTGAGATTCTGCCTGAAATCGGCTAATCAGAATTTGAATCGTTCTGCCATGCCCAGTATTCCTGTAATACCTCCTGTATGTACCGCAAGTATCCGGGATCCCCTGAGAAAATAATCTTTTGAAATCAGATCATAGATCGAATAGAGCAGCTTTCCGGTGTAAACAGGGTCGATAAGAATGCCCGTAGGGCCCGTAAAATCTTTTATGAAGTTCATCAGTTCATTGCTCGTTTTGGCATATCCTCCGAAGTGATATTCTGTGTGAAATTCAAAAGAAGTTTCCATCGCCAGACTTTCAATTTCTTGTTTTAGGAAATCTGCTCCTTTCAGAACAGGAACAACATGCATTTCAGTATGCAGTGATTTGCTTTTTAAACCTGAAAGAATACCCGCAGCGGTAGTACCAGTTCCTGCAGCACAGAAGAGATGGTCGTAGACTTCGGGGAGCAGCTCATCAATTATTTCTGAGCATCCTTTTGCAGCAAGACTTCCTGATCCTCCTTCATCAATAAAAAAGGCCTCTTCATGCCCATTGAAGTGTTTGTTAAACAAAAAGGGTTTGTCACGATAACTTTCACGGTCAGTAAAAATCAGTTGCATACCGAAAAGTCTGCATAAGAAAAGGGTCTCATTTTGAGTTTCCTCAGCACGGACTATTCCTGTAGACTTAAAGCCAAATTTTGCTGCTGCGCAGGCCGTTGCAAGAAGATGATTGGAATAGGCCCCGCCAAAAGTGACGAGATGCTTTTTGTTTAGTTTTTTAGCCTCCTGGAGGATGTATTTTAGCTTACGCCACTTATTTCCGGAAATAAAGGGATGAATCATATCATCCCTTTTTATGAATAACTGAATTCCTTTTGTGCTGAAGAGGGGATTAACTATTTCTTCAACCGGACTGTAAATTGGAAGATCAATCATCAGGGATTCAATGAATTTATTTCCCTAAGCCAAATCCAAGTCCGCCATTAAATGAGTTATATTCAGCCATGCTATATGAGCCATAAATCCTGAAAAAAGCAAGATTTAACTGAAAACCAATATTCGTTCTAAACCCGCTGATATCGGTTTGTTTAATATTTATCGGATCGGTAAAAACAGTGTAGGTTCTTTGTCCCAGTGGAGTTACTCCATCAATAATCGGGTAATTACCTTTCATACCGGCATCAGTTTTTGCGGTATTATAACCAAGGCTGATAAAAGGAGTAAAAAGCAGGATTCTTTTTGAAACTATAAACTCAGTATTAATTCCTGAGAATTGTGCCTCTACTCTTTGGTTTGAGAAATTACTGGGTTGTGTTGCTGAAGAAGGCACTGCATTAGAAGGCGCTGGTACGTTTAATGGTACTTCGTAATTAAAACGGGTATATCCTGCGGCTAATGCGATATCTAATGGAAGAACTTTGTCGGCCATTCCGGAAATAAGAGGAATCAGCTCTACCTTCAGTCCTCCACCAAACATTCCTATTGATCCGAAATCGCTGCCAAGCTTTACCGTTGGCATGGCTCTGACACTTAGTTCAATGCCTCTGGATAGTCCAATTGTTCCCTGCAATTGAGGAGCCGGAATTAGTCCGACACCAGTACCTCCCGGTAATGTGAATGATTCTAATGCCTGATTATTATTATCATATACGGTTAATTGGGTACTATTATCTTTCGAACCTGAAAGAGTGGGTGCCATTGTTTGTGCCGGATTTGTGGGTCTTACATTATTAGATAAACCAATTTTAGTCACGTCAAAGCTCTCATCTGGTTGTGGCACTACTGCACCGGTTACACCGAACCGAAGATCGAATCTCAGAAAGTTTTTGGAGTGTGCTGTATTATTCCAGCCAGAGTTTAATCCTACGCCCAGACCTTTAAAGAGAGGTTTCAGATAGGCTTGGGCAAGTTTGGTAGCATCTGCCGGACTCGATTTGATGAGACCGGATACATCACTCTGAGAATATCCAAAGATCGGTAGTGTTAGAAATAAACCTGCGAGAATGAATTTATACGGTAGTTGCTTTTTCATATTCAGAAAATTTTGATTTCGTTATAAAGTTAAGGTCTTTTGGCTAAATTGACTGCAAAAGAGTGCTAAATCCTTATTTATTCATAAATCATGTTTCTTTGGAATATGGATGAAGGTTTATACCACATTTTCCCTGCAAAGATTTAATTTTGCAATATGGTAGAGGATAATCAGGAATTAGAGGAGCAGGATTTGTATGAGCACCTGCGAATCGTCGTAGATAAGGGTCAGTCATTATTGAGACTCGATAAATTCCTGATCATTCGTACTGAGAACACTTCCCGTAACCGGATTCAAAATGCCATTGATGCGGGGAATGTTTTAGTTAATGAGAAAGTTGTAAAAGCCAGTTATAAGGTCAAGCCGTTCGATGTCATTTCGGTGGTTTTGCCTCATCCTCCTCGTGATACTGAAGTTTATCCTGAAAATATTCCGATTGACATCATATATGAAGATGATGATGTAATTATGGTTAATAAGGCAGCCGGAATGGTCGTACATCCTGGTTTTAATAATTATACAGGAACGCTGGTCAATGCGCTTGTTTATCATGTGAGGCAATTACCTCAAATGCCCGGGAATGAGGGAAGACCCGGTTTGGTGCATCGTATTGACAAAGATACTTCAGGTCTGTTATTGGTGAGCAAAAATGAATGGGCGATCACTTTTCTGGCCAGGCAATTCTTTGATCATAGTATTACCCGCAAATATCTGGCACTGGTTTGGGGTGATCTGGCCGAAGACGGCACGGTAAAAGGATATATTGGGCGGAGTGTTAAAGATCGTAAGGTAATGGCCGTTTATGATGATGAGGAAAAGGGAAAATGGTCTGTCACACATTATAAAGTTCTGGAACGTTTAAACTATGTTACACTGATTGAATGTGAGTTGGAAACAGGCCGGACACATCAGATCAGAGCGCACATGAAACATATCGGCCACCCGCTGTTTAATGATAGTACTTATGGCGGTGACCGGATTTTAAAAGGCACGATTTTTAATAAATACAGACAGTTTGTGGAGAATTGCTTTGAACTAATGCCCAGACAGGCACTGCATGCTAAGTCTCTGGGTTTCATTCATCCTACTACCAAGCAGTTTGTTCATTTTGAAACAGAGCTGCCTGCTGATTTCAGTGCAGTGCTTGAGAAGTGGCGAAACTATGTCAAAGAATAAATATGAGTTTAGACTATATTAATTTTAACGGGAGTATTCTTCCGGCAGATCAACTGATATTTAGAGCTAATAACCGTGGTTTCCGCTATGGCGATGGTCTTTTTGAATCGATGCGTTTTTTAAAAGGGAAACTAAAATTTCCAGAAATGCATATTGACAGAATCCAGAAAGGGATGAAACTTCTCCGGTTTGATAATTCTTCCTTAATTGATACCTGGTTTATCCGGGAAAAGGTGGAAGAGCTGATCAGAAGAAATAAAGCGGGTGCCGATGCAAGGGTCAGATTAACCGTTTTTCGTGATTCTGATGGTTTGTACAGCCCTGTATCAAACAAATATGCTTATCTTCTTGAAACTCAGAAGCTGGATGAAAGTCAGTATGCTCTGAATAAAAAAGGACTTATCATTGATGTTTATGATGAGATTCCCAAACCTGTTAATGCTCTTTCGAATCTAAAGACCTGTAATGCGATGATTTATGTACTTGCAGGTATTTATAAAAACCAAAACGGCCTGGATGAAGTACTAGTCCTGAATCAGCATGGTTTTCTTTGTGAGTCCATGAGCAGTAATGTGTTTGTTGTTTACGACCGGAAATTATATACTCCTGCACTGAATGAAGGCTGTATTGCCGGTGTCATGAGGCAGGTGGTGATGAGACTTGCGAAAGAGAATGATATAGAACTGGTTGAAGCACAGATCAATCCGGATATTCTGAACGAAGCAGACGAGGTATTTCTGACTAATGCTGCTAAGGGAATTCAGTGGGTAATGGGTTATAATAATAAGCGGTATTTTAATGAGGTGTCCAGGTTTCTTAACGGAAAGTTGAATATGGTTTAAGGGAATAGGGAATGGGGACCCGATAGCTATCGGGTAGGGAATAGATTAGGTGGAAAATAGCTTATATTCGGATTCCTCTTAAAAACTCATCAACTTTCATTCGTTTTTTGCCTTCCAATTGTAATTCTTTGACTGAAATGAGGCCATCCCGGCAGGCAAACTTGAGATAGGTTTTATTATCTGTCAGGACACTGCCTGGCTGATCCTTCAGATTTTTTTCCTCAGCGTCTGCACTAAAGATCTTAAGTGTTTTATCCTGCAGGTGAGTAAAAGCAGTGGGATGCGGACTTAATCCGCGGATCAGGTTATAAACATCCTTAACCGGACGATCCCAGTTTATCAGACAATCTTCTCTGAAAATCTTTGGGGCTTTCTTTAGCTCATTTTCCTGGTAGTTATTTTGCGGTATTTCTTTGTATTTTCCTGCTTCAATTGCTTTGACAGTTTTTACCAGCAATCCGGCACCGCTGACCATGAGCTTATCATGCAATTTACCGGCGGTATCATCATCTTCAATAGTCAGTTCTTCAGCAAATAAAATATCTCCTGTGTCGATTTCCTGTTTCAGGAAAAATGTACTTACGCCACTTTTCTTTTCACCATTAATGATTGCCCAGTTTATTGGTGCGGCTCCGCGGTACTGAGGCAGGAGTGAAGCATGTAAATTGATAGTACCTTTAGGAGGCATGTTCCAGACCAGCTCAGGCAACATTCTGAATGCCACAACTACCTGAAGATCGGCATCCAATGATTTCAACTCTTTTATAAAATCGGGGTCTTTCAATTTTACAGGCTGAAGTATCTTTAATCCTCTTTCAAGAGCAAATCTTTTAACCGCAGATTCAGAAATTTTTTGTCCTCTGCCAGCCGGCTTGTCCGGTGCAGTTATCACTCCTGCAATATCGAAATTAGCATCTAAAAGGGCATTTAAAGAGGCGACAGCAAAATCAGGTGTGCCCATGAAAACGATTTTCATACTTCTTTAATTGATAGTTGATAATTGATAATTGACAGTTGATAATTGATAGTTGACACCCGATAGCTATCGGGTTGAGAAGTAATCTTCATTGCCATTTAGTAGAATTTACTGACAACTGGAAACAGACAACTTAACAATAACAGCTAATTTATTCATACAATAAATACTTCTTTCTCATGATCTTGTACTGAGAGAGTCCGGGTTCCCAGCTCTGGCGGATTTCTTCTTCGGATTTTCCGGCAATGATCTGTTGCTTAAGATCGTAAGTGCCTGCTAGTTTGTCGAAATTACCCATCTGGTTACTTTGTTTGAAATCAAAGAATTTCTCTTTATGTGGATAGGCTTTATAAAGTTCGATCAGCCAGCTTAGATTAATTTTGCCTTCCTTTCGTATTTTATTGGTATTATATTGTCTTAAGTCGATTCCATAACAATCTTTATTCATGTGTAAGGGTGTTTCGCTCATGCCTTTTATGCTTTTAGGCATGAAAGAGAATTTGTATTGACCTTTAAGATCCGGATTACCGAGTACAGTGAAAGGGAAATAGGTTCCGCGCCCCTGACTTATAATTGTACCTTCAAAGAGGCAGAGGGAAGGGTAAAGCAGAATTGATTGAGCAGTATTAAGGTTCGGAGAGGGTTTAACTGGTAAAATATAGGGAGTAGCATGGGTATAATTTGCAATCTTAATGATCTTGATTTTGCATTTCACTTTATTTGCCATCCAGCCTTCTCCGTTAAGCATTTGGGCATACTCTGCAATGGTTAATCCATGTGTGATTGGAATTGGATTATAACCGATCCCTGATTTTAATTTCAGATCCAGTACAGGCCCGTCAACATAAAAACCGTTGGGATTTGGACGGTCGAGGATCAGAACTTCTTTGTTATTTTCACCACAGGCTTCCATAACATGCTGCAGGGTATTGATATAGGTATAAAAACGGGTGCCAACATCCTGTATATCATAGACCATCAGGTCTACATCATCCATATCTTCTTTTGTAGGTTTTAAATGTTTTCCGTAGAGTGAAATTACCGGCAGACCGCTTTTTGCATCAAAGCTGTCATCTACCTTGACACCGGCACTTGCATTGCCACGAAAGCCATGTTCAGGCCCAAAAATCTTAACTATTTTAACTCCAAGTTTAAGAAGGCTATCAACTACTGTTGTGTTTCCTATAACAGAAGTTGGGTTAACTACCATTCCTATCCGTTTCCCCTTAAGATAAGGAAGATACTGTTCTATCTGTTCTGCTCCTGTGCGAAGTTTCCCATTAATCGGATTGACATTAAGCGCAGCCTGATTTTGTTTGCTGAATAAGCTTCTATAATATTCAGCCTGTAGGTTTGAGCTAGTTAATGACAGAATCAGTAGTGTAATTAATATATGATAGTTTGAACGGTACATGGTTAAGATTGATTATCAGGTAAAATTAATGTTAATAGTTCTTTTAGAATTGGTTCAGAAACGAATTTAAAAAAAATGCATCTTTGTTAAAGGTACAAAAAAAACCATTTCAGGATTGAATTTACCCCTTTTCATTGCAAAACGAATAACGTTTAATTCCAAACGAACTTTTTCGAAGCTAATTGTACGTATTGCAATTCTTGGAATTATGCTTGGCCTGGCCGTGATGATACTTGCGCTTGCAATTGTAAAGGGCTTTAAATCAGAAATTCGTGAAAAAGTGCGTGGATTTTCAGGGGATATTCAGATTTCTAAGCTTAATCTGAACACATCTTATGAAAATACTCCTTTCAGTATTTCAGACTCATCAGCTAAAAGAATCCTTGGGCAGCAGGGGATAGAATTTATTCAATCAATTGCTACCAAGCCAGGAATTATCAATACCAGCGAAGAAGTGGAAGGCGTTGTATTAAAAGGTGTTGGAAGCGATTACAACTGGGAGTATTTTAATAAAATCCTTGTCGCTGGCAAGATAATTGATTTTTCAGATACAATAAAGTCCAGAACACAGATCCTGATTTCAAAATATACAGCAGATCGTCTTAAACTGAAGGTAGGGGACGATTTCCTGATGTATTTCATTGAAAACTCTTTGCGTAAACGTAAATTTCAAATAGTAGGAATTTACAATCTCGGAGTCGAGGAAGTAGATAAATTATTTGTAATAGGGGATATAGGGTTAATCCGTAGTCTGAATAAATGGGCTGCGACAGATGTAGGAGGATATGAATTGAGGGTCAGTGATTTCAACAGGCTTGATGAGATTGAGTCAGGAGTGTATGAAAATCTTGATATTGATCTTAAATCATATACCATAAAACAGTTTTACCCGACCATTTTTGAATGGTTATCTCTTCTGGATGTTAATACGCAGGTAATTTTGATTCTCATGCTGGCAGTTGCAGTTATCAATATGATTTCGGCACTTCTGATCATGATTCTTGAACGAACCAATATGATCGGGATACTCAAGGCTTTGGGAAACACTAACTGGCAGATCCGTAAGATATTTTTGTACAATGCGGCTTATCTGATTACATCCGGACTCTTGTTAGGAAATATTTTAGGCATAGGTCTCGGGTTATTTCAGGTGCAGACTCATTTCTTCACACTGGACCAGGCATCCTATTATATGGATTTTGTCCCGGTTCAATTGGATGTCTCTGATATTTTAATATTGAACGCCGGAACCCTGCTGATCAGTTTATTTGTTCTGTTTTTGCCTTCAATGCTTGTGACAAGAATATCGCCGCTCAAAGCCATCAGGTTTAAGTAATTCATTCTTTTCTTATGAGCAGCAAAGCTTTCTTATGCTGATTTTTACCTAGTTCCGGGAAAGGATTCACATCCTTAAGTACCAGTATGTAGCTGATATTATTCAGGCGAATTACTGTACTGTCTTCAGTATTGTTCTTTGTATCGCAGAAACCCAGGCAAAGTTCTGCGAAGCTTTCTTTTCCTGAATTATCTGATAGCCTTACTTTAATCCGGACATTACCTGCTGTGATGCATGATGCATTTATTGGACAACGGCTGTCTTCAACAGATTGGAGTGTCAGGCTCAGGCCATTATTGTTTCCAGGCAGGATAATGCTTTGATTAAGCTCCAGTTCAAAGGGACTGTCAAACTCAATGGAATCTTTTTCACAGGAACTGATTAGAAGACCAGTTAAACAAAATATTGTAAAAAGGTATTTTTTCATGTTTTTCATAATTTTTATTTGATAAGGATTAATTACTCTTCCAGATTAATTCAATAGGTCCTGTAAACTGCAAATTTTGGTAGTCGGCTGCTGATAGGTTCAATATATTTCCATTACAGTTGTAGAGAAGAGGCACACTGTTGATATAAGGGTCACAATTCGAAATGATAAAAACTGTTTGTTTTTCATAGGTAGATCTCGAAATATTGTAACACTGATTGAGTGAACTCAGTCGGCTGATTTCCTGTTCAAGCCAGGGAAGATCTTTTACCGGATCATTGCCCCCGCATAAGCTGACAGACTTATCACAGGATACCAGCACCCCTACATAAAAAAGTGCTGTTATGAGAAATACTTTTGCTTTCATCGGTTTATTTTTATTGTTTTTTCATTGGTCAGATGGAATCCTTGCTGATTATTTTAATCGTGGCGGATTCATCAGGGTTTTTTCAGAGTATTAAAGTTCAGTTTAACATTTATTCCGGAGGATCCGAAGCGGATATTTTCGCTTCCCAAACCGCCAAGCGGGTATTTTAAAAAGGGTTCAATTGTCAGGCTTTGCTTTTTGCTTAAACGGGTGTTAAATCCAAAAGATAGATTCAAGGTCCGCATCAGGTCAAAGTCTTGCATTTGCCTGCTTATTTCCTGTTTGTTAGCGGCGGCAGAAGATCCTATAAATGAATTAAAATTAGATTGCTTAACAGCGTATTTTTCGCTTAAATAAGTGCCTGAACTTAAACCGGCAAGGAAATATGTACTGCTCTTTTCAGGGTTAAAAAGGTACTTGACATTAACAGGAATATCGAGTCCAAGCAGTTCAGCTTCATAATTGCTAAGAGCTACCAGGTTTCCTATTGCGGATGCGTTTACGTCCTGAAAGGAACCATAACTGTTTCCCGGCTCATTTTGATTATAGACCAGGCTGTTTTTACTCAGGTTGAGACCGGTTGAAATTCTCAGGTTCTTACTGATTCTGAAGTCCGATGAAAGCCCTGCACCAATATTTACATTATTCTCACTGCCTTTTGCGTAGTTAATGAATGAACCGGCATACACACTGAGCGAAAAATTCTTTCTCCGGCTCTTTTCAGACTTTCCTCCCCTTTCCTCAGGCCGTTTTAATTCTTCAGATTCAAGTCTTAGGTATTGATCAATTTTTGCAATAGGGGCACTTGTCTGACTTATAGTATCAGGTTTAATTGGCGGCTCATCCTGAGTTTTTGTTGGTCTTGAAATGGCATATTCCGGAGAAGATACTGAATCTATTGTTAACATGACCGACTTTTCTGCTATGTTGGAATCATCTCCTGAGCGAGTAAAATGTACTTTCTTTTCTTCAGGAAATGCAGATTGATTTAATGTAGTAAACTTTTTATCTGAGCTTATATTTAACTCCTCCGAAAGGGCTGGAGCAGGAATTATTGGGTTAGTATCTTCTCTTTTAGCTTGAGGATTAGTTTCTTTTTGATCAGTAGCCGGACTGTTTTTTACTGTAATAAACTCATGATCAATTTCAGGAATATAAAGCCATAAGCCGGATAGCAAGATTAGTAAAGCAGCAGCAGAACTGATCCAGAAGAATAAAGGTCTTCTTTTTTCTTCGGGATACTTCTTACGCAGTTCCAGCCAACCCTCATTAGAGGCAGGGTCTTCGAAATTTTCGAATACCTGGCGGAATTTATCTGCAATTCTTTGATCTTCCGTTTCTTTCATGCTGATTGTTCTAAACTAAAGGCTAACCTTAATTTTTCTTTTGCCCTGCTTAAATTAACACGGGATGAACTTGCAGGAATCTGAAGTATGTTTCCAATCTCTTCATGGCTGTATCCGTCTATTTCATACATATTAAAAACCATCCGCTGCATATTGGGCAGTTTGTCCATCAATTTGCAAATGTCTCTGGCGTTCAGGTTCTCTAATGCCTGGGCCGGAAAAGATATCTCCGCAGCATTTTCAAGCGGACTCAGGTACTGATGTTTAAGATCCTTTCTTCTCCTGTCTAAAGCTGTATTGACCACTATCCGGCTCAGCCATGGTTTTAAGTTCTGTTCATTTTTAAAATCCTTAATTGATTTGAATACTTTTATAAATGAGTCATTTACAACTTCCAGTGTATCATCCCGATTCGATAAATACCTCATTCCAACACCCATAGCAAAGCTGAAGAAATGCTAATATAGTATTTCCTGGTACTTTAGATTGCCTTTTTTGCATTCCTGAATGAGCTCAGATTCAGAAATGTTAGATGTTTTTGACATGTATCAATTTGTTCTCTTCAACCTGTATTGATATGAACCGGGTAACATTCCCGGTTTTACCGAGCAAGTTTTGCAAATTTCAAATTTACGTGTCAAAATTAAGCTGTCATTTTTAAGTTCATAAATAAATCGTCCGTTCAGAATCAGGTTCCAGTCAAAGTCTGCAGTCCAGGTATGTTTATCATTAAAGTTTACTTCTTCCTTATTCACCATGTTGAAATCACCTGCACCCCCGGCAGGGATTCTGGATGCTTCACTTGTAGAGCTATACTCTTTCCCTGAAAGACTCAGTGATACAGGGTTCTGACTTTTAATAGTTTTGGTTTCTCCCGGACCTGCGTAATAATAGTGACCAGTATAGGTTCCGTCCAACAGGCTCAGATTAATTTTATCAGAGCATGCTGTTGAAAAAAGTGAAATCGTAAAAAGTAAAAGTAATCCTGTAGTTCTCATTGTATCGCGTTTTATATACTTAAGACGGATCAGGATAAAGAAATGCTACACCGATTAAAAAAATATTTTGGATTAGACGGAGGGGGATCTTTAAGCATTAAATCACAGCCAAGGCTAGCTTATTTTTGGGTTTTGGCTTCATTCCAGAAAATGTCCATTTCAGATAAAGTCATATCTTTCAGGCTTTTGCCGAGTTCTTTTGCTTTGCTTTCCAGGTACTGAAAACGTTTTATGAACTTTTTATTTGTTTTTTCGAGGGCGTCTTCCGGGTTAATATCGATGAAACGGGCATAGTTAATCAGAGAGAACATCAGGTCTCCGAATTCTCCTTCGGCCTTTTCTTTATCAATTGGAGTATCATCATCCGTGTTGAATTCATCCCTGAATTCCCTCAGTTCTTCTTCAACTTTATCCCAAACCTGGGTCTTTTCTTCCCAATCAAAACCTACACCTCTTGCTTTTTCCTGAATTCGTGAAGCCTTGATCAGGGCCGGCAGGGAGGCAGGTACTCCTTCGAGCACTGATTGATTGCCTTCTTTCAATTTCAGTTGCTCCCAATTCCGTTTTACATCTGCTTCATCATTAACCTGTACATCACTGTATATATGAGGATGTCTGTGAATTAATTTGTCACAGATGCCGTTCAGAACATCGGTAATGTTAAAATCATTGGTTTCAGAAGCGATACGGGTATAAAATACAAGATGAAGCATGATATCACCCAGTTCTTTTCTGATCTCATTCATATCTCCTTCAAGAATTGCATCCGAAAGTTCGTAGGTTTCTTCAATCGTGAGGTGCCTGAGTGTTTCCATCGTTTGCTTTTTATCCCAGGGGCATTGCTCACGAAGGGTATTCATAATCGTTAACAAACGTTCAAATGCATTTGCCGGTGTATTGGCCGAAGGAGGAATGGGATTTACGGGCATAGATCAAGATTTATGACTGCAAAAATAGGATTTTGATCTTGTTATTATGTGTTATGACTGATATTGTGGCTGCCAGGTTAGTTCAGACTTTCACCGCCCTTAACATCTCCCGTTTCCCTGCTGCACCGGGAGCTTTTTCTATACTAAATCCCAGGCTTTTCATCGTTCTTTTCAGATCTCCGGTTATGGCATAAGTCACAAATACTCCGCCTGATTTTAAGAATTTGGAAATATGTTTCAGGGATTCCTGATTCCACATTTCTGGCTGATGAACCGCTGCGAAGGCATCGAAGTAGATCACATCGAAAATCTCACTTGAATTGAAAGTAAGCAGCTCTTCGTATTTTATTTGCAATGAACATGTGGTACCGGTCTGTACTTCATGTTTCTGTGCTTCTTCATATTGGCTAATAAAAGAATCCCATAGAGGGGGAGAAACGTAATTCTCATATCCGGTATTGCAGATCATTTCCTGATTGAGGGGGAAGGCTTCAATTCCGGTATAGTCTAGCTGAATGTTATTGGCTAAGCAAAAATCAGCAGTAAGCAAAAAGTTAAGTCCTGTGCCAAAACCAACTTCCAGAATTTTAACCCGATTAAGTCCGCTCTTTTCAAGGAAATATCGCATTCCGGTATTCAGGAAAACATGCTTGCTTTCCTGTAAGGCACCGTGCCGGGAGTGGTAATGCTCACCAACTTCTTTATTAAAAAGAGTTTTTGAACCGTCGGAGGTAATAGCAAAACTTAAATGATCCATGCCGGCTAATTGGTAGATGATGAATTAATTTACTTTGGTACCGCGTTCAGCCCAGCGATCCCAGTTTTTGTCATAGGTATGAATTTCGGCAGTTTGAACACCGTTTTGTTTATAGACCGGATGACCCTGGTTAACCCATTCAAAAATTCCTCCGTAGAGATTAAACACATTTTTATACCCGGCAGCAATCAGTTTTTCTCCTATTTTTTCGCTTCGTATTCCTACTGAGCAGTATACTATAATCGTAGAGTTATACGGAATGTCATATACCTTACGCATATCGAACCAGAAATTCCCGACATACCTGGCGTTTTTTATATGACTGACATTATATTCAAGCTCTTCGCGGGTATCGAGAATATGGAGATTGTATTTGTCAATTTTTATAAACTCATCAATAGTAATTAAAGGTACTGTGTGCTGATAAAGACTATCCAAGGTTTGTTTGTATTCAGGATTTTTGATCTGAGCGATCAACTGGCTGCTTAGTAAACAAAAAAGGGTGAGCAAATATCGATGCATAGAAAGAATCTGTTTAGTTTATTGATGATCCTGAAATTATAACAATAATATTGCCAATATGTTATGCGCAATTAAATAAAATTGCTTGTTAAAGTCGGAAAAGATCTGCCGCAAATTTAAAAAAAAGGCCAAGGCTTTTGACTTCATGTATTAATTTCTGAATAACTGCGTAATCATAAGACCATTATACCCGCCATCCAGAATTCCGATGCCAACTCTTCCGAATGATTTATGCTGAATATTGGCACGATGTGCCGGCGATTCCATCAAACCACTATGTGCCAGACTTAGATTTTGAGCCAGAGCAAGATTTTCACCTGCGATTCTAAACTGAATTCCCTCATTTCTGATCCTGTCGAAAGGACTTTTTCCCTCCGGATCATAATGCGAAAAATATCCTCTTCGAAACATATCTTTTGAATGAGTTCTGGCCACTTCAGCCAGTTCTTCATCAAAAATCAAAGCAGAAAGTCCGGATTCCTCTCTTTCTTTGTTAATCATATCGAGCATACCGATTTCCAGCTCTCTTCTGAGCTTCGGCGCTTCTACTTTAAATGGGAGTGGGATAATCTCTTTCCCATTGGGGAAAATAGTAAGGCTTCTGCCAAATTTGTTTCTAAGATCATTAAGCATGTTATTGACTTTTTCTCCTGCCCAGTCTGGTTTCTGAGTTAATGCCCTGGCTATAATGCTCTGCTTGGCTTCTTTTGTCGCTTCTCCAACAGGGTAGAGGAGAAAGAAAAGCGAAAACAAAAGGGCATAGAACAAGCCTGAAAATAATCCGGGGATTATTCCGATAAGCTTATTTAAGCGGTGTTCATGCTTCCATTCAGGTATATTATCAGTGATTCTGTCGCAGGTAGCATAAATAATCCGGCTGAATACAGCCAATAACAGAATAAAACTCAGGGGTCTAAGCCATAAAATGGAAATTTTAAAAAGCTTATAAAGGGCTACCGCGATGAATTCTGAAAACAGTAATGCGGTGAGGAAGCTGCCAAGCCAGATCAGTATTTCAGTAATCGATACCAGAAAGCCATTACGCCAGCCGTGCCAGGTGGCCAGCAGGATTATGGCTATTAATAACAGGTCGATATAATTCATTTAAAAAACCCTTTGTTCGAAAATACTCAAACAAAGGGCTTAAATTCAAATTAACACTGTTTTTTAGAATTATATTACCATATTTTGATACGTTCTTCCGGCTTTTTGTAAAGTTTATCTCCGGGCTTAATATCAAATGCCTCATACCAGGCATCCATATTTACAGGTGCTCCGATCGTACGGTAAGGACCGGGAGAATGCGAATCAGTTACAATTAACTGTGCCGCAGTTTCATTCAGAATATTACCTTTCCAGACTTGTGCCCACGAAAGAAAGAAGCGCTGATCTGGGGTAAATCCATCAATCTTAACGTTGCTTTGGCCTTGTTTGGTCATTTTGAAGGCTTCATAAGCTGCATTGAGTCCACCCAGATCTCCAATGTTCTCACCAAGTGTCAGTTTTCCGTTAACATGAATTGTATCCAATACGGTATAAGCATCAAATTGTTCCTGCAGGGCATTTGCTTTGACTTGAAAACGGCTTCTGTCTTCATCTGTCCACCAGTTACGCAAAGTACCGTCTTTATCATACTGACTGCCTGAATCATCGAATCCATGAGAGATTTCATGACCGATAACAGCTCCGATACCGCCATAGTTTACTGCATCATCTGCATTCGGATCAAAGAATGGGAATTGCAGAATACCCGCAGGGAATACAATTTCGTTGTTTACCGGATTATAATAAGCATTAACGGTTGGTGCTGTCATTGCCCAGCGAGTTTTGTCTACAGGCTTGCCCAGTTGGTTCACCATTTCAGTATAACTCCAGGCTCCTGAATTTCTTACATTATCTAAAAAGGTTCCTCTTTTTATTTCCAATCCCTCGTAATTTTTCCATTTGTCAGGATAAGCAATTTTAGGAGTAAATGCATGCAGTTTATCCAGTGCCTTTTGCTTGGTAACTTCAGACATCCAATCCAGGTTTTTTATCCTGATCTCATAAGCTTTTACCAGATTACTCACTAATTCCTGCATTCTCGCTTTTGCTTCGGGCTTGAAGTGCTTTTTAACGTAAAGCTGACCAAGGAGATCACCGACTGAACCATCAGTTAGAGAAGACATTCGCTGCCAACGAGGTGTTTGAACTTTCTGACCTGTTAAGACCTGATTAAAGGCAAAGTTGGCATCAACAAAATCAGAACTCAGGTATGCTGCAGAGCTTTTAAGAACATTCCACCTCAGGTAGGTTTTAAGATCATCCAGAGGTGTGGAACTAAGTAAATTGTCCAAATCTGTAAAGAACTTTGGAGAATTAACTAATACAGTGTCTTGTCCATTAGCCTTCATTAAAGGAAGTAAGGTTTCCCAGTTAAGGTTAGGAGTACTTTTGCTGAGATCTGCAATGGCAAACTTATTGTACGTTTTATAAGGATCGCGCATCTCTACCCGGCTCATCTGAGCATCTGCCAGTTTCTTCTCTATATTGAAGATTATGCCTGCATTTTTTTCAGCTTCTGCGGGGGCTGACCCTGTAAGCGTGAAAAGTTTAGTGATATAAATCTTATAAGCTTCCTGAATTTTCAGACTTCTTGGATCATTTTTTAAATAATAATCCCGATCGGGGAGGGTAGTTCCTCCCTGAAACAATTGAGGGACAATATTCTTAACATATTTCCTGTCCTGACCGACAAAAAAAGAAAAAAACGGAGACCCCGCTCCATAGGTTCTCATTTCTGCTGCATGGGAGACCACCTTTTTAAGGTCGGATAGTTGTGCTACTTTATCAAGGTCTGCTTTAATCGGGCTATACCCCAGTTTTTCAATAGTCATACTGTCCATACCTGCAGCATAGAAATCGCCCACCCTTTTTTCTACTGAACCGGGTGAGGCCTTCTTATTACCTGCAGATTCAGCGAGAATAGTTTTAACGGCATTGATATTAAAGTCGCGCAGCAGGTTAAAGCTTCCCCAGCGGGTTTCTTTTGCAGGAACCGGATTGTTTTTTATCCAGGTTCCGCTGGCATAATTATAAAAATCATCGCCGGGTTTTTTCGTCAGATCCATCGCCGATTTATCGATAAATGATAGTTTTTTTACCGGTTTTGAATCATGCTGTGCAGAGACCTGCAAAGACAAGGTGCAAATGGCCCCGAAGAGCAGTAATTTAACGTAATTCTTATTCATGATGTTTTGGTTAGTATAAAAAGAACGTAAAAATAGCAGTTATCCGGATGAAATCGAAAATATTGCGGCGATCTATTTATTAAACCAGGAAAGTATTCTGCCTAATTTGAGATAATTGAGTAGAAAATAGGTAATATTTGACCAGGAGATGATTTTCATGGTTTAATAAACTGGTTTCTACATTAACACATAAATGAACAGTTTATTGTATTAATACCTCATTATTGATGGATAAGTTGAGCATTTTAGATATATTTTGCATTTTAAAACGGATTTTGATAAAAATTCAGAAGTCGGATATTCCATTAATACCTGCCAAAAACGTATTTTTGCATGTTAATTTTCCCCTATATTAAATGAGTATTCCTAAGACGTATAATCCCAGAGAGACTGAGGATAAATGGTATAAATATTGGCTTGATAAAAAGTTTTTTCGTTCGGTGCCCGACGAAAGAGAACCCTACACGATTGTAATTCCACCTCCCAATGTCACCGGTGTATTGCACATGGGGCATATGCTCAATAATACGATCCAGGATGTACTGATTCGCAAAGCCCGAATGCAGGGTAAAAATGCCTGCTGGGTTCCCGGTACTGATCATGCTTCCATTGCAACTGAAGCAAAAGTGGTTGCCCTGCTTAAGGAACAGGGTATAGAGAAGAAGGATGTCAGCAGAGAGGAATTTCTCAATTATGCTTATGAATGGAAAGATAAGTATGGCGGGATTATTCTCAAACAACTGGAAAAGCTGGGTGCATCCTGTGATTGGGACAGAACCCGCTTTACGATGGAAGATGATCTTTCAGAAGCGGTAATTGATACCTTCATTCACCTCTACAAAAAGGGCTGGATCTACAGAGGAATACGCATGGTGAACTGGGATCCGAAGGGCCAGACCGCTGTTTCAGATGAAGAGGTTGTTCGCAAGGAAGTTAATCAGAAGTTATACTATATCCGGTATTCTATTGTCAATCCGGCTAAGGGGGAGCCTGATCATTTGGTCGTTGCTACAACACGGCCTGAAACAATCATGGCCGATACCGCAATCTGTATCAACCCCAATGACAGCAGATTTGAATATCTTAAAGGAAAGCAGGTATATGTTCCCTTAATAAACAGAGAAATACCTGTTATACAGGATGATTATGTAGACATGGAGTTCGGTACAGGCTGTCTTAAAGTGACCCCCGCACATGATCTGAATGACTATGAACTGGGATTAAAGCATAAGCTCCCGGTAATTGATATTCTGAATGATGACGGAACTTTAAACGAAAATGCTAAGATTCTGGTAGGGGAGGA
>CAZGWG010000063.1:0-17506 GCA_964529165.1 uncultured Sphingobacterium sp.
TTACGGAATAGTGTTTACTAAAATAAAAGTCATACGGCATAAAGTTTACAATAAACCTGATTTTCCCCAGTAATATCCGGCCCCTGCTTCATCTGTTCAAAATCTGACATCAGATACAATTACAGGACAAACATCAGAACTTACTCATATTTTACTCATAAACGCTCATAAATGCCCGTAATCCACTCATAAACGCAGTTTTAAGATAGCTGACACTTCATGCCTGAAAGCTCATCCTGGTACGTGAAAAAACTAATGCTTATCGAACCTAACTCTAAATAGAATTACTATCCTGACTTCTATATTATTCTGAAGCGGAGATTTTCGAATGATTTATAACTTTTTAAGATGTAAAGCTTGCTGCCATTCCAATGGATAGTCGGTAAGAACGGCATCAATTCCTGCTTCTTTTGCTTGTTTTGAACCTGCTCTCCAATCAGTGATGATATGACTGGAGCCAACAACAAAGACCTTTTTGTTGGCAGTATGTATTGCTTCAACACTCGTCTTGTCTGGAATATAGCGATTGTAAGTCCAGTTTGCATAAGGATCATTTAATGCCTTTGCCAGGTCTGAAGGTTTGTTTACAAGTACTGCAATTTGAGTTTCATGATCTGCCTCATATAGTTTTCTCCTTATGGATATATCAGTGATTGTATATCCTATAAAGAGAAGTTGTTTCAGCACACCATATTTTCTTGCCATCGATACCAAGTCCTTTTCTGCGTTCTCACCTTTGTCTTTCAAATCAATTGCTAAGAAGTGATCAGCTTTATTTTGAGCCTTTAACAGGGAAAGTAAACTCTCAAATTTCGGAATACGTTCTCCTTTGAAGTAATCTGACATGGATGAACCTGCATCAAGCTTTTGAAGTTCATTAAAGGTATAGTCTTTGACACTGCCTTTGCCATTACTTGTGCGGTCAACAAGGTCATCATGCAGGCAAACCCAAACTCCGTCCTTTGTTCGTCGTACATCTACCTCAATTCCGATATGCAATTCAAGGCTGATCCTGAAATTAGCTTCTGTATTTTCAGGAGCATATTGCTCTAAACCGCGATGTCCCACAATCTTTGGGATTTGCGCATAAAGGCCGGATATTGTATTGAAAATAATTAATGAAAGCAGGAGGAATTTACCAGGGATTTGCATTTTGAACATAAGAAATATCTCGAATATCAAAATAAATATATAATATTTTGAATCGGTATTACCCTAGCTTGCAGGAATAGTCAGAATTCAAGATATTAAAATTCCTGTTTAGAATTTGAGTAAAATCAGGCCTTCCTAACAAATTCAGATTTGAGAGCCATAGAGCCAAATCCATCAATCTTACAAGATATATTATGATCACCATCACTGAGGTGTATGTTTTTTACCTTGGTGCCGGCTTTGACTGGTTTAGGAGCTCCTTTTACCGGAAGATCTTTAATCACAATAACAGAATCACCATCTTTTAACTCGTTGCCATTAGAATCCAATACTTTAAGTATGCTATCTGTTTCTATGGGCTCTTCATAAGGATCCCATTCATGGAAACACTGTGAACAAATCATCAGATTTTGATCCTGATAAGTAAATTCAGATTTGCATTTTGGACAGGAAATAGTATCGCTCATGATCTTCGTATTTATGCGCCAAAGATAAAAAAAGCTGTTAAGTTTCCTTTATCTAAAAGCTAATGACTGTAAGTCTGTCTTTTCAGGCATTAACAATTTCTTTTACACCAATCTGGTAGGAGGTAGGTGTAAAGCTGAATCGCTTTTTGAATTTGCTGCTATCGAAGAAATAATCCTTGTTATACTGATACATCATTTCGGGCATCTCCCTCATAAATGGCATAAAAATACCCAGAATTTTGATCAGGAACATGGGTATTACACTTAGTTTTTTACTGGTTTTCATTTCTTTATTAAATAGCTCAAGCCATTCCTGACCATTAAGTGAATGGTCGTCAGTCGGTAAATGCCATAGCTGATTATATGCGTCGGGGGTGTTTCCCAACAAGGCTGTGGCTTTTGCCGCGTCAGGGGTATAGATGAAAGAATGTTTTTTATTTGCATCAATAAACCAATTGGCATTCTTTCCTTTAATGAGGTTATTGTAAACTACTTGAATTAAGTAGCTGTTTTGATTCCCTGGCCCATAGAAATCAGGAGCTCTGGCAATCAATGCATCAATCTTTTTTTCTTCTATCGCCTTTAGCAACATTTCAGCAACCTCTTTTCTTACTGAGCCTTTTTTACTCGGTGGATTTACCGGAGAATCTTCGGTCATATTGGGTATTGCAGTTTTATCATACATATACACGTTGTCAAAGAAAACCAGCTTCGCCTTGTGTTTGACACAGGATTCAATTGTTCCTTTCATTAACTTAGGCCAATTGTTCTGCCAGGTCTTTAAATTGTAATCAAATCCAACAACCAGGTAAACAATATCTGAACCTTCAATTGCCTTATCAAGCATATTGACATCAGTGAGATCGGCCGGAAATAATTCATCAGAATCATTAATCTTTTCAGGATTTCTACTTACCAGGCGGATGTTTTGAGTATAGCTCAGCAGCTCTTTTGCCAGTAATTTGCCTATTGTGCCATTTGCACCGAGTATGGTCTGTTTCATTTTAATTATTGAATTAGATTCTGTTTAGTCAGTCAGTTAATACCATTTCAGAATTAGATTAACTGAATACGCTTATATTACAAAAACTGATATCAATTAATAGCCAATCCAATCGCTTTTACTGATTTTGTGTATGTTCTAAAATGAAATCAACAATGGGCTTCGGATCTTTCAGACTGTGTGGATGATGACCAATTCCATTCTTTACAATCAATTCGATTTTACCACCTGCAGCACGATAAATTTCAGCCAGTTTAAGGCTGTTCTCCTCAAAAGGTACAACCGTATCAGCATCCCCGCAAACGCTGATCAGCGGAATTTTAGCTTTAGCGAGTTTAAGGCAATTATTCAGTGGAATTCCTTTAAATTCCTGTACAGTCAACTCGGTCAGTTCATAGGCTTTCAGACATTTCTCCCAATCATTTTTTGATCCATCGCCCTTTCCCAAACCTCCAGGCCAGCTTTTAATATCACAGACAGGTGCATCAACATAAATGCAAAATACTTTATCCGTATTTTCTGAAGCCCAGTTAAAAGCATCCAAACCACCCCGGCTCATACCTTCAAGTACAGTTTTTTTATTTAAGCTGAAATTTTTAATCAGGAACGCATAGAAATCACTTAGTCTCTTGATTGCAGTTGTATTTCCATATAAATCCACTACATCTACATAAACCACATGAAATCCCTGATTCAATAAAGCGATATCCGTTTGTGGTTCATGAGCCCAGAATTGCGTGCGCCAGATCCATTTTCTTGTGGAATTAGGCTTATTTGGGAAAACAATTTTAGCCTCTACTCCATCAAATTTAAACTCAATGATTTCAAAGCCGTTCCAATTGTTTCGCCGGGCATCAGTTAGCGAAATATTATTATCCGCTTTCAGAACAGATCCCAATGCTGAAAATCCTGGAACTACAAAGCTTAAATTAAGAACGAAAATTAACATTAGAGTGAACAGATTCGGGTTTGATTTTTTCATTTTTTTTCGTTGAATGCAAATGGTTTTAAGAAATCAATTTAGGAATTTAATGCTATATTTTTGAAAAATCCTGCTAACCCAGATTGCTGTAGATTCAGATAATGTTAAATTGAAGACTTAGTTTGAATAGTCTGTATTTTTATTCTCCAGGCCTATTTTTGAAATGCTTTTATCAACTCAGGGCAGAATAAATGACTGTTTTTAACTTCCTGGAAATATCTGATCTGCCAGCTTTGAGTTTTTTCTGCCTGTTTATTTTTTACAATATCCCATGCAGGATAAACTCTTATACCCCGCTTCCCTTCTTTACCCTTGTGACTAATTATTCCTTTGTCTTCTAAAACTGATTTTGGAAAAATAAACAGCCCGAAATTTTGAACATGGAACGAAGAAATAATGATGAAATCCAAATTGTCAGAACTATTGAATGGTCGTGTAATTCCTTCTTTAGTTCTTTTCCATATTGTTACAAACTGACCTGTTTTTGAAGGCGTGATTTTGGATTTCCGGTATTCAATTACTTTTCCATTCAGTTGATAGGAGCAGGCACTATAATTACTTCCTTCTGGATGGATTAACAGGTCTTTTATGACTAAACCATGCTGGTCATAAACCAATTCTTTTGTGTGTTTTAAGTCATTATATGGGAAATGGATTTTGTTTAAAGACATTTTATCCGGCTGTTTTCATAATCTGCATTTCAACAATCTGATTGGTTTTGACCAGAGAAGATTCAAGAGAGTCAAATAATTAATGTTGCCTTACTGAATACCAATGAATGAGTGATTTTTTTAGTCCTTTAAGGCAGGCTTTCTTAGTTTTGCTGTCAGAACTCCCCTTACTGCATTATCTTTAACTGGTATGCTATTTCGTACATTGCTATAGATTTTATACGTTTCTGTACGCTCCAGATGTTTCTCTTCCAGAATTTCAAATTCAGGAAAGTATTCCTTCACAAAATTCCAGTTCATGGTTTGTGGTTCAGTTAAGGTTGGCAGTGTATGAATATCTACCAGCAATAAAAATATACCACCACTTTTTAAGGTTCTTTGTATTTCCTTACAGGCAAGCTCCATATTCTCAACATGATCCAGCGAGTTAAAGGAACAAATAACATCGAAATAATTGTCAGGAAAGGGGATATGCTCAACATAAGCCTTAATATAACTCATCTTATGGTCCTTTGCACCCATTTTGAGATATTGATCTGCCAGCGGATCCATCCCTATTCTCTCTTTAGTCATATCGGCCCATTCCAGAGATCCTCTGGGGCCACAGCCGATATCCAGAATGATTTTGTCTTTGTAAAACTCTTCAGGGATAGAAAAATTATCAGTGTAGAAATATTTATAATGAGAATTGTTATTGAGGTTTTTTGAAAACAGCTTGACTATTCTCCAATAACATAACTCAAAAAATTCTTTAAAGGATAATGAGTCTGAACTTGTGGCTGACTTTGAATTCATGTTCTTTTACTGAGATACTGGGGCGAAGGTATTAAAAGGATTTGTTTTAGTTATGTATCCGGACAAATCAGTCGCTGACCTATTAAAATTTTCTTATGATGATGACCCCTGCTATTACCAGTAATACTCCAAGCAATTTCATCAAACTGATAGAACTTTGCTGATTTACCAATATATTGAAATGTTCGAGCAAAACCGAAATGATCATTTGACCAGCTATAACCAGTCCGAAAGTTAAGCCCGGGCCTAATTTAGGAAAGGCTAAGACGGTGACTGTGACATAGAACGCACCTAATAAACCTCCAATCCAAACATAGGCAGGAGCCTCTCTGATACCCGACCAGGAAACCGATTGCTTTGTTATTATGATATAGCTTATTAAACCCAACGCGCCAATTACAAATGATAGCATTGAGGCATAAACAGGACTTTCAGCTGCCTTTCCTAGTTTGGCGTTTAACCCGGCCTGAATGGGTAAAAATGCTCCGGCAAGGAATGCCAGAGCAATCCAGATTATTTTATTCATTGCTTTAAGCTTACAGATTTTCATAAAAATACTCTTGTTTGAGTGTTTTTTATGAATCCTGTAAAGTTTATTTTATCCGATTAATGCTATGTATTTATGTCTGTTTTCATAAATCACCCATAAATTAATCGATATCAATACAATTGCCATAACTAAACCAGATGGCATACTGATGATATGTGTCAATAAAATTCCGACCATCACCGGGAAAATAACCAGGGCGCCTAAGGCTCTGGTTTTGGGAATAATGAATAGAAGACCCCCAATTATTTCTGCAGTACCTACCAGCGGCATGATCCAGCCGATCTCCATGAATGCAGTATTGATTTTTTGCATGTTTTCAGGCAAATCATCAGGAACGGGAATGTAGTTTAGGAATTTATTTAGTCCTGCGTTAATAAGCATAAGTCCGGTAAGAAGACTTAGTACAAACATGATTTTCTGTTTCATATCTTTTATTTAATTTTTGAGATTAATTCGTCCAGTCTTTCCATAGCAGAAGCCAATCCTTCCTGCATTCCCATTTGTATTATTGATTCCAAATCTTTTAACGATTTATAGGTTACAATAGTTTCAACCATCACATTCGATCCCCAGTCAGAAAAGCATACATCCCAATTTGCCCGGGGTAAGTCGGAGTTGATCTCTCCATTCTCATCGCAAAATGCATCAAGTGCTGTATAACGGTTGATCGGCTCAATTTCAAGATAGTCAGTACGACCCCAATGTTCTTTACCATCCGGCTCAACCATTGCATAGATCCAATGCCCCCCATTTCTGAAATCCATTGATTTTGTTTTGGTATTTAAGGGTTTTGGAGCAAACCATTGCTCAAGCAGCTCACTTTTTGCATAGGCATCCCAGATCAATTGCCGGCTAGCTTTGAATTCACGTCTGATTGTCAAAGTGTTTTTTTTCTTGTCCGTAAGGAAATCGAATTGTAAGTTTTTTTTCATTTAATCAGTCTTTTATTAGTTTGATATTTAGTTCTCTGATTTTCTGTTTCTATCACTGACTATGTTAGCAGGTAAATTATTCCAATTTTATTCTTGAACTTAAACATAATCATCTAATAGGAAACTATTTGGTTGCAAATATAAGAGCAACTGTTCGGTTTCGCAAATAATCTTTAATTTTCTAATAATAAATTTGATTAGGAATGGGGAATAATGGGGAATAGGGAATAGGGAATAGATAGGGAATGGGAAATAGCTATAAAGGCTTTCTGCAAAGAGGGATACAAAGGCAGCAGCGGTCACAAAATATCCTTATTTCAGGACTGTTAAAAAAGAACGATCTATGATTTTTTCTAATCGTCTAAACCCTTTCCGGCAAGTATGCGCTGATAGTATTTTTCAATTCTCTTTTTACGTGTTTCGGATTGTTTGGCCTGATTGAAATAGAATAAATATCCTTTTTGTCGCCCCTGTGTAAGTGAATAGAATGCTTCTTTCAATTCCTTATTCTTATTTAATGTTTCCTGAAATTCTGCAGGAATCGGATAGTCAGTAGCTTTTTTCAAAACTATTCTCTTTCCTGATTTTTCAATTTCAATAGCTTCGCCGATATATTCCTTAATCAGGGATCTTATTTGGATGATTTGACTAATATCAGTAAATCTGATTTGTCTTGCAGATTGGACATTTTCGGTTTGCCGTATTAAAATACTGTACTTGTCACCGAATAAAGCTCCTTTATGAAACAATAAGGCACAGTATTCTTTAAATCCATGGATGAGAACAATGTTCTTTCCTTCATAAGTATAACAGGGATGCATCCATTTAAAATCTTCTTTAAGTAATTCATTTTCAAGGATGATTTCCCTCAATAGATCAAATTCTTTTTTCCACTTTTGTGATTTTTCAAAAAAGTGTTCTGCCTGTGTTTTCATAGCTGAATACTCTTTTTACAAATTAATTTTTCTGTCTGCAGGTCTCAAATACCAGGATAGTATCGTCACAATCAATAGTATTAATGAGGGGATGGCTTCTGCAAAAGCTTGTCCAACTGCTAGATGAGAAATGAAAGCCCCCGACATAACAAAGAAGAATCCGGCATAAGCCCATTCTTTTAATAGGGGGAATTTGGGGATCAGAATAGCGACGACACCTAAGATTTTCCATGTCCCGATGATGGATAAAAGATATAGGGGATAGCCCAGATTACTTACTATTTCATTATATCCGCCTATTTGCAGCATTTGCTGCGTTCCTCCTGCTAACATTCCTGTTGAAAGGAATACAGTAACTATCCAATAGATGATTTTGTTCCTTTTAGTCATTATTATCTTATTTTATTTACGATTTCCTGCAATCTGTTGTGAGCCATATTTAAACCTTGTGCAAAAGGCATTTGCAATAGTTGATTTCTAAACTCAATTGATTTAAATATAATGTGCATGGTGAGTTTACTTCTTTCCGCTGTAAGTTTTTCAAATTCAAGGAATTCTAGCTGAACAGGAAAGAGGGTGTTTTCCATTTCAAATGTTCTTGTAATTCTTTGATTCGGAATAAATTCATGAATTGTTCCATTGGCCCGGAATACAACATTCCCGTTATAGGATGTTTCAAAAGCAAATGAACCATGTTTTTTATTTTCCAGCTTTAATATTTTCGTTCCCATCCACTTTTCAAAAAGTTCGGGCTCTTCGTACGCTTTAAAAAGTAATTCCAAAGGCAGGTCAAATTCCCTGCTTATCAGAATTTCCTGCTTGTTATCTTCAACACTGACTTTTGTTTTTTGTTCCATGTTTTATTTTGTTTTGTATTTTTTCATTACCTCTTCCAGCTTATTAAATCTCACATCCCACATTTTGCGGAATGGTTCGATGAATTCAGCTATCTCTTGCATTTTTGATGGATTAAGCTGATAATAAATTTCCCTTCCACTTTGTTCCGGCTTTAATAGTTCACATTCAGCAAGGATCTGAAGGTGCTTTGAAACCGTTGGCCGGGCAGTATCAAAGTTTGCAGCGATTGCACCGGCTGTCATTGACTGGGAAGTCAGTAATAAAAGTATTGCCCTTCGTGTCGGGTCAGCAATGGCTTGAAATACGTCTCGTCTTAAATTCATCGTGTAGTTATTTGGCTACTAATTTAAGTGTAGTTATTTAGCTACGCAAAATAATTGCAATTTTTAGGACGACAAATTAGGAGAGTAGATTATTGGTTTATTTTCTGTTGGACCTGACAGTACAGGTTTAGATATAATGTTTGATGCTTTTGCGCAGGATCAGATGAATTGCTGTTCCGTATCAGTTAGGTTAACAGCAGTTGGAGCTATAGCCCTAACTGCCGTTAATTTAAAGATTAATACTTATTGTTATTTTTGTTCCTCTGGCTTTTCATAAGACTGTAATTACAGGCTCTGTTTTCTGCATACTCAATTTTATGTTCAGATAGAAGGTTTACAATTATTTCTCGTGTTTCATCTTCATTAAGTCCTATTTTTTCTCCCAGATCAATTTCATTTAGTTGACCATTATTTTCTATTAGTGCTCTGTAGTATTTTTCTTTCTTTTCCATAGTTCTATCTTTTTTGTACCGCAATCATCATGTGCGGACTAAAGGCTAAGAGATAAGTGTCATTCTCGGTAACCTGAACAAGCTCGAGCAATGTCTTTTTTCTGTTGCTGTTGTACATACTTGTAAAATATTCTTTATCCAACCAGGCCATGCCTTCTACTGCATGAAGATTAAGCGGGGTTAATCCTTGACTTGTAAATTCAGCTTTCAGTTGATCTGGCTTGTGATAAAATGCCTCTGCCAGGAGCCATGGAAAATCAACTTCTGGATGGTGAATTCCAGTTGTCAATTCTTTTTTGCACATTTCAAAAAAAGGCTTTTGGTGAATGAGACCATTTAAAAGACCAGTCAAAGTTGAGGAAGTGGCATTAATAGCGAAACCTAATATAATTCCCTCATTTTTTAGAACCCGTTTGGCTTCACGAATGCTTAATTCTCTGTCTTCCTTTTTTTGCAGATGATAAAGTGGTCCATGCAACAGGATCAGGTCTGCATAATTATCCGGAAATTCCAAATTTCTTGATTCTCCCAGATGAATAGAGAATTTGCCCTTTGTATTATCTGCTCTCTTTTGGGCTATTCTGATATGTTTTAAAACAGGTTCCACCAAATGAACATGATGCCCCTTTTTAGCAAGCCATTCCGAATACTTTCCTGTACCTCCACCAATGTCAATTATTTTTAATGCTGAAGGTTTAATGTATTTTTCGATCAGGGTTTTGGTTCTTTCAAATTCAAAGATCCCTATCCCGTTGTCAAGTCGGCTTTCTTCTGATGCCTTATTATAAAAAAGTTCTATATTTCGGCTTATTAGTCGTTTGTTATTCATTATTAATCTGCTGCAAATGTTGATACCATTGATGTTTTATCAATGGTAATTGTTTAATATTGAGTGAAATAAATGAATGAGTTTATCCAGACATAAAAAACAGGAGTTTATTATGCGTTAATTGCCCGTTTTATCGAGACTGTCTTTCCGGAAGACCTGGATAATATGTTTGACTAGAATAACAAGCTACAAAGATAGAAATTCCTGATTAATCCTTTGATTGTAAATGGGTTTATATTCTTTAAAGAATGATGACTAGCCATATTACAAAAAATTAAACTGGTATTCTGGTAATTAACAAGAAAGGCTCCGTCCCCGGAGCCTCTTCAATAATCCTACTTCAAATCCTTGCTCCAAGGTACGCCGGCCATTCCATTCAAATCCCAAACAATTCTTCCAGCACGGATGGTCATTTCAGCCTGGAATTTTTTATTTCCTTCCAGCTTAAAGCCTCCTGCATCGAGGAATCCGAATTTGCCGTCGAGCACCTTAATCACTGCAATATCAGCAACAGCACCTTCGCTAAGGTTACCCAGGTCAGGTCGTTTAATTGCAGTAGCTGCTCCCCAGCTTGCACGTTGAATGATATCTTCAGCCTGCATGCCCATGTTCAGATATTTCGACATCAGGTTCAGCATATCCTTCATGCCCGAATTAACACTGTTATGGTGCATATCGGTTCCGAAGGTATCGGGGGCAAGGCCTTGTTTTACCGAAGGAACAGCCTGATTAAACCAGAAGCCAACACCGCCATGACCCACATCAAATAAAATGCCTTTTTTACGGGCCTCCAGCACAAATGGACGAACCTTCCCGTTCTCATCCACTACAGGCATACGTTCTGAAACATTCTCATAGGCATGAGTAATGATGTCACCTGCTTTCATGTGGTTTAACTGATCCTCAAGGGAGAACTCAGTGATATGGCATTCCACAAAAAGAGGACGATTATTGGCATGTGCCAATGAAGCTGCATCATCAAATGGCTTCCAGTCCTTGCCTGAATAATGTCCGATCTTTACACCGACAATATTGTCTGCATATTTTTTGATGGTTTCATCTGCTTTTTCAATTTCCAAAGCTTTCATATCTTCCTGTTCAGCAGAAGTACCCACCATTCCCGGTGCAAATACATTCAAATAAGCAAGAACACGTGTACGGGAACGATCAATAATCTGTTCCTTGAATAAAGGAAAGGTTTTATAACCCGATGTTCCTGCATCCACCACGGTAGTAATTCCTGCACGAAAAGTGAAATCATCAGGTTTTACACTTGAGGAGCCATGGCCGAAACCCGGATTCGGTCCGGTGAAAACGTGCGTATGAATATCAATTAATCCCGGACTGACATACATCCCACTAACATCCACCACTTTTTTGGCACCTGCAGCAGGAATATTTGGTGCAACTTTCAGGATTTTGCCATTGCTGACAGCAACATCCATTTTTGTACTGATTTTATTTTTAGGATCAATTACATGTCCGCCTTTCAGTAGGATGTCGATTTCCTGCGCAAATACAATTTGTGCAGAAACAGACAGGCAGATCGCGAGTATTACGGATCTGCCTGTCTGTATGAAATGATTCATATTCATTATTATTTTGCTAATGGGGCGCTCAGGGCATTCAAATCCCAAACTACACGGCCACTGCGTAAAGTTAATTCTGCTTCCAGTTTTTGTTTCCCTCTCAAGGCCATTCCGCTCGCATCAATATATCCGAAATCGCCTTCTCTGAGTTTGAACACTGCAATGTCAGCTTCGCTGCCAACACTCAGATTACCCAATTCAGGACGTTGAATTACCTTAGCAGGATTCCAGGTAGATGCAGCAATCACATCAGCCAAAGGCATACCTAAAACCAAAAACTTAGATGCCAGGTTAGCCATATCTTTAAAACCAGCATTCATACTTCCGGTATGCAGGTCGGAGCTTAATACATCAGGTTGGAATCCCTGTTCCATAGCAGGAACCGCCTGACTCCAGTTGAAACTTCCGCCACCATGACCTACATCGAAAATCAA
The DNA here is from genome assembly GCA_964529165.1 of uncultured Sphingobacterium sp. GTDB lineage: Bacteria > Bacteroidota > Bacteroidia > Sphingobacteriales > Sphingobacteriaceae > Daejeonella. Next base: position 11,973 of record CAZGWG010000063.1, read on the forward strand.
GCCTTTTTTGCGTGCTTCCCAAACAAATGGTTTTACCTTTTTTGTTTTTACATCAACAATCGCTTGTTTATGTTCAATCATAGTTCCGTTTTTATCGTACTCCTGATCATAACGGTAAGCATGAGTCAGGATATCGCCGGGGCGTAAATGTTTTAACAATAAATCTTCAAGGGGCAGGGGGGGAAGAGCTTTTCCGAAATCCACCATCACCGGAATACTGGCAATTCTGCCTGCTTCTACTGCTTTGTCTGTGGGTTCCCAGTCGTGACCGATATAATGTGCAAGTTTAATTCCAACAACAATGTCCTTATTCTTTTGTGCAATGGTACCAGTAAGTTTAGCATCCATATCATTTTCATCTTGCTCATAGCCCTCAACCCCGCGCATTCCCCCTCCCACAATGTTCATGAAGGCAAGTACGCGGGTTTTAGAATGCTCAACAATGTTCTTTCTAAATAGATCAATGTTTTTCCATCCTGCACCACCAGCGTCTACAACAGTAGTTACTCCCGCACGGAAAGTGAATCCATCAGGCGGAAGAGCATCCAGACTATTGCTTAAGTAATTATTCTCAGTACCGTGAAACACATGTCCGTGAATGTCAAGTAGTCCCGGAGTCACATAAAGTCCGCTGACATTGACTGTCTTTTTCGCTGAACTTGCCGGAATATCTGCTGCTACACGAAAAATTTTACCGTCTTTGACGGCCACATCCATTTTACTGTTGATTTTGTTTTTGGCATCGATTACATGTCCGCCCTTAAGCAGAAGGTCAATCTCCTGTGCCTTAACACTCGTTGCTATAAGGGCAACTAATAAGAAAAGCGACAGGTTCTTTGCTGTTTTAAAAAAAGTTTGCATTCGTAATAATATAGTTTGTTCTTAAGATAAATTACTTGGTAATAGCCTGTGGAGAATCCCAGATTGGTCCGCTGACACCATTCAGATCCCAAACGATTTTACCTGCACGGATGGTAAGTTCTGCGTCCAGTTTCTGTGTTCCTTTTAGTGTGTTTCTACGAACATCGGTAAATCCGAATTCACCTTTCTTTACGCTGAAAACTGCTACATCAGCTTCAGATCCAACGCTAAGATTACCAAGATCAGGTCTGTTGATTACCCTTGCCGGACTTGCAGTTGACTTTTCGATCACTTCTTCCAATGTAAGACCGATATTCAGGAATTTTGACATCACATTTGCCATATCTTTCATTCCGCCATTCATACTGTCTGAATGAAGATCTGTACTGATCACATCCGGTTTGAATCCTTGTTTAATGGCTGGTACCGCCTGACGCCAGAAAAAGGCACCGCCACCATGACCAACGTCAAATAATATTCCTCTTTTCTGAGCTTCAAAAACAAAAGGTTTTACTATTCCATCATCATCTACAACAGTCTCACGATCTTTTGGTCCGTACGCAAAGGTATGGGTGAATATATCGCCGGGACGGAGATGCTCAAGGAATAAAGATTTTATGGAATTGGTAGGCTGATGCTCACCAAAATCGACCATTACAGGTACTTTAGCAAGTTTTCCAGCTTCTACAGCACGGTCAACCTGGGTAAAATCACCCCAGTAATGAGCAGCTTTGATACCTACAATAATCTTTGGGAAAAGTTTAGTAATCATGTAAGAAGTCATTTCAGGATTGAAATCAGTTTTGTCCTGTTCTTCAAAACGGCCATACATTCCGTTTCCGGTAATATTTAGCAGGGCAAGGATACGGGTTTGGGAGCGGTCGATATTCTGTTCTTTAAACAGGCGGAAGTTTCTCCATCCTGATGATCCGGCGTCTACAACGGTAGTTACACCGGCTCTGAACGTAAATGCATCCGCTGGAACAGCAGTCTGTCCGTCGGCAATATAAGATCCGAGATCATTCCCCTGAAAAACGTGGGCGTGCATGTCAATGATCCCCGGAGTAACATATAATCCACTTACATCCACAGTTTTCTTAGCCGAATTTGCTGGGATATTGGCAGCGACCTGTACGATCTTTCCACCGGCAATCGCTACATCCATTTTGGCATTTATCTTGTTTGCCGGGTCAATTACCTGACCTCCTTTCAAGAGAAGATCGATTTGCTGAGCACTGAGTGTGTGAACTCCTAATGCCAGCAATGCCGTAGTAAATAATATAGAAGTTTTCTTTTTGAATTTGTTCATAAAATTGTATTCGGGTTTTTATTTTCCACTGATATAATTTAAGAATTCATAGTTACGGTAATTTACAATGTAATTCTTCTGTGTACGATAACAATTAAGAGTATTTGAAGATATTCTGAACTGATTTTAATGTTTGACTACTTGCTTATTAACGACTTTGTTACATTTTATATTTGATCTATTTTAGTTATTTTAGCTTAAATCAAAATATAGCTATGGCCATTTATAAACTTCAGATAAACGGAAAAACCTTGCAGGCTGATGTAGAAGCGGATACCCCATTATTATGGGTCTTACGCGATCATCTGGGTCTGGTTGGAACCAAATACGGTTGCGGTATTGCACAATGCGGAGCATGTACAGTTCATGTAAATGGTTCTGCAACAAGGTCCTGTGTGTATCCTGTATCTGCCGTTGGTAATTCTCAGGTAATTACAATTGAGGGATTGTCTGAGAAAGGCGATCATCCTTTACAGCAGGCCTGGGATGAGATTGATGTAGCTCAGTGCGGATACTGCCAGGCTGGTCAGATCATGACCGCGGCAGCTTTGTTGAAGCAAAATCCAAAACCCAGTATGGATGAAATTGAAGTAACTATGACAGGAAATATTTGTCGCTGCGGTGCATATCACCGTATACGTGATGCAGTAAAATTGGCCAGCTCTAAAATTTGATCATTATGACAATTAAAACAACAAACAGCAGGCGCGATTTTTTGAAAAAGACTGCTATAGCAGGAGGAGGTCTCGTACTTGGATTCAATTGGTTCAGTGCTGAAGCAAGTACTCCCGAAGTTATTTCCAATTCTGCGATGGCTGCAGGGAATATCGGTTTTAATAGTTATTTATCTATTGCTACCGATGGTACAGTGACTATTATGTCTCCAAACCCTGAGCTTGGGCAAAATATTATTACTTCGTTTCCAATGGTGGTGGCTGAAGAGCTGGAAGCAGACTGGAAAAAGGTAAAAGTACTTCAGGCCAATCTTGATAATAAGTTTGATCGTCAGCTTACTGGTGGGAGCGGGGCGGTTCCGCATTCATGGAAATTACTTCGTAATGCCGGTGCAACCGCTAAATTTATGCTGATTGCAGCCGCTGCAAAACAATGGTCAGTACCTGCAGAAGAATGTACAGCATCAAATGGTTTTGTGTCGCATAGCCGTACCGGAAAGAAATTAAGTTTTGGTGAACTTGCTGAGGCTGCATCAAAGATTCCGGTGCCTGCCAGCGTTAAGTTAAAAGATCGTAAGGATTTTAAACTGATTGGTAAATCAGTACGGAATGTTGAGAATATTAAAATCGTAACAGGAAAGCCATTATTCGGAATGGATTTTTACCGTGAAGGAATGGTGTTTGCGATGATTCAGCGTCCGGCATTTGGAATGAAACTAAAGTCTTTTGATGCAGCAATTACAAAGGCAATGCCTGGTATAGTTGATGTGATTTCGTTCAAAAATAATGTGGCTGTTATAGGTAAATCGACTTGGGAAGTACTCAAAGCCAGAAAACTGTTGAAAATTGAATATGAAAAAAATGCAGATCTGGAAAGTACTGAAGATCACGACAAGCTCTTTTTATCATTAATGGATAATGGGGAAGTTACTGTAAGGCGTAAAGATGGAGATGTGGAGACTGCCTTTAAGAATGCGGCCAAAGTCATTAAAGGGGAGTATCAGTGTCCATTCATTTCCCACAGTCCGATGGAGCCAATGAACTTTTTCGCTGATGTTCGTGCCGATAGGGTTGAGCTCGTAGGACCTACCCAGACTCCTGCGAGAGCCAGGGCTGAGGTTTCGCAATTACTGAATATACCTGAAGATAAAATTACCCTTCAGCTTACCCGCTTAGGCGGTGGTTTCGGCAGGAGATTAAAGAACGATTATGTTACTGAAGCAGCCGAAATATCAAGTATAATTAAGAAGCCGGTGAAATTAATATGGTCAAAAGAAGACGACATGACTGGCGGAACTTATCGTCCTGCAGTGCGTTATCGTTTTGAGGCTGCTCTGGATGCAACAGGTAATTTGACCGGTTATAAATTAAGGGGAGTAGGAATCAATTCAGGGAATCCAACTCGTGAACATAATTTCCCTTCAGGTGCAATAGATAATTTACTGATCGATTCCGTAGAACATAAATCGCCAATCACTACAGGTGCCTGGCGCGCTCCGATCACCAATTTCCTTGCTTTTGCTGAGCAGGCATTTATTGATGAAGTGGCTCATGCTGCAGGAAAGGATCCGGTTCAGTTCAGATTGGATCTTCTTGCCAAAGCAAAACGTTCTCCGGTAGGGGAAATTCGTTATGATATCAGCAGAATGGAGTCAGTGATCAAATTGGCGGCCGAAAAATCGGGCTGGGGCATGAAGAAAGATGTTTCTCAAGGCTTCAGTGTTTACTTCTCTCATGCTTCTTATGTGGCTCAGGTTGCTGATGTGATTATGCGTAATAATTTACCTGTTGTTAAGAAGATTTATGCAGTATCAGATTGCGGGCAGGTTGTGGCTCATAATGGAGCCGTACATCAGGTGATGGGTGGTGTAGTTGATGGCCTGGGACATGCAATGTACAGTAAATTAAGCTTCAGGGATGGACAAGCTGATCAGAATAATTATAATACTTATCGCCTGATCAGAATGAAGGAAGTGCCGGAAATTGAAACACATTTTGTAGATAATGGAATTGATCCTACCGGTTTGGGTGAGCCTGCTCTGCCACCAACAGGAGGTGCTGTTGCTAATGCAATTTTCAAGGCTACCGGAAAACGCTTGAGAAATCAGCCTTTTATTGAAGAGGATGTCTTTAAAACTGTTTCATAAATTTAAAACTTATGAGTAAGCTGGCTGAGAAATCAGCCGGCTTTTTTTATGCCTTCGTCCACAGGAATGTCAATTTTTAAGTTAAAGTTTTGTATCGGTGATTCATTGGCTATTTTAGGGCAAAACAAAGAAAATTATGAAGTGCCCTACTTGTCATACCACATTATTGATTGCAGATAAAAAAGGAGTGGAGATTGATTATTGTCCGGATTGCCGTGGTATCTGGCTTGATCGTGGAGAACTGGAAAAAATCCTTGAACGTTCAGCAGAACATTATTCAAAAAAGAGTAATTACGATTCGGATTATAAGAAGTATCAGTACGATCAGGACGATGACTATCATAAAAGCCATCCAAGCCGAAAGAAAAAGTCTTTTTTGGATGATATTTTTGATTTCTGATCACGCATTTTATCCTCAATAATTAGGGACTTTTCTTTTAATTCTCATTTTCCGGGGTATAGTAAAACCTGTTTTTTTTATCATTCCTTTGCAAAATTATTTTCCGGAAGTCCAGTCAATACACCTGTAATCTTTCGCAATTA